>JBNKGC010000037.1:0-41011 GCA_050289625.1 Polyangiaceae bacterium | reverse complement strand
GAAGTAGAAGCCTTGTATGAGGCAGTTGTTGCACCGTGACTTGCAGCGGTTTCCAGTTGCCTTTGAGCTGCTCTGCGCCGATTCGGCCCCGCCAGGTGAGGGCCGAATCGGCAGCGAGCCCGCAGTCTTCAACTGCCGTTCTTTGTTTCTGCGGTCACCGCAAGCGGTGATCGCCGTAGGAAGCATCCGCGGGACGGATGTCGAGCTTCAATGATGAATCACCGACCAGTTTCAGGATTCCGCCAGAGGAGATTTGCTATTGCCCTGGCGCTGGCCATAGGTGCGACGGCGTCTTTCTCCCACGCCCAGACTGCTGCGGAGAACACTGCGGCTCGAGCTTCTGCCACCGCTGGTGTCAAGGCTTACGAGGAAGGCAGGTACGATGAAGCCATCCGCCTTCTGGAGCGGGCCGAGTCAGTGCGATCGGCGCCGACTCACCTGCTTTACATCGGTTTGTCCCACGAGGCGGAGGGCCGCCTCGTCTTGGCGCGCGAGGCCTTCCGAAAGATCGTCACCATGAACCTCCGACCCTCGGCCCCCAGTGCCTTCCACAAGGCGCAGGAGGATGCCCGCGCCCTGCTGACGGAATTGGAGCCGCGCATCGCGCACGTGACCATCCAGGTGGAGGGACCGGTCGAGCAAATCACCTTGAGCATCGATGGTTCTCCCGTTCCCTCGGCAGTGCTCGGCGTTCCGTTTCCCGTCGATCCAGGCAAGCACCTGGTCGAGGGTCGACGGGAAGGTGAGGTGGGGCACGTGGAATTGTCGCTCGCCGAAGGCGCCGAGAAAACCGTTCGACTGACCCTGGCGCCGACGACGCAGCCCGCTCCTCCTCGCCCCGTCCCGGTCGCCACGCCGGTCGAGACCCCGAAGGAGAGTCAGGCCGCTGAGACCAAAGGCGTTTCGCCATTCGTCTACGTCGGCATCGCTGCAACTGGAGCACTGGCGGCCGGGGCCACGGTGACCGGACTCATGACACTATCGAAGAGCGACGAATACAAGCAGGCCAACGATGGCACGCGAGTCGATCGGGCCGGCGACCTGCGCGGCCAGGTGCAAACCCTCGGCCTAGTCACCGACATCATGATCGGTGCTGCCATCGTGTCCGCCGGACTGACGAGCTATCTATACTTCCGCACCCCGGAGGAGGACTCGAAGGAGTCCCTCGCATTCCGGGTGGCTCCGGCAATCGGACCGAAAGGCGCCGGCCTCCACCTGACGGGAGGATTCTGATGCAACGGACATTGAGGGCGCTGTGGCCGCTTTGCGTCGTGTTGCCGCTGGGCGCTTGTTCATTGCTCACGAGCCCGGCCGAGTTGGTGCGAGGTGATGGCGACCAGACCGCAGGTGGGTCGGGGGGTCAGCAGGCCTCGGGTGGCGCTGCTGGAGAGGGTAGCGCTGCTGGAGGGGGTGGCGCTGCTGGAGAGGGTGGGGCAGGCGGAGGTCCCGTCGAGGAGCCGACCTTGCCATCGCCCCGCCTGATTTCTCCCGCCCACGCCGCCTTTACCGGAAGCAGCCGGGTTTCGGGCCAACCTGCGCCGGCTCCCCTGCGCCCGATATTCCGCTGGGCCAAAGTGGAAGGTGCTACCCACTATTGGCTGACCGTCGACAACAGGTGCGAAGGAGAGTTGCCCAACTGCGCCTTCTCTGACCAACCCGAGGTGGACGAAGCCGAGCTCACGGATACGTACTACGCGTTGCCCAAAGACTTGCCTGTGACCATTCGCTTCCCCGCGACACCAACCGCCGGGGGGCGTGTCTACTACTGGACTGTGCGCGCTTGCGATTCGGATGGCTGCGGTCCGGCTGCGCCAACGCGCGTCCTGCGAGTGGGTATGCTCGCGGACGATTTCGACGGGGATGGCTATTCGGACTTGATGGTCGGTGCGCCCGGTCGTGACACGGCCGGGCAGCGCGAAGCGGGGACTCTCTATTGGTACCGCGGCTCGCCCGACGGGCTCGAGTCTGCCCCGACAGCCACCATCGCCAACCCCGATGAGCCAGTCGGTGACTTGGGTACGGGGTTTGGCAAGGGTATCGCCGCAGCCGGGGATACGAACGGAGATGGCTATGGAGACGTCCTGGTGGCACGCAGCGGTGCTGCCTGGCTGATGTTGGGGGGGAAGGACGGACCGACGCTCGGAGCAGCGCCACTCGAGCACGGAGGCGACGGTGTGAGCCTGCGA
The DNA here is from genome assembly GCA_050289625.1 of Polyangiaceae bacterium. Classification (GTDB taxonomy): domain Bacteria; phylum Myxococcota_A; class Polyangia; order Polyangiales; family Polyangiaceae; genus NIC37A-2. Next base: position 38,825 of record JBNKGC010000037.1, on the reverse strand, counting down.
GTGGCCGGTGTCGGGGACGTGAATCACGACGGGTATGACGATGTTGCCATTGCTACTCCGGATGCATCGTTTGAAGACGATCTCGAGGCGGGACGCATCACGATCCACCATGGGGGCCCGGACGGGCTTTCACTCGCCCCAGACCGCATACTGGTTCCCCCTGATCCGCAACCCACGTCGTGGTTCGGAACCGCACTGGGGAGCCCTGGTGACATCAATGGCGACGGGTTCGATGATCTCGTTGTCGGCAGCCCTCTCTACGATGATGGCCCGACCGACAACGGAATCTACTACGCGTACTATGGGGGTCCCGAGGGCATCGAGGCCGAAGTCCACGTTGAGCTTCACAACCCACAGCCGGCCGCCAACAGCTACTTCGGGTTCACGCTTGCTCCTCGCGTGGATGTAGACGGTGACGGGTATGCCGACGTGCTCGTTGGCCAGGCTTTCCTTCGCGAGGGGGGCGAACTACACGGAGCGGTCTACCTCTTTCGCGGCGGTAGCGACGGCGTCAGCCAAACGGCGAGCAGTCTGGTTCCCGACTCGCCTCAGAATGGTTCGCACTACGGCGAGTCGGTCGCATTCGGCGGTGATATGGACGGCGACGACGTCGCGGAGCTCTGGGTTGGCGAGCCCTATTATTCGGACGCCGCCGAGGAGCAGGGGCGGGCTCATGTGTACGAACCCGCTGCGTTCGGAGGCGACCCAACACCAGCGGCCTCGATTGCGGGGTCTCCGGCGCTGGAGAATAAGACGCGCTTCGCGCAGGTTATCGTGAACCGAGCGGACTTCAACGGGGATGGATTCAGCGATCTCGCGCTCTCGGGTCGCCTCGTGAACGACGTAGTCAACGATGCTGGGGTGGCCTACGTCTACTATGGAGGGGAAGGAAAGCTAGGCGCGACCGCCTTCCCCGAGCCGGACTTGACGCTGCACCGGCCCGAGATGTCCCCCGTCTGGTTCGGCACGGCGCTTTCGGTGTACTGAGTCCCCCGCCGAGCCTTTTGCCGCGCAGGGGACGATCGGCCCCGGCGGTGAGATCTGCCCCGGCGGGGAGACGCGGGCGGCAAGCTCTCCAACGAATGTTGACCACCCTCGTTCGGATGTTCGGACAAGCCTTGGACCGGACGCGTGCTGCCACGCGAAAGAGCGACCGCTTGTTGGTTTGCTGCCGTAGATTTCTTGTGCGCGCCCGGTGTGGGGTCCCATGGAAAGCGGCACCTGCCTCCGCTTGGAGCTGAGGAGATTCATAGCGCCGGAGTTCTTTTTCGGTGCGGGTGCGCTCGGCCTTGCCGGGCGTTATGCGGCGAACTACCGCGCCCGCAAGGTGCTACTGGTCACGGATCCAGGCGTTGCTCGGGCCGGCTGGGCCGGGCTGGTCAGAGGGTCCCTCCTCGAGGCAGGCATCGACTGCGCGCTGTTCGACGGCGTCACGCCCAATCCGAAGGACCACGAGGTGATGGATGGGGCGCAATTCTACCGTCGAGAGGGCTGCGACGTGATCGTGGCGGTCGGCGGTGGCAGTCCGATGGATTGCGCCAAGGCGATTGGCATTTCGAGCACCAACAACGCGGACATTCTGTCGTTCAGCGGTGTCGACCAGGTTCGGTTGCCGGGTCCGCCGATGATCTTCGTGCCCACCACGGCTGGGACGGGGGCCGACGTTTCCCAGTTCGACGTCATCACGGACACGAAGCGGAGACGGAAGATCTCCATCGTCGGCAAGGTGGTGATCCCGGACGTCTCGCTCATGGACGCTGCCACCACGACCACCATGGATTCGGAGCTGACGGCGGCCACCGGGATGGATTCGCTGTCACACGCGGTCGAGGCGTATGTGTCCACCGCCAGCTCCCCGATCACCGACCTATTCGCGCTGGAGGCGATGAGGCTAGTGTCCACGAGTCTGCTGCACGCCGTGCAGGAGCCAGAGAACCTGCAGGCGCGAGAGAGGATGATGCTCGCCAGCCTTTGCGCAGGGTTGGCCTTCTCCAGCGCGAGCCTGGGGATGGTGCACGCCATGGCCCACAGCCTCGGCGGCTTTTTGGACGCGACGCACGGCGTTTGCAATGCGATCCTGATGGAGCACGTGGTGGCCTTCAACTACGAGGCGGCGGAGCAACGCTACCTGGCCATCGCAGGAGCGCTGGGTCTGCCCGCTGCGGCGCTCACCGAATCGAACGCCAAGGTGAGCTTGACTCAGAAGCTAGCGGACCTCCGGGAGGAAGTGGGGATCCGATGGGGGCTGCGCGACCTGGGCTTGTCCAGGCAAGACATCCCTTGCCTGGTCGAACGCGCGCTCGATGACATGTGCTTGGTGACCAACCCGAGGACGCCTACTCCGGACGAACTACGGCGATGCTATGAGCGGGCGTTCTGACCGGGAGGCCGCCGAGCGTTTGCGTCGGATGATCATGGGCCTCGGTGAGAGGTCGACCAGCAAGAGCCACTACCCGGAGCTGCGACAGCGGCTCGCTCAGCTTCAGCAGCAGAAGGCGGACCTGGAGGAGAAGAACCGGGCCCTGCGCGCGCTCACGGAGGAGCTGGAAGAGCAGCGTGCCAAGGCAGCCGCTAGCGAATCCAGGTACCGGCTGCTGATCGAGAACCAGACCGACCTCGTCGTGAAGGTGGATACGAGCGGGAAGTTTCTGTTCGTCAGTCCTTCGTACTGCCGGACCTTCGGGAAGACGGAAGAAGACCTCCTGGGCTCGACTTTCATGCCCCTCGTGCATGAAGAGGATCGAGAACCGACCACCGAGGCTATGAAGAGCCTCTACGTCCCTCCGTACACAGCCTACCTGGAGCAGCGCGCCATGACCAAAGATGGCTGGCGCTGGCTAGCCTGGGCTGATACCGCCCTGCGTGACGAGGGCGGTCAGGTCACGGCGATCATCGGCGTTGGCCGCGACATCACCGAACGGCGGAAAGCGGAGGAGGCCTTGCGCACCTCGGAGGCCGAGCTGAGAGCATTGATCACCGCCATGACGGACGTCGTGCTGGTCGTCGATGCCGAGGGCCGCTACTTGAGAATCCCCGAGACGAATCCGTCCCTCTTATTCCGGCCACCGCAGGAGCTGATGGGCAAGACGCTCCACGATGTCTTTCCCAAAGCCCAAGCCGACGTTTTCCTCGGGTACATCACGAAGGCCCTGGCGACCCGTCAACCTGTCGCAACCGAATACAGCCTACCGATTCGGGACGAGGTCTATTGGTTCACTGCCACACTCTCACCGATGTCAGAGGACAGCATCGTGATGGTTGCCCGCGACATCACCGAGCGTGTGAGGGCAGAGGAGCAGCACAAGAAGCTGGAGAAACAGCTCTTCCAAGCGCAACGGATGGAGTCGGTTGGGCGCCTGGCTGGGGGCATCGCCCATGACTTCAACAACATGCTCACACCGATTATGGGCTATGCGGATCTGCTCCGCGACGACCTGGCTCCGGACGACCCGCGCCGGGAGGCCGCGGAGGAGATTGTCGGCGCGGCCGAGCGGTCCCGCGACCTGGTGCGTCAGCTGCTCGCCTTCGCCCGGAAGCAGACCCTGGAGATGAAGCCGGTGGACCTGAACGGCGTGATCACCGGGTTCGAGCGGATGCTTCGCGGAACGTTACCCGAGAACATTACGCTCGCGCTGCGCATGGCGCCCTCGCTCGGCGCAATCCAGGCCGACGTCGGACAGCTCGAGCAGATCATCATGAATCTGGCCCTCAATGCGCAGGACGCCATGCCACAGGGCGGCCGCCTGTGCATCGAGACGAGCGAGACCGTTCTGGACGACCAGTCGTTGGAGCAGCACGCGGGCGTGGCTCCGGGGCCTTATGTCCTGATGTCGGTGAGCGATACCGGGGTCGGCATGGACAAGGCGACCCTGGACAAAATCTTCGAGCCGTTCTTCACGACCAAGGGCGAGGGCAAGGGGAGCGGTCTCGGTCTGGCCACGGTTTATGGCATCGTCAAGCAGCATGGGGGCCACATTTCCGTCTACAGCGAACCCGGGCATGGGACCGTGTTTCGGATCTACTTCCCCCGCCAGGGCGACAGCGGTCTGGTCCCCGCGGTTTCGGCCGAAACGGCCAGGCCCCAGGGCAAAGGTGAGACGGTTCTGGTCGTCGAAGACCAGGACCGTGTCCGCGCCCTAGCCGTCGACGTCTTGCGGAGGTCTGGGTACAGGGTGCTCGCTGCCCGCAGCGTGGGGGAGGCAGTGGCCACGGCGACCCGGCATACGGGCGAGATCCAGCTGTTGGTCTCCGACATGGTCTTGGAAGACGGCAACGGAAGGACCCTGTACGAGAAGCTAGTCGCCATGCGACCGTCCCTCCGGGTTCTCTTTATGTCGGGCTACGCGGCGGACGTGATGGGCTTCCAGGGCGTCTTGCAGGAAGCGGGCGTGCACTTCATTCAAAAGCCGTTCTCGCTGAGCGCGTTCACCCGCGAAGTGCGGGCTTCGCTCGACCAAGGTTGAACCCTGCCGCTCTTGCTTTCTGCGATCGTCGCAAGCGATGATTTTCACCATGACACCGGATGGGGCCGATCCGATCCATGTTCCGGTCGACGTGGTACGCGTCGCTCATGGCCTGTCCGATACCGGCCGCAGTCCCGTCAGCATCCTCCGTGCCAACGGTCGCGCGTGAGCATTCGGCTTGATTTTGGCCTTTTCCGGATTCGATGGTGGCGCTGTCCCCCCGGGACTGTCCCCTGGGACAGCCGGGGACGCCGAGCGACGATCGCGCTATGCTGCCGCTCCTCCCGTGACGGCTGAACGAACCGGCTATCTCTGCTTCATTCGCGCTGGTCAATCGACCGACGTGAACATCGGCCAGTGTGAAGTCCCCGAGGAGCGGCTTCACGACCTCGACGCAAGCAATCCGCGAGAGCTTCATCTCGAAGCGGTGATTCCCGGCGGGAAGACACTCGAAGCAGCGTTGCACGCTCATCTAGCCCCCCGGCACCTGAAGCTCGGATGGTTCGAGCTCAGCACTGAAGAGGTCGCCGAAATCGTCGGGCGAGCTCCAGGAGCGACCCAGCCCACCGACCGGCGTGTTGAAGCTCGAGACGACGAAAGGCGGCGACGCTGGGGTCCGGCCGTCGTTCTCGGGATCGTCCTCGCGGTTGCGGGCGCGGCCTTCTCGCTCGAAGCCCCCGGCTTGCGATCATCGAAGACGACTCGAGCGGAGGGCGCTACGGATTCCGGATCGAAGGTGAGTGGCGCTCCGGTGTCCCCGCACGACGCCGCGGTGGCTGCCCTGCGGAAGGCTGGCGCCAATGCGCGGGCCCTCGGTCTGAAGAAGTGCCTGCTGAGCGGGAAGTGCGACTACCCCGTGGAAGCGTACCTCGATGCCGCGCGCACCGGACCGGAGAGGCGACGGCTGAGCGCCTCGGCAGAGCGGTGGAAGGCAGCTGCTGTCAAGGCGGCGCAGCACTGACCCCTCACAGCGCGCCCGTCACTGCAAGTTCCGTCGTCAGCTCGTGGTTGAGCATTCCAGCTGCGCGCGTACCGGCCGCCGCCGCGAGGATGGCCCCTTGCATTGGCGTCGTCAGATCGCCCGCGGCGTAGATCCCCGAGAGGGACGTCTCGCCCGTTGTGGCATCGACCGGGACGAAGCCAGCGTCATCGAGTTCCACGTCCATCTGGTGGACGAGCTCGATCTGCTTCTGCGGGGGATGCACGAAAAGGGCGTTGCACGGAACCGTGGTGCCGCCCGCGAGCTCCACGGCTTCGAGTTGGCCCCCGCGGGTCGTGAGGCGAACGACGGGCGCAGTCGATCGGGAGCATTTCGTCGACCATTCCTGCGCAGAGGAGGATGCGACGCGCCTCGACGACCTCCGTTGTCACGTCGACGCGAAACGCGCCGCGGGTACCCGTTATGGATGCGACGCGGACGTCTCGTACACCGACGTTCGCATAGTGTTCGAGCTGCTGACGCGCGACTCGTCGAAACTCGCCGGGTGGTGTTCCGTCGCGCGTGACGAAGTTGTGGATGTGCTCGGCGGCCGCGTTCCGTCGCGGTCCGGAATCGCACAGCAGAACTCGTCGGCGCGCGCGACCGAGTGCGAGCGCGGCGGAAAGTCCCGCCGGACCGGCCCCCACGATGACCACGTCGTAGACCATGCAGAACCCCTCCGAATGAAATCGCGGCCGGCTCGATGCTTCGTGCGCCGATGCGCGGTCCGCACGACGATGGTCGCTCCGCTTTCGTGCCGCAAGTCGTTCACAGCGCGGCGGGGGGAGCTTCACGCTCCAGGGCTCCTTCGCCGAGGCGCGCGGGCTCGGGTGATCCCACTCGGCGCAGACGTCACGTCAATGCGCCTGCAGCAAGACTGAATTTCGACGATGCCGAACCGAGGCGCCGAGGTTCGTCGGGGATTGACGCGCCACGTCTGCGGTGCCGTCCTGTTCGCCCCTCGGACGTTCGTCGGGGGGCGCTCCCAGTCTTTGCGCTGAACGGGGCGGGATGTGAGGACCCACCATGAAGAAGATCACGAAGCACACTCCCGGCATGTTTTCTTGGACGGATCTCGGCACGACGGATCCGGACGCCGCCAAAACGTTCTACTCCGAGCTCTTCGGCTGGAGATTCGAAGACATGCCGATGGGAGACGCGGGCTTCTACAGCATGGCCCGGCTTGAAGGCGAAGATGCCGCTGCCGTCTTTCCCCAGCCGGAGGAAGAGCGGTCGCAAGGGGTGCCACCGCATTGGACTTGCTACTTCACCGTCGACGACGTCGACGCGAGCGCCAAGAAGGTGAGTGAAAACGGAGGAACTGTTCTGGCCGCACCCTTCGACGTCTATGACTTCGGTCGCATGTGTGTGTTCGCCGAACCTGCAGGAGGCGTCGCGGCGCTTTGGCAGCCCAACGCGCACATCGGGACCACGATCCAGGGACACCACGGGGCCATCACCTGGGCGGAATTGCTGAGCCGCGACGTCCACGCGTCGGTGGCCTTCTTCCAAAAGTTGTTTGGATTCGAGACAGCCCCGATGCCGATGCCGGACGGCGGCAAGTACTACGTGTGCAAGGTGGGTGAGCAGCCCTCCTGCGGGATCATGGAAATGCCGAGCGTGCTGCCGAAGGAGGTGCCGTCCCACTGGGCGCCCTACTTCATGGTGGACGACTGCGATGCCACGATCGAAAAGGCCAAGTCCCTCGGGGGCAAGTTGGCGGCTCCGGTCGTTTCGATGCCCGGCGTGGGTCGGTTCACCAGACTGACCGATCCGCAAGGCGTGGTCTTCGAGATCCTTCAGCCTGAGATGTAGAGCACGGGGAAAGAGGGTGCGGATGGGCCACGGCGCCGCCAGTCGACTGACTTCGTTTTGGGAACCATCAATCGTTTGGCCCCACAGCAGAATGTGTGCGACGCGGCAGCTACTTGGAGACGTGCGCGACTCCCTCCAGAAGCAGGGCGCGCCAACGGCGTCGGTCCGGCTTGGGCACGGAGAGCCACTCCTTGAAGATACGCCCCGCCGGAGCGAAGGGCTTTCCTTTTCCTTGGTCGATGAGCTCCTCAACGCGCTCGCGCGGCAGCTTCACGACGAGCCCCGACCCCTTGAAGTCGACCAGCGCCAGAAACTCTTTGCCGACCCGGAGGCAGCGCCCGTTCATGATCGTGCCCTCGACCACCCGAGGATCTTCGGCACGAAGCTCGGAGGCGAGCTCCCAAAACAGTTCTTCTGATGTCATGGTGCGGAGTCTCCCAGCTCGGAAACGAGCCAATCATGCACCGGCAGAAGCTCCTTCAATCGCTCCACGCACCACGCGGCGAAGTTCGCCTGGCTCGCCAGGCGAGGCAGCGGCTCGCGGAACCGGACTTGAAAGGAGGTGTGCCGGAACAAATCGGCCCGTGGATGGTCGGATGTCCAAGGCCGGGGCACGCTCTTGAGTTCGCGACCCGCCACATCGAGGTGATGAGCAGCGTGGCTTTTCGTGAGCGCCGCGACGTGCTGCGACAAGACGTCGCCGGAATCGCTCGCCACGGCCACGCGCCAGCGGGCGCGCAGTGCGGGGGTAAACGCGATTCCGCTCGCGAACCCCACCGACTCCGCATCGACGCGAATCCACAGGGTGGGGGCGGTCTTCTTGTCCTTCCCGGTCCAAGCGGTGAGCAGCAGGTGGTCCTTGTAGCGAGGCGCGCCGGGCTTCGCGAAGCGCAGGTCCCGGTGCAAGGGTGAGACCGAAGAGCGACGGCTCACCGTGAGCGTCGGATCGAGGGTTCGGGCTACCTCTTCGATCAGTGCAGCCCCCGGCTCGCGGACGCCGCTCGCCAGAAGCGGGCGGGCGTCGGCGAACCGCTGTTCGTCGAACGTGGGCAGCTTTTTCAGAAGGGAAAGAGCTTGGGGATCGAATCCGGAAAAAGCATTCATTGCGCGGTTCCTCGAAAGACGGCGGTCGGAGAGCTTCTGGGGCATCGCCTGGGGTCCGCCCGGGCCGCGGGGAACGGTCACGTGGCCGGTGGTCCGTTCGGTGCTGGGCTCGCAAAACCTTCGAAATAAGAGCACTATCTCGTCCTGTGCGGGGTGGCGCCTGGCGGCCAGGCCGATCCCGGTCGCGTTCGGTCTTCATGGAAAGGACGAACGAGTCCCCGCGAATGCGACATTCGGCGTGGGAAAAAGAGCCGAAAAATGATCGCTGTTCGTTCTGCGGAACCGAGGAGCAGCTGGCGCCGGGTACGCGAGTGCACGCGGCGTATGACGCACGGAGGACCGAACCTCTGAGCTGCGGGTGGTGGGGCGCCGAGGCGCCTTCAGCGCGACGGAGCTTCGCCTGGCCCCGTCGGTGGGCCTTCGAGCATCTGCGGCACGCCCCCGGCCCGCGAGCTTCGCTTCACGTTGCGCTCCTCGACCGCGCAGTAGAGCACTGGCACCACGAACAAAGTGATGAGCTCGATCGTCATGCCGCCGACGGCCGGGAGGGCCATCGGCACCATTACGTCCGAGCCTCGCCCTTGAGAGGTGATCACGGGCAGAAGGGCGAGGATGGTGGTGGCCGTCGTCATCAAGCAAGGACGGACCCGGCGGGTGCCCGCTTCGAGCGTGCGCTGTCGCACGTCCTCGATGGTGATGGGGGGGGCATTCTCGAAGCGCTGTTTGAGATACGTCGACATCACGACGCCATCGTCGGTCGCAATGCCGACGAGAGCGATGAAGCCGATCCAAACGGCGACGGAAAGGTTCGTGGGGCCGACCTGAAAGAGGTCCCGCATCGACATCCCGAGCACGTCGAAATTCAGAAACCAGGGCTGGTTGTAGAGCCAGAGCAGGATGAAGCCACCCGATACGGCGACCAGGACTCCCGAGTAGATGATCGCGCTCGTCACGGCGCGATGGAACTGGAGGTAAAGCAGGATGAAAACGACGGCCAGCGCGATGGGGATCAGCACCATGAGGCGCTTTTCGCTCCGCACCTGGTTTTCGTACGAACCGGCGAACTCGAAGCTCACTCCTGCCGGGACCTCGAGCTCGCCGCTACGGATCTTGTCTTGAATGACCTCGCGAGCCTGCTCGACGGCGCCCACTTCGTCGACGTCTGACTTTCGATCGAAGAGCACGTAGCTCGTCAGGAAGGTGTCCTCCGCGCGGATCATCTGGGGGCCGCGCACGTAGCGAAGCTCCGCGAGTTGGGTGAGGGGGATCTGTTCACCCATGGGCGTCGGAACGAAGATGTCGTCCAGCGCTTCGATCGAGTCGCGTTCCTCTCGCATGTAGCGGACCCGCACCGGGTAGCGCTCGCGGCCTTCGACCGTCCGCGTCAGGGTCATGCCGCCGAGAGCGACTTGGAGCACCTTCTGGACGTCGACGATCGTGAGTCCGTAGCGGCCGATGGCCTCGCGATCGAGCTCGATCTCCAAATAGGGCTTTCCGACGACCCGGTCGGCGAACACCGTCTCCGCCTTCACGGCCGGTACGGTTTTCAAGATCGATTCGAGCGAAAGTCCGAAGGATTCAATGGCCTCGAGACTCGGCCCATGCACTTTGATCCCCATCGGTGCTCGCATGCCGCTCTGGAGCATGACGATGCGCGCGTTGATGGGCATCAAGGTCGGCGCGCTGGTCACTCCGGGCCGCTCGGCAGCTTTCACGATTTCACCCCAGATGTCCCTGGGCGAGCTGATGTGATCGCGCCACTGCCTTATTCGCTCACCGTCTTGGTCGATACGGAATTCGGCCTTGTAGGTGATGACGGTCTCGATCATCGACACGGGCGCCGGATCGAGAGCGCTGTCCACGCGTCCGAGCTTGCCGACGACCCGGTCCACCTCGGGGATCTGGGCAATGGCCGCATCCATCTCCGAGAGCATCTCGAGTACCTGTCCGATCGATGCGTGCGGCATCGTCGTCGGCATGTAGAGAAAGGAGCCTTCGTCGAAGGGGGGCATGTACTCCCGGCCGAAACCAGGGAAGGTGTGAGCCATCGAGGCTACTGGACGGCTCGTGCGGACCGACTGAGGGAGGAACCCGAAGACCCGGTCGAAACCAAGCCAAGCGGTCGTGCCGAAGAGGAAGATCCCGAGGGGGATCAGGAGAAAGACCAGTTTTCGCTGCAGAATGGACCGCAGAAGCGTTGGGTAGCTGGACTCGAACCAACGAAACGTCACCATGACGGTGCCGATGAGCGCGGCGACGAAGAGCGCGTTCACCAGGAGGCCTTTGCCCGGCCCGAGTGGTAGCCAATGGTCCGCAAGCAGGAGACCCACGGCGAGCACCGCGAGCACGTTCTCGGCCGAGGTCAGGTGCCGGCACACGGCGGGAGGCAGAAACGGTCGCGCCAGGCGGTAAGCGCCGAGCGCCGCGACGAACAGGCCTCCCGCAAGACTGAACCGGCACAAAAAGAGCCCGAGACCCAGAAGGAGCCAGTCACGCAAGTGCTCCGCGCGAAAAAGCGACACGGCGACCTTGCGAAGACCACGCGTCGACGTCTGAGGTGCAACGGGGCGACGGCGGAACATGAGCAGCGCCGCGCCGGGGAGCAGAAGCATGGCGACGACCAGAGCCGAGGCCATCGCGAAGGTTTTGGTGAAGGCGAGGGGGGCGAACAGCCGAAGCTCGGTCGATGACAGACCGAAGACCGGCAGAAAGCTGACGATCGTCGTCAGCACCGACGTCATGACCGCGGGTGCGACTTCGGCGGCAGCTCGGCGCACCACCGCCGGACGGTTGTCGGTGGGGCCGGCGCGCTCGAGGTGCTGGTTCATGTTCTCGACGAACACGATCCCGATGTCGACCATCGTCCCGATGGCGATGGCGATCCCGCCCAGCGCCATGATGTTCGCATCCACCCCCGTGAGTTTCATGACCACGAAGGCCGCGAGGACTCCAAGGGGCAGCATTGCCGAGATCAGCACCGAGCTTCGGAGGTTCCGGAGCATGATCAACACCACGATGATGGTGATGAGGATCTCCTCGTAGAGCGCGGTAGAGAGGGTATCGAGCGTTTCTTGGATGAGCGTGGTGCGGTCGTAGAAGGGCACGATCGTCACCTGACTCACGGTGCCGTCTTGCAACGTGCGTCGTGGCAGTCCGGCTTGGATCTGCTCGATCCTCGACTTCACGCCCGAGATCACGGCGAGCGGGTTCTCGCGGTAGCGAGCCACCACCACGCCACCGACGGCCGGTGCTCCTTCGTCGTCGAGGGCCCCGCGGCGCAGAGCGGGTCCTTCGGAAACACTCCCGATGTCTCGCAAGCGGACCGGGGTGTGCTCCCGGGCGACGACGACCGTCTCCTCCAGATCGTCGAGCCCCTCGACGAACCCGAGCCCTCGAATCAAATACTCGACGTTGTTTATCTCGAGGGTACGGGCACCGACGTCCAGGTTCGAGTTGCGAACGGCACTCGCCACCTGCCCGAGGGTCACGCCGTAGGCACGCATCGCCTCGGGATCGACGTCGACTTGATACTCGCGCACGAAACCGCCGACCGAGGCGACTTCGCTCACACCCGGGACGGATTGCAGTGCGTAGCGCACCGTCCAGTCTTGGATGCTTCGGAGCTCGTCCGGATCCCAACCGCCGACGGTGTTGCCTTTGGCATCGCGCCCCTCGAGCGTGTACCAAAAGATCTGACCGAGTGCGGTGGCGTCGGGGCCCAGTGTGGGCGTCACCCCGTCGGGGACCGTTCCCGGAGCAAGAGAAGCGAGCTTTTCGAGCACGCGTGAGCGGGACCAGTAGAACTCGACGTCGTCCTCGAAGATCACGTAGATCGTCGAAAACCCAAGCGCCGACGAGCTCCGCACCGTCCGCACGCCGGGAATGCCGAGCAGCGCCGTGGTCAGCGGATAGGTGATCTGGTCCTCGACGTCCTTGGGGGAACGCCCAGGCCACTCGGTGAAGACCAGTTGCTGATTTTCACCGATGTCGGGGATCGCGTCGACGGGGACTGGATTCCGCGGCAGAGGATCCGTCTTCCAATCGAACGGGGCGACATAGACTCCGCCGGCCAGCAGCATCGCGGCAAGCAGGAAGACGATCAGCTTGTTGTCGATGAACCAGCCAATCAGGACTTCCCAGAGACCCGCAGGGGCCGCGCTCCGAGGCTCGTCCGTTTTCAATGTTGGTGTCCTCCGGCGGGGGCGGGGGCCGGGGCTGATTCGGGGCGCTGAGTGGTTTTGGGCTGCATCAGATAGCTGCCCGGATCGAGTTCCTGGCGGATCTCGCCACACGTGCGCATCGACTCGCCGAAGTACGAGTTTTCGATCTCCCTGCCCTTCTGGATCCAGGAGGCCCCCTCGCTGCCGGCGGCCATGGGGCAGAAGGCCAGACTCAACGCCTTGTCGGTGGGGTTGCCGAAGCGACCGAGGAGCACCTGGATCTCGTCGCTCAGCGCTTCGAAGCCGGTGCGCGCGCCTTCCAGAGCGCCCGCCATCGCGACGTGTGCGGCGTGCTTTCGAAGGGTGGTTTCAACCTCCGCCCAGGCGGCTTTCGCCTCGCTCGGGCGCTCGAGCTTCACGGTCGCTGCGGCCTCGGACAAGGTCTCTGCTGCCTTCTTCGCCGCTTCGAGATCGTCGGCTGCCAGCGCTTCCTGGACGGCCAGGTAGGCATCGACGACCAGCGCGAGTTTCTTGCGCTCGGCCGCCGGCAGCTCGATTGCCGCGTCCCACGTGCCCGCGTCTTCGTCGTCGGGCGCTGACATCATGCTGCTCCCGCCACGAATCTGCAGGTCGGCGTCGAGAGCAAAGGCTCCGCGAGTGACGACTTGCTCGCCCTCGGCGAGACCGGCCACGACGGGATAGAACTTGCCGAGGCGCGGTCCGAGCCGCACGGTACGGGGCTCATAGGCGACGCGATCTCCACTTTTTATCTCGACGTAGACGATGGCGCGACGTCCGGTGAAGAGGGGGGCCGACGCGGGCACCACGAGGGGGCTTCCTCCCGTCCTCGGCTCGGCGGCCACCGTGGCTTCGGCGAACATCCCAGGGCGGAGACGACCGTCCTGGTTTTCGACCTCGACCCGAACCTGCGCGGTCCGACGCTGGGGCTCGAGGGTGGGATCGATGAAGGTGACCTTGCCTTCGAATACCTCCCCGGGCATGGCTTGCACCTCGATCCGCACCTGCTGTCCGACCGAAAGCTTCGGCAAGTCCGACTCGTATGCGTCGAGCTGGACCCACAGAGTCTTCAGATTCGCGACTCGGTAGAGGGGAGTGCCGGTCGACACGTAGGCTCCCTCCGTCGCGAGTCGTTCGATTACGGTGCCGCCGAAGGGGGTGCGGATCGACACGGAGCGGGTCGGGCGCTCTTCGGTCTCCATGCGTGCGAGCTCGTTATCCGGAACGCCGAGCAAGCGGAGTCTTTCGCGCGCCGCGTTCAAGGCCGCTTCAGCTGCATTTCTTGACGACTCGGGACTTTGCGCCATGCGGCCCACCTGGCGCTTGGCGACCAGCAGGTCTTGATGGGCTGCGAACACTTCGGGGCTGTACAGGGTGGCGATCACTTGCCCGGCATGAACACGTTCTCCGGTCACGTTCACGTAGAGGCGATCGATGCGACCGCCGGTCCACGCTGTGACCGTCTTCAGCGTCGTCTCGTCCGGTTCGATGCGACCGAGGAGTCGAAGGTCGGCGGATGCTTCGGCTCGGCGTCGCACGGTCGTGGTCCGAAGTTCGGCCAGTTTCCGCGCTCGGTCCGAGAGTACGATGCGATTGGGATCGCTCGGGCCCTTCGTCTGATCCGACGTGACGGGGATGAGATCCATCCCGCAGATGGGGCACTGACCGGGCTCCGGCTGTCGAACCTGCGGGTGCATGGCGCAGGTCCAGATCGTCGTGTCGGAGTCTTCGGGCGCCTCGGTGGTCTTGCTCTCCGCATGCTCGTGGGGTTCGGGGGAACAGGCGCGCAGGGCGAAGACCGAATTTCCGAGCAGCACGCCGATCAGTACGAGACCGACCTTGCCACCATGGCGCTGGAAGAACCCTTTGAGCTTTCGGAGCCAATCTTTCGTTGCGCTGGTCATCGGCTGTTCGGGCTCGGTTCTCGGGCCGCGTCGTCTCGAGGCGAGGCGTCTTCGGTAGGCTTGTTTTCGTCACCGCGCGGTCCTGCTTCCGCTGCGGAGGGCGCGGTGGCGCGCTCGAGGCCCGCTCCCACGATCTCTTCGAGTCGAGCCCAAGCGCGCGCATGATCGGCGCGCGCTCGATCGAGATCGACCCGAAGCTCGAGCAGATCGCGCTGGGCGAGAAGGGTTTGGGCGACGGTTCCGCGCCCGACCGTGTATGCACCGAGTACGGATTCGTAGGCCGATTCCGCTTGGGGCACGAGAGTCCCCCGATACAGCTTCACCCGCCGCGCCGCGTCGCGCACGTTCGAAAGAGACGAAGTGAGGTCGGAGAGTGCCTGGTTTTCCAGAGCACGCTGTTCGGATCGGTGCGCTCGAGCTTCGGCCCGCGAGGCATCGACGCTATCGGCGTAGCTACCCTGCCAGAGAGGGAGGCTCACGGCTCCACCGACGATGACGGCGTCTTTTCCGCTGTCGGGAGTGTTCGGCATCACGGCTTCGCCCGTGATGATCCAGTCGGCGCCGACACTGAAGCTCGGCAAACGCTCGGCTGCTTCGGCCCGCGCGGTCGACTCGGCGGATTCCGCAAGCAAACCGCGACTTTCGATCCGTGGGTGTTTTCGTGCTGCCGCAGCAAGTGCCTCGGAGGACTTTGCGGGGAGGAGCGCCTCGGGAGGTCCGTCGGTCGTGGGGACTGGGGCATTGCCCTGCGATCCGATCGCGGCCCGGAGTTGGGCAGCGGCCGCACGTTCATCCTCGTCCATCCCGAGGATGTTGTCTTCGAGGCGCGCAACGGTCAGATCGATCTGCTGGAGTTCGGCGAGCGTGGCCGTTCCCGTTGCGATCCGAGCGCGAACCGACTCCGAGAGGCCGCGGATCACGTCGACGTGCTGGCGATGGATCTCGCGGGTGCTTCGAATCTGCCAGAGGTTCCAGTAGGCGGTGGCCACCCGCAGGGACACCGCGAGTGTCTGTGCGTCGAAACTGCGCTCGTTGGAGCGCGCTGATGCGGATGCGGCATCAGCGCCCGCGGTGAGCTTCGTTGGCCACGGAAAGGCTTGCTGGAGGCTCAGGCGAGCCTGCTGTGGGCCCACGCGGGTCTCGATCGACCGGATGAAAATCCCGAAGCCGAGGGTGGGATTCGGGAGCCTCCGGGCCTTCGAGATCCGATGAACACTCGCCTCCCAGCGCTCGAAGGAAGCACGGAGCTCCGGGTTCTCTTGCAGTGCCACAGCGAGGTAGCCGGCGAGACTGCCGTCGATGGCCACTTCGTGCGACGACCGCGTGCCCGAGGGCGCCTCGTTCGGAGCTGGCGCCTCGCTGTAACGCTCCTCCCGGGCGGCCAAATCGTCCCGCACCGAAGACTCGTACGTGCCTGCGCAGCCGAGGGAAAGCATGGTGAAGGAGAAGACCGCTCGGGAAAAGCCGATGCGCCGGGGCTCTGAATTTCGGTTTCGGGCCACTACTTCGTCGCGACGATGCTGCCGCGGTGCATGTTCATTCCACAAGTGAACGCGATGCGTTCATCCCGCTTCGGCGTCAACTTCACCTCGACCTCTTCGTTGAGCGGAAGCGAGCGCTTGATGTTCCGATCGGGAAAGACGATCTCGTGCCCGCAGCCCGCGTCCGTCGTGCGCTTGAACACCAAAGTGAGGGGCTCTCCAGCCTGGGCTTGCACCTCGCTCGGGCTGTAGCCCTTTTCTGTGACCGTGACGGTCACACGTTTTTCGGTAGTGGCCTCGGCGCTCGGGTTTTCGGGTGCGGCGTCCGCTTTGGAATCGCAGGCGCCCAACGAAAACGTGGAAATCCCCAGGAAGCCGAGCCCGACGAAGGCTCTCGTGACAGGTTTCATGGGGGAATCCTAAAGCACGACGCGTGCCAGAACGGATTGTCGCTTCTAACTCACTGAAATGGCGAAGCAATCCGAGAAACGAGTCTGCTGGGAGGGTGGAGAAAAGTGGCTCGTCGAGTTTCTGAGTGACCCGTTCAGTCACTTTCCGCGGCCAGGCCGCGGACGAAAGGCCGCGGCGTCCACACCGTGCTTGCGCAGGAGGCGATAGAAGCTCTCCCGCTCCACGCCTGCCTGTGCAGCTGCGTCGCTGACTTGGCCCTCGAAGCGACGCATGAGCGATTCGAGATAGCGCCTCCCGACGTCGGCGCGGCCGCGCTCGAGGGCCTGAGCCCAAGTGCAGAGCGCGAGCGAGGGGTCCTCGCCGGCGGTTTCTGCGCCGCGAAGCACTTCGGGTGGGAGATCTACGACGTCGATTGCCTCCCCGTGCGAAATGACGCAGGCGCGTTCGACGGCCGAACGGAGCTGGCGGACGTTCCCCGGCCAGTCGAAGGCGCAAAGGGCTTCGAGCGCCTGCCCCGTGAAGCCTTGAATGCCGCGAGCGCGCTGGCGCTCCGCCTGGAGCTGGAGAAAGTGTGTTGCCAAAAGCTCGATGTCATCCGCCCGATCTCTGAGTGGCGGAAGGCGGATCAAGGCTACGTTGAGGCGATACCAGAGGTCTTCCCGAAAAGTGCCGCTCTGCACCATGGCCTCGAGGTCCCGATGAGTTGCGGCGATCACTCGAACGTCGACCTTTCGCTCACGGGCCTCGCCGACGCGCCGCACGGTGCGTTCCTCCAAGACCCGGGTGAGCTTGGCCTGAAGCGAGGGGCGCATGTCCCCGATCTCGTCCAAGAACAGGCTGCCTCCGTGCGCCTCCTCGAACAGACCCTTTCTCTCGGTCGTCGCGCCGGTGAACGCTCCCTTGGCATATCCGAAGAGCTCGCTTTCCAGAAGCTCCGCAGGGATTGCCGCGCAGTTGAGCGCGATGAAGCGCTGCGAGGCGCGTGGCGAAAGCTCGTGAATCGCACGGGCAACTCGCTCTTTCCCCGTTCCGGTCTCCCCGAGAAGAAGGGCCGTGGCGTCGCTGTCCGCGATACGTCGGACCATGTCGGCGAGCTCTTGCATCGCGTGCGAGCGAGCGACAACCCCGGGGAGAATCTCGGGGTTCGCCTCGTCATCGGGTTGGGACAGTTCGGCTCGAGCGAGGGCTCGCAGCAGGACGGCGCGCGCCGCCTCCGGTTCGAACGGTTTCGTGAGGTAGTCGTAGGCTCCGAGCTTCAGAGCCTCGACCGCGGTTCCGACGGTCGCGTAGGCCGTCATCAGAACGAACTCCGCCCGAGGGCGCAGACGGCGACTGGCCCTGAGCACGTCCAGACCGTCCATGTCCGGCATCTTGAGGTCGCACAGGACGACGTCCACCGGTTCGCTCGCGAGCGCTCGGAGCGCTTCGGCGCCGCTCGTTGCGGTGCGCACGGTGGCGTCCTTCTTCATGATCTTGGCCATGAGCCGGACCATGTTCTTCTTGTCGTCGACGACCAGCAGGGTGGGCAGGCGGTCAGGCATGTGCGTCCTCCCGCCGTGCGACGCCGGCCAGTGTGGTCGCCTCTGCGACTGGCTGTTTCAGCGGAAGACGCACTCGGAAGAGGGCGCCGCCGCCCGGTTCGTCGAGTACGTCGATGGAGCCCCGGTGCGCTTGAACGATGCCGAGGCACACGGCAAGTCCCAGACCGCTACCGCCGCGGCGCTTCGAAAAAAATGGTTCGAAGACTCGGGAGCGGTCGTTCGGAGCGACACCAGGACCCCGGTCGACGACGTCGAGTACGTAGGTGCTCGCGGTGGCACGCCCGCGAACCTCAACGGGCGTGTTCGGCGGTGAGGCCTGTGCGGCGTTCACGAGCAGATTGAGGAGTACCTGCCTCAGGCGCGCGCCGTCTGCGTCGAGGACCGCGTTGTCGGCAGTGACCTCGACCCGGGTTCCCTCGGCGCTCGAGCTTCCTTCGAAGCGCTTGGCCGTCTCGGTCACGAAATCGTGGACCTCGATGCGGTCCATCGAGAGCTCCCCGGTACGCGCATAGGACAGGAGGTCGTCGGCGATGCGCTGGCAGTGACTTGCCTCTTCGTCGAGGATGGCGAGCTCTTCGCGAAGCGTTTCCCCGTCCTCGTCTGGGCTCATCGTCTTCAGGTAGCCGCGGATGATGCCGATGGGGTTGTTCATTTCGTGAGCGACACCTGCGGCGAGTTGGCCAATGGCCGCCATTCGCTCACTGCTGAGAAGGCGCGCCTCGCGGTGCGCCAGTTCGTCCGCCATGTGGTCGAAAGCGTCGCCCAGGGCGGCGAGCTCGCCCTTGCCCACGCGTCCAACGCGATGCCCGAAATCGCCACTTCCAAATCGGTGCGCCGCTTCGGTCAGGGTGACCAGGGGCTTCAGAACCGCGGCTCGCAAGCGCAACGTGAAGCCGATTGAAAGCGCCACGATCAAAAGAGCACAAACTCCACCCCCGACGAGGCCGAGACGCGTCGAGTCGGTTGCGAGGTCATGGGAATGCGCCATTTGTGATGCGGTTTCCCTTGCCAGCACGTCCGCGTGCTCCCTCGCTTCCTTTCCGAGCGCTTCGATCTCCCGGTGAACCCTGCGAACCTCCTCCAGATCGCCCCGACGCGCGGCCGGTAGCGCCGACGCCATGAGCAGGTCGTGCATGCGCTGCGTCCTTTCCCCCAGGCGCTCGAGGCGGAACCGTTCGCTTTCCGGGATGTGCGGCGACAGCTCTTGGAGCCGAGCTCGTACCCGATCCCGCGCCCCATCGTAGGGGACCAGGTGTGACTCGTCCGCTTCGATCACCGCGCCGGAGCTGTAGATCGAAAGCTCGCGGACGGCAGTGGCCAGCTCCCGGCCTTGTCGGATCGAACTTTCGTCATGGCGCATCGAGGCGACGAGCCCGGAGACGTCGTAGATGATGGTGAGGAGCAGAGCACCCATGGCGACGGCAACCAGGCTGACCGAGCCGAACCCCACCGCCATTTGCCGCGCGATGAAGCGCGGGGAGGAGGGAGACGGGGGAATCAGGGTCGCTTCGGACCGTGGCTTCATGCGCCACCCTGTAACTCGGAAGGTTACAGCGCGCTAGCGGAGGACGGGCCTCGCCTCGGGTGGAGAAAACGTGCCCGCGGCAAATTTGCGTTCTGGCCCTTGCATTGCGCGGGCACGGGGTTAGATACCCCTACAGGGTATAGGTACTGAGATGATGCCTCCTGACACCAAGGAAAACGTAGAGGCCCGCCTGAAGCGGGCGGCTGGGCAAGTTGCCGGCATTCAACGCATGGTGGAGGAAGACCGCTATTGCGTGGATGTTCTGCTCCAGATCTCCGCGGCGCGGGCCGCCCTCGCGAAGGTGAGCAAGATACTCCTCGAGTCGCACATTCAGACCTGTGTGGCCGGTGCCTTCGAGAGCGACGACTCCGAAGAGCGTGCGGCGAAGATCGAAGAGCTCGTCCGGGTTTTCGAGAAGAACTGCAGCTGCTGAAGGAGAGACCAGTGAGCCACCAGCACGACACGCACCACACCTGCTGTCACGGTCACGACAAGCACGAGGAGTCCGAACAGCGCGACCCCGTGTGCGGGATGAAGGTCTCCCCGGAGAGTCCTCACGAGACGACCTTCGAAGGGGCGACCTACCGATTCTGCTGTGCGGGGTGCCTTCGGAAGTTTTCAGCGGACCCTGAGGCGTTCGTTCGCGGGGAGCCAGCACCGCAAGAGTCGCCCAAGAGGTTCGCGCACTCGTCTGCCTCGAACGGGGGCGCGTTCACCTGTCCGATGCACCCCGAAGTCCAAGCGGCGCACCCTGGAGATTGTCCGGAGTGCGGCATGGCGCTCGAGAGAGTCGCACCGGCTGCACCCGCCACGCGCACCCAGTGGACCTGCCCGATGCATCCCGAGGTGGTCCAAGACGAGCCCGGGGACTGCCCCAAATGCGGCATGGCGCTCGAGCCGATGGTCGTGGACGCCCCGGAGGAGGAGAACCCGGAGCTACGGGACATGCGGCGGCGTTTCTTGTTCGCAGTGGTCCTCACCCTGCCGCTCGTAGCGATCGCGATGATCGACATGCTGCCGGGGCGGCCCCTTTCCGGCCTTCTGCCGGGTCATTCCCGCGTGTTCATCGAACTCGCCCTGGCGACACCCGTCTGCCTCTGGGCGGCATGGCCGTTCTACGTGCGGGCGGTGCGTTCCTTGAAGAATTTGAGCCTGAACATGTTCACGCTAATCGGGCTCGGCGTGAGCGTCGCTTACTCGTACAGCCTCGTTGCTACTCTGCTCCCGGGTGTGTTCCCCGACTCGTTCCGCGGGCACGGTGGAGAGGTTGGGGTCTACTTCGAGGCAGCGACGGTGATCGTCACGCTCATCCTCCTGGGGCAGGTCCTCGAGCTTCGCGCGCGAAGCCAAACTGGTGCGGCCATCAAGCAACTCCTCGGCATGGCGGCGAAGACGGCGCGCCGAATTCGGGACGACGGTTCCGAAGAGGACGTCCCGCTCGAACGAGTGAGCGTGGGCGACCGTCTCCGGGTGCGCCCGGGGGAAAAGGTACCGGTGGATGGGGAGGTCCTGGAGGGCCGGAGCAACGTCGATGAATCGATGGTCACCGGCGAGCCGATTCCCGTAGCGAAGGAACGAGGCGACTCGGTCATCGGAGCGACGGTCAACGGCACCGGGAGCTTGATCATACGCGCCGACAAGGTAGGCGCCGATACCCTGCTCTCCCGCATCGTTGCGATGGTTGCGGAGGCGCAGCGCAGTCGCGCTCCCATCCAGAAGCTGGCCGACGTCGTGGCGTCGTACTTCGTGCCGGCGGTGATTGCGACGGCGGTGGTGACGTTCGTGGTGTGGAGCCTTTTGGGTCCCGATCCGAAAATGGCCCACGCGCTGATCAACGCCGTGGCGGTGCTCATCATCGCATGTCCCTGCGCACTGGGTCTGGCGACCCCGATGTCGATCATGGTGGCGACCGGAAGGGGAGCTTCCGTGGGCGTCTTGTTCAAGAATGCGGAGGCCATCGAGGTGCTGCGCCAGGTCGACACCCTCGTCGTGGACAAAACCGGCACCTTGACGGAAGGGCGCCCGAAGTTGGTGTCGGTCACCCCCGCTGGCGAAACACGCGAAAGCGAAATCTTGCGTCTCGCGTCGGCTTTGGAGCGCGGCAGCGAGCACCCGCTTGCCGAGGCGATCGTGCGCGGGGCGGAGGCACGGGGCCAAGAGCCTCGTGCCGTGACGGATTTCGAATCCGTCACCGGCAAGGGAGTCCGCGGCACGGTGGATGAGTGCAGCGTGGCTCTCGGGAACCGAGCGCTGATGGAGCAAATCGGCGTCGACGTGCGTCCTGTCGAAGACGCGGCCGAAGCGTTGCGCACGGAGGGGCAGACGGTGATGTTTCTCGCCGTCGACGGAGACGTCTCGGGGCTTCTGGGGGTAGCTGACCCGGTCAAGGAGAGCACACCCGAAGCAATTTCTCAGCTGCACGCCGAGGGGCTCCGCATCGTCATGTTGACCGGTGACAGCGAGACGACCGCCCGGGCCGTCGCATCGCGGCTCGGCATCGACGAAGTCATCGCCGGCGTGCTCCCAGATGAGAAGGCAGCACGCGTTGCGGAGCTTCAAACCGCGGGACGGACCGTGGCGATGGCGGGTGACGGGATCAACGACGCTCCCGCGTTGGCTCGCGCCAACGTCGGCATCGCGATGGGAACGGGGACGGACGTGGCGATGGAGAGCGCCGGAGTCACGCTCGTCCGAGGCGATCTTCGCGGCATCGTGCAAGCTCGTCGTCTCTCCCGCCTGACCATGGCGAACATCCGCCAGAATCTGTTTTTTGCCTTTGCGTACAACTCGGCGGGCGTCCCCATCGCCGCCGGCGTGCTCTACCCAGTATTCGGGCTCCTCCTGAGTCCGATGCTGGCGGCCGCCGCGATGAGCCTGAGCTCCGTCTCGGTGATTGGCAACGCGCTCCGCCTGCGCCGTGCCGATATCTGAGTGGCGCTCTCGCGCGATCCCATCAGTCGTGCGTCTGGAGCTCGTCGGCGAGCGCTTCGAGCAAGCCGATGGTCCCTTCGCGGCGCGAAGCCGAGCCGTCGTTGCCGTCGACGAACGCCGCATGCTCGGTGAAGCGCAGGAGGGTTCCCGAGGGTGTCGGGAGGAGCTCGATTGTGCTCGGGGACGACGAGGTGGGGCGACGCTGTCATTTTATGCAGTAATTCTAGGTGCTTGGAAATTAAGGCAGACTTCGTCTGCGTTAGAGATGGATTTGCATACCAACTGGTTGGTATGGTTTGTCCATGGCTCCCCGAGACAAGGCCGCGCGTGCGAAATTGCTCGATGCGGCTCTCTTCGTGATCCGCAGGCAGGGCTACTCCGCATCCACCGTGGACGACATCTGTCGCGAGGCGGGAGTAACGAAAGGCGCCTTCTTCCACCACTTCAGCACCAAGCAAGAACTCGCGGTGGAGGCTGCTCGCCACTTCGCGGACATGGCAGAGGGGCTCTTCGAAACCGCCCCGTATCGAGCCCTCCCGACTGCTCGCGAGCGGGTGCTCGGATACGTCGAGTTTCGAAAGGCGATCCTCTCCGGCGACCTTCCCCAATGCACCTGCCTCCTCGGCACCATGGTTCAGGAGGCGTACGAGACGCACCCGGCGATTCGCGAGGTTTGCGGGCGCCACATCAGCGCGCACGCCTCGACCCTAGAATCCGACATCGCCGAGGCTCTCGAAGAAGCCGGGGCGGACTCCGACATCACGGCCGAGAGTCTAGCGCTCTACACCCAGGTCGTTCTCCAAGGGGCTTTCGTTCTAGCGAAGGCGCAGTGGAGCATCGAGGTGGCGACGGACTCGCTCGATCACCTCCTCCGCTACTTGCGCGGGGTCCTTCGGCCCGCGCCGACGCGACGAGCGTCTGGGCCGAGCGGCGGCGAGTCTACGGACCGTCGCGCAGTGTGAACTTCGCTTCGGGCCCCGAATGGGCGCGGACAGAACCGCTACGAAAGAAGAATGCACCATGAAACGAGAGCTCATTGCCGACTACTTCACGTCTCTGGATGGGTTTGCTGCCGGACCCGACGGTACGCAAAACTTCAGTTTTGCCTGCTTCGGTCCCGAAACGATGCACTACATCGACCGCGTGCTCAGTAGCCCGCACATCATCGTGATGGGAAGGAAGACCTACGAGCACCTCGGAGCATTTTGGCCCAGCGCCGAGACCCCCCAGGCTCCGGCGATGAATACGCTGCCGAAACTCGTGTTCTCACGTACGCTTTCGGCTCCTCTTTCGTGGTCCAACGCGCGGCTGTCTGCACGCGGTCTGACCGAGGAGATCACGGCGTTGAAGGCGCAGGATGGACCTCCGCTTCGTGTCATCGGAAGTCTCGAGATCACGCGGCAGCTCTTGGAGGCTGGCCTGGTCGATCGGGTGCGGCTCATGATCTTTCCCGTCGCGCTGGGCAAGGACGGCACCGAGTCGGTGTTCGGGAGTGGGCCAACCCGCCCGCTCGAACTCATCAGCAATGAAGTACTCGACGGCCGCACGATGGTTGTCGAGTACCGACCGGTGCCTCACTGAGAAGTGGCTCTGGCGAGACCGCTCGTGTCTTGGCGCTCATCGCGAGCGATGAGCGCCGGAAGGAATTTGCTGTGGCGCCACGCACGGAAGGAGGCGCTCGACGTTCTCGCGGTTGCAGAGCCGGGTGCCTTCCTCCATGACCGAGGCCGTACCGGCGGCGACCCCCAGGCGCGCCGCCTCGACCAGGGGCTGCCCGCGCGCCAGACCGGCGAGCACGCCTCCCACCATGCTGTCGCCCGCTCCGACTTTGCTGCGCAGAGCCACGGAAGGAGCCGAATACTTCACGGCCCTGTCGGCGCTGACCAGCAGGCAGCCGCCACGGCCGAGGGAGACGAGGACGTTTTGGCAACCGCCGCGTTCCACGATGCGTCGTGCCGTCTGCTCGATCACGCGGTCGTCGGTCATCTCCACCTCCTCGAGCTCCGCGAGTTCGCCCAAGTTGGGCTTGATGAGGAACACCCCGACTTGGAGCGCCCGCGACAAGGCAGCTCGTTTCGCGTCGATGACCACGCGCACCTGGGAAGGCACCGCTCGGAGGAGCCGTTCATACCATTCGACCGGGGTGTCGTCGGGGAGACTGCCGCTGAACACTACGTAGTTGGTCGTCTCGGGAAGGTTTGCGACTTGGTCGACCCAACGCGCCCTCTCCTGGGCGGTGAGGGCGGGGCCCGGCATCCCAAATCGATACTGGTGGCCGCTGGATTCGTCGGTGATGATCAGGTTCTCGCGCACGGAGCCTTCGATGGGCACCGGAACGTTGGTGATGCGCTCCTCCTCGAGGAACCTTCCGAGGCGAGTCCCGGTTTCTCCGCCCGCGCTCAAGCAGGCACGCACAACGGCTCCCAGGCGCGTCGCGGCGCGCGCCACGTTGACTCCACCGCCCCCCGGATAGTCGCGTGCTTCTCTACCCCGAAGCTTTCGGTCCGGAACGACATGCTCGACGCGGAAGGTTCGGTCGATGCACGGATTCAAGGTGACGGTTGCGACGACGGTCATGACGCATCGGCGTGCGTTCCCTGCGCTCTTTCGAGCTCCCACGGTTTGGCCGATCCCTGCCCGAGGGGCCGCTCCGACGTGCCGACCCCGTCAAATGGTGACTGATTTTCGAAACGGCCGCAGGCGGAAGGATGCGTTTCCCGCTGTGGATGAAT
This sequence comes from Polyangiaceae bacterium, assembly GCA_050289625.1. Taxonomy (GTDB): domain Bacteria; phylum Myxococcota_A; class Polyangia; order Polyangiales; family Polyangiaceae; genus NIC37A-2. The sequence continues at coordinate 13,761 of JBNKGC010000037.1, read as the reverse complement.
GACCCACCGCGGTCGTTGTCGTGGCCGTCGGACGACTGAACGCGGAGAAAGCCTCGCCATCATTGCGAAGGTGAACCGAGAGGTCAGCCTTAACGATATCTGCGGAGAGGGGCCGTCGGTTCGGCGGAGCGATGCTCTGCTGCCGTGCTGTGGTGCCCGGATTCCACCGGGCAGTTCGAAGGCGAGGTGGTCTTCGACGCCGCGAGCGCGCAGCCCCGCTGGGAGGAGACATGCCTGGGGAGGAAACGGGTACGCACCGAGATCCAGCCGAGCTCGAGCGAGCATCTCTGGACGAGGTGTTCACGGCGCTCGGGACGTCTTCGGAGGGGTTGACCTCGTCCGAGGTCGAGGCGCGGCGCACGACGTATGGCCGCAACGTGCTCGCCGAGAAAGAAGAGAGTCCCCTCCGGAGGTTCCTGTCCTACTTCTGGGGTCCGATCCCCTGGATGATCGAAGGCGCGGCGATCCTTTCCTTGCTCGTGAGGCATTGGTCCGACTTCGCCGTCATCTTCGGGCTCCTCCTCTACAACGCCGTCTCCGGCTTCTGGCAACAGCGCAAGGCCGAGGGCGCTCTTGCCGCGCTCAAGTCGGGCATGGCACCGAGGGCGACGGCGCGCCGCGACGGCCAGTGGAAAACGATTCCGGCAGCGGACTTGGTTCCTGGCGACGTCCTTCGCGTCGAGATCGGGCAGGTGGTTCCCGCCGACGTGCGCTTCATCGGAACGGGGGCCGTCAGCATCGACCAGGCCGCCCTGACGGGCGAGTCGCTGCCCGTGGACAAGGCCGAGGGTGACCCAGGCTATTCGGGAAGTGTTGTCAAGAAGGGGCGAATGTCCGCTGTCGTGATCGGCACGGGACGCCACACGCTGTTCGGGCGGACGGCGCGGTTGGTCGCCACCGCAGGAGCGGAGCCGTCCCATTCGGAACGAGCCGTGGCTCACATCGGCGACTTCCTCATCATTCTCGCCGTCGTGCTCTCCCTCGCGCTGGTCGGCGTCGAGCTGTATCGCGACATAGGTGCCGGACCCGCGTGGCATTGGGCGGACTTGGTTCAGATCCTCCGCCTGGTTTTGGTGCTCCTCGTCGCATCGATCCCGGTCGCCATGCCTGCGGTGATCACCGTGACCAACGCTCTGGGGGCTTTACAGCTCTCGAAGAAGAAGGCCATCGTTTCGAGGCTGGGAGCGATCGAGGAGCTCGCTGGGGTCGACGTCCTGTGCTCGGACAAGACGGGAACCTTGACCAAGAACCAGCTCAGTCTCGGGAAGCCAGTGCCGTTTGGCGGGCACTCGGCAGATTCCGTGGTGCTTTCGGGAGCCCTCGCATCACGACGCCACGGGGACGATCCGATCGATCGAGCCGTCATCGACGGGCTCGAGTCGCCCGCCGTGCTCGACGGGTACGAGCAGAAGAAGTTCGTTCCTTTCGATCCCACGACCAAGCGCACCGAAGCGGAAGTGGTTGACGCGAGCGGGCACGTTCGAAGCTACAGCAAGGGGGCGCCTCAGGTGATTGCGGCGCTCTGTCGCCTCCGCGGGGAGAACCGCGACGCGGTGACGAAGTCCGTGTCCGACCTGGCGCGCCGCGGCATGCGGGCGCTCGGTGTCGCGACTTCGGAGGATGGCGGAAAGACTTGGGAATTCCTGGGCTTGCTCTCCATGCTGGACCCACCTCGCGACGACTCCCGCGAGACGATTCAGCGCGCGGAGCAACACGGTCTCGAAGTGAAGATGGTCACCGGCGACGATGTGGCGATTGGTAGTGAAATTGCGCGCCGCCTCGGAATGGGCACGCACCTACTGAAGGCGAGCCAGGTCTTCGAACCAAACATGGACATGAGCCACCTGTCCGACCGCGTCGCCTCGTGCGTCGAAAAGGCGGACGGCTTCGGGCGTGTCCTCCCGGAGCACAAGTTTGGGATCGTCAAGGCTCTACAAGACCGCGGTCACGTGGTGGCCATGACCGGCGACGGGGTCAACGATGCACCTGCGCTCAAGCAGGCTGATTGCGGCGTTGCCGTGAGCGGGGCCACCGACGCTGCGCGAGCGGCGGCCGCGCTGATCCTCACCGCACCGGGGCTTTCCACGATCATCGATGCCATCGACGACGCCAGGCGGATCTTCGAGCGCATCTTGCACTACGTCATTTATCGCGTCGCCATGACCATCGACATCATGTTCGTCGTCGTGCTCGCGACGATCCTTTTCGGATTCTCCCCGCTGACGCCGATGATGATCGTTCTCGTGGCCCTTCTCGACGACGTGCCCATCATGACCATCGCCTACGACAACACTCGTTTACCCAAAAAGCCGGTGCGGTGGGACCTCAACGGCATCCTTCTCGGATCGAGTTATCTCGGGTTCTTGTCGGTGGTGGAGACCTTGGGGGTTCTGCTCATCGGAATGCAGTGGCTCGAAAACCCGGTCTGGCAAGACTGGATGCCGCTCACCCGTGCGCAGCTCCAGACGGCGATGTTTCTTCAGTTGGTCGCGGGGGGCCACCTGTTGCTCTTCGTGGTGCGGTCTCGCAGCGCATTCTTTCGTCGCCCGTGGCCGGCAAAGCCCTTGTTTTTCACCGTGGCCGGGACCCAAGCCCTCGTCGTTCTCATCTGCGGTTTTGGGTGGTTCGTCACGCCGCTTCCGTGGAGCCTGATCGGCTTGATCTGGATCTACATCCTGGTCTGGATGGCGGTGCTCGACCTGGTGAAGTGCGCCTTGTACCGCCGGCTGATGAGGAAGTCGCCGAGTGGCGGCAGGCCGGAAGTGCAGCTTGGGGGGCGACTTCATGCGAGGAGCGCGTAGTCCGCGCGAGGCAGAGCCTGCGTCTGGTGAGGCAAGCGCGAACGGTTGAAAGGGGGAGACATGAATTACTCGGAGCGTTTTCGGGTGCGGCCCGGCGCGGCGGTGAAGCTCGATGAGATGGACGCCGCTTTCAAGGACAAGCACGAATCTCACGAACACGCCCAAGGCGAGATCGAGGAGGACCGACGTCGTCTCGAGGCTCTCCAGTACCGTCTCTATTCAGAAGACCGTCGTTCGCTCCTGATCGTTCTTCAAGGACGTGACGCGGCCGGCAAGGACGGGACGATTCGACACGTGCTCGGGGCGATGAATCCCCAGGGGTGCCGCGTTTCCGCCTTCAAAGTGCCCTCGAAACTGGAGGCGTCACACGACTTTCTTTGGCGCTGTCATGCTCGAGTGCCCCCCCGCGGTCAGGTGGGTATTTTCAATCGCTCCCACTACGAAGACGTGTTGGTCGTGCGGGTCCACAATCTCGTTCCGAAGGGAGTGTGGTCGGGTCGCTACGAGCACATCAACGCGTTCGAGCGTCTGCTCCGCGACAATCACACGCACGTCTTGAAGTTCTTTCTGAACATCGACCCCGACGAGGAGCTGCGCCGCTTCAAGAAGCGACTCGACGACCCCGCGCGCCACTGGAAGATCAGCGAAGCCGACTACGCCGAGCGACCGTTCTGGGATGCGTACACGAAGGCGTACGAGGCCGCGCTCAGTCGTTGCAGCACCGAGCACGCCCCCTGGTTCGTCATTCCTTCCAACCACAAGTGGTTTCGAAACCTAGCGGTGGCGAAAATCGTGGTGGAGACGCTGGAGTCGATGAATATCGAGCTCCCGAAGCCTACGGTGGACATCGACGAAATCCGCCGGAAGTATCACGCCGCAGCGAGCGACAGGTCCGTTCGATGAGAGCGGTTTCTGCCCGCGCGACCATCTTCCCCGCAGCGGAAGCCAGTTGCGGGGATTCGCGGTCAGTTTGCGCGACTCCGAGGGCATCGCCCTTCTGGCGCTCTTCCTGTAACTTGCCGGAATGGAACTCACCGCCCGCGGGCTTGCTCGCTTCTGTCTGGCGCTGATCGTCGGGTGCGCCCCGCAGCCGAGCGTGGTCCCACTGGGCGGGGTGGACGATCCCGAGCCGAAGCGAACCGCCGCTCGCGCCGACGACGAGGCCGCCGCGGCGGGTTCGAAGTCGGATGGTGGTGCCGAGGTGGCTGGAGCCGCACCACCTGAGCCCACGGACACGCAAGCGAAGGTGGAGCTGACCGTCGCCGGGGACACCGGCCAGCCTGATCCGGCTGCGGAGGACTCCGGAGCGGTCGACGGCGACACGACGACCTTTACCGAGCGTGCCATCGCCGAAGGCGACGCCATGCGCACGCGAATCACGGCCAAGGCCAGGGGGCGCATGGGCATGCCGGACATGGGCATGAGAGGGGACGTCGACGTCACGGTGACGGAGGACGAAAAGGTCGAATACCTGAAGGTGGTCGACGGAAAAGGCGTTCTCTCGCGAGTCTACTTCGCCAACAAGACGATGCAGGGCAGCATCATGGGGGAGGACAAATCGGAGCGGAGCGCGCTCATCGGAAACACCTACCTCATCGACGAGAGCGGGGATGCGGCGACCTGGAAACGCGAGGACGGTCGTGCGCTCAGCGCCGAGGAAGAAGCCGAACTCAGCGAGCGCTATGGGCCCGATCCCGACGGGGAGTCGGATGACGACGAGGACTACGATTTCATCCCCGATCGCCCGTTGAAAAAGGGCGAAAGCTTTCCGATCCCACCTGAGGTACGCAAGGCATGGATGGACGAGCACGCCGACCTACTCCAGGGGATACGCCTGCGCTTCGATGGAGTTCGCGACTACGAAGGAACGAAGGTGGGCGTCTTCAAGATCGAGGGAACGGTGTCCGCCGACATCGACGGGGTGGAGATCGAGGGCACTCCCCGAGGGGAGATCTGGGTTGCAGTCGTCGGAAAGTACCCACTGCGCTTCGAGATTACCGGTGACGTGTCAGCAGATTTCTCGTCGGCTGGAATGAACATGTCCGGTAGCGGTCGCTTCGAGATCCGGGGCAACGCCACGTACGACTTCGCCAAGCCTTGACAGACGAGTGGCCTCCCGTAGCCGATTTGGCCCTCACCTGCTGGGGCCAAATCGGCGGAGGCTCAATCAACGCAGGTGGGTCCCGCTGTAATTGCCTCAAGATGGGAATTTGCGCCACTCGGCTGCGGCAAACGGACGCTCCACTGGAAGCTCGTGCGCGAGGTGTCTATGCTTTGTTTCAATGCTAGGAGCGAAGCTTCCCAGAAAGCTGGCGCTCGCCATCTCGGGTGGAGCGCTTCTTGCCGGGGCAGCAGCGGTGAAGGCTAGGGAACCACCCCGTTCGCCCCCACCTCCCAAGGAAGCCCGTGCCGTGTTGGAACCCGAGGTGGCTCCGGTGCTCGAGGGGTATGCCGCGTTCTATGAGGTCCACGAGGCCGTGCGGATGAGCCTCTGGGTAAGTGGTTCGACGCCGTCGACCAAGCAAGTCAGCATTCTCGAGCCGGGTCGATGCGACGCCCTGCTCGGGCGAATTCTGCCCAGGCAGCACCGGCTCATCGGGGACTTCCGCGTCGACTCGCAAGGTGAGGGGACCTTGGTGGCAGACATCGACAATGCCTCCCTCTCCGAAACGCGCCCCGACACGCTGCTCGGACACCTCATCGTGGTGCACGACCGAAAAGTCCGGGCCTGCGGCTCGATCGTGCGGCATCGTCCGCGTTGACGGCGCGCTGTTCGTGCCCCTCCTCGACGGTCCCGCGCTCACCCTGGCGACTGTGCTCGCGGCCGGACTGGTGGCGCAAATCATCGCCTAACATCTTCGGCGCAGGGGAGCCCTCGTGGTTCCCATGACGAACAAGACGCGCCCGCGTGCGGGCAACCAGATTGCGTTCTTGATCGACAAGGCTCGACAGGAGGCCGCGGAGTCCCTGCTGCGGGACGCAGGCTACGAGCCCTCCCACATCGACGCACACCTGCAACGACAGGAGGGTTCGAATCCGCGAAGGAGGCTATGCTTCTCCGTACGACACGGTTGAACCGACGAATCGGCAAATATTTCTGCTCAACCCAAAAGATGTCGAACACGCGTCCTGCGTGCGTCAGAGCCACTTCGGGTGCAGTTCTGCAGAAATTCGGCTGGTTGACAGGTCCCTGCGCTCACGTTACTTGCGACCTCAACGGTTGCTACAGCAACTATCGGCCTGGCAATCACTGCGTCTGAACGAACCCGAACAGGAGTGCGTTTCCGATCGACACCTCACCAAAGCCCGTGACCCCGGCGTCCGGCTCTCAACCCTCCGCGAAGCAAGTGACCGAGTACGTGCTTCGCCATCCCACGGTTTGGGACGGCGCGGCAATGGCGGGGCTGGTTCGCAAAGCCGGAGTCCTGGAAGCGAACACCTGTTACGCGTACCTGCTCCTTTGCACCCACTTCGCCGACACCTGTCTGATCGCGGAGCGGGACGGGGAGATGTACGGGTTCGTCGCGGCCTACCGGCCGCCGGCGCAGCCTGACACCGTCTTTGTTTGGCAGATTGGGGTGCACCCGAAGGCGCGAGGTACTGGGCTCGGTAAGAAGCTCCTCTCGCGGCTCGTCACCGTGCCCGCCTGTCAGTCTGTTCGTTTTCTCGAGGCCACGGTCGATCCGTCGAATGAAGCGTCACAGCGGTTGTTCCGGGCTTTCGCCCGGGACCGCGATGTGTCCTGCGTGGTCGGCCCCGGTTTCGAGCGCGAGGCGTTCGGTCCTACCGGGAATCACTCCGCGGAAGAGCTGTACCGAATCGGTCCTCTTTTGCCTCCATCGTCAAACAGCCAAGGAACTCCATGAACGAGACCATCCAACGCTACGAATCCGAAGTCCGCAGCTACTGCCGCTCCTTTCCGACCGTTTTCACCCGGGCCGAAGGATCGGTGATCGAGGACCAGGAGGGACGTCGGTACCTCGACTTCTTCGCGGGTGCCGGCGCGCTCAACTACGGACACAACAACCCGCATCTGCGCGCGAAGTTGGTCGAGTACGTCGGTCAGTGCGGTGTGACTCACGGTCTCGACATGGCGACGGAGGCAAAGTGCCAGTTCATCGAGGCTTTTCAGCGCCACATCCTGGCGCCGCGGAACTTGAGCTACAAGGTCATGTTCCCGGGACCGACGGGTACGAATTCGGTCGAGGCCGCGCTCAAACTCGCGCGCAAGGTCACTGGTCGACCCGACATCATCGCGTTCACGAACGCGTTTCACGGCATGACCCTCGGCTCGCTGGCTCTCACGGGGAATGCCTCGAAGCGCCACGGCGCGGGGATCTCCTTGGGCAATGTCACGCGCATGCCCTTCGACGGCTACATGGGCCCTGGCGTGGACACTCTCGACTATCTCGAGGCCGTGCTCAGCGATCCCTCGAGTGGTGTCGACGCTCCGGCGGCTTTCATCGTCGAAACGGTTCAGGCCGAAGGTGGCCTGAACGTGGCATCGGCTCGCTGGCTCTCGCGCCTCGCGGGCTTGGCCAAGCAGCACGGCTCGCTTCTGATCGTCGACGACATTCAGGTTGGGTGCGGACGGACCGGGCCATTCTTCAGCTTCGAGGATCTCGGCATCGTTCCCGATGTCGTTTGTCTCTCGAAATCCCTGTCCGGATACGGATTGCCGTTTGCATTGACGTTGTTCCGACCGGAGCTCGACCAGTGGTCGCCCGGCGAGCACAACGGCACCTTTCGCGGCAACAACCTTGCTTTCGTGACCGGCGCGGCCGTGATCGAGCACTACTGGAAGGACGACTCCCTCACCGACGAGGTGCGCGCAAAGGCGGACCACATGAGCAAGCGTCTCACGTCGATTGCCACCCGTTTCGGTGCTCGGCGCCGCGGCCGTGCGTTCATTCAGGGCATCGCCTTCGAGGACACGTCGCTGGCGTGCGAGGTGGCCGGAGAAGCTTTCCGTAGTGGCCTGGTCATCGAGACCTCGGGGGCGCACGACGAGGTCCTCAAGCTGCTTCCGCCGATCACCATCTCCCAGCCGGCCTTGAATGAGGGCCTCGACATCATCGAAGAAGCGCTGGAGGCGGTCCGCAAGGGACGCGCTGCCCGTCGCAATGGGGCCGGCCCGCGGTCCAACCGTGACGTGGAGGCTTACGCGTGATCGTTCGGCGTCTGAGCCAGCTGGAACCGGAACGAACCGTTTCCGGCGAGAATTGGATCAGTCGTCGCCTTCTTCTGCGCGGTGACGGAATGGGATTTTCCCTGCACGACACCACCATCCGCGCCGGGACGTCGACGAAGATTCACTACGCGAATCACCTCGAGGCCGTGTACTGCGTGAAGGGTTCGGGAACGGTCACTCTGGTGAAGACCGGGGAGGTCATTCCGATCGAGAGCGGCACCATGTACGCGCTCGACCAGAACGACGAACACGTTCTGACCGCGGGTGAAGAGATGCGCATGATCTGCGTCTTCAACCCGGCGTTGGTCGGTCCCGAGGTACACGACGAAAATGGCGTGTACCCGCTGATCGAGGACGAGACGCGGGGCGAGGGCGGCTGAGCCCAACTGGGAGAGTGAGGCCAGTAAGCCCTCCGGCCCCGTGGTCTCGCCATCGGTAAGGTCATGAGTTTGGTGCTCGCTACTCTCGGCGCGGGCATGTTGCGAGTCGGAATCACCGGAGTGGTTCGAGCCATATGACTGCGATCGCTTTCGTTTCCTGTCTCGTGCTTTTCACGCTCGTCGGCCTCTGGTCGGCGAAGCACAAGAGCTCAACCACCGAGGACTATCTGGTCGCTGGCCGACAGGTGTCGCCATGGCTCACCGCTCTTTCGAGCGTCGCCACGAACAACAGCGGCTTCATGTTCATCGGGCTGATTGGCTTCACCTACCGGTTCGGAGTGCAGGCAGTCTGGCTGCAGCTCGGATGGATCGTCGGTGATCTGGTTGCCTGGCTCTGGATCCATCGGCGGGTTCGCGAGGTTTCTGGTCGTTTGGGCGTTTCCTCGGTGCCTGCCCTGCTCGGAACGCGGGAAGACGGACGCACGGTCCGGGCGACCGTGATCATGACCGGGGTGCTCACTTTCTTCTTCCTCGGCGGATACGCCGCGGCGCAGCTCCAAGCGGGGAGCACGGCACTTCACGTCCTGTTTGGATGGGACGTCCGCTTGGGCGCGATCCTGGGTGCGGTGATCGTGGTGCTCTACTGCTTTTCCGGGGGGCTCCGCGCTTCGATTTGGACCGACGCGGCGCAGTCGGTGGTGATGCTCGCGTCGATGAGCATCTTGGTGGCCATGGCGGTCGCGCAGGGGGGCGGTCCCAGCGAGCTGTTCGGGGCCCTCCGCTCGCAGGATCCAGCGCTCGTGGAGTGGATGCCACAAGACCTTTCACTCGGGTTCGGGCTCTACTTTCTCGGGTTCGTGTTCGGAGGGTTCGGCGCGATAGGGCAGCCTCACATCCTGATCCGGAGTATGGCGATCAGCTCCGCCGAGGAGATTCGACGAGCTCGTTGGATCTATTTTGCGTGGTTCGTCCCGTTCAGCGTCGCCGCGGTAGCGGCCGGGCTCTACGCCCGCATTCTCCTGCCGGACCTGGTCGCCGGAGTTCCTGTCGAGGAGCACGCGGCGGCCGCCGAACTATCCCTTCCCCGACTGGCCAAGGCACTTCTGCCCGATGTCCTGGTCGGCTTTACCCTCGCCGGGATCTTCTCGGCCACCATGTCGACCGCCGATTCGCAAATCCTGTCGTGCTCGGCGGCCGTGACCCAGGACATCGCCCCCCGCTACCGGAACTCGTATGGAGCTTCGAAGGTGGCCACACTGGCAGTGGCTGCGCTGGCGCTCGTGATTGCTTTGTCTGCGAGCGAGGGTGTGTTCGCTTTGGTCCTGATGGCCTGGTCGGTGCTGGGCGCCAGCATCGGGCCGCTTCTCGTGCTCAGGGTCTTCGGGAGAATTCCGAGTGCCTCGGTTGCGGTTTCGATGATGATCGCCGGTTTTTCGGCGGTGGTCTTCTGGGGAGCTTCCGACTTCGGTGGCGACGTCTTCAAGCTGATGCCAGGCATGATCGTGCCGTTTGCCGTCTACGCGGTCGCGGCACTCGTGCTTGGACCGAAAGCACACTCTCGCGAGTCCGAGCCTGCGCCGGAGGTCGTGAGCAGCATCCCGACGAGTTCGGGAGCACGCTCCCGAACGGCCGAGGAAAGCGACGACGTCGCCGCGTCCTGAAGAGCGCTGCGCTCCTCCTCGCGCGTCAGCCGGATTTCACATCCGTGCCGGGCGTCAAGATGGGCGCTGCGTCCAAATCGGTAGCATCCATCATGGCCACGATTCGTCGAAGCGAGTTCAGGATGGCTCGTCGCTCGTCGTCGGGCAGGGCATGAAGCCGTTCGAGAAACTGCTCTTGAAGCGGGGTGGGGGAAGTTTGGAAACGCTCGAGCCCCGCTGGTGTGAGGGAGAGGCACACGCGTCGCCGATCTTTCGAGCGACGCTCGCGATCCACCAAGCCCGCGCGCACCAAACGATCGATGATGCGCGATACGGTGGCGGGTGAAAGCTGCACCTGCTTGCCCACCATCGCAACAGTGATTTCGCTGGTGGCTTCCTCGAGTTCGGCGATGGCCTTCAGGCACATCAGTTGGGGCACGGTGAGGCCGACGTCCCGTGACAGGGACTTCGAGTGCTCCGAGATTCGCCGAACGATCTGGCGGATAGCCGTCAGCACTTCTTCCGCGATGTCTTTGACCCGTTCCTCCATCGTCTTCGGTTCCGCGGCGCCGACGGCTCGCAGAGTGAACGCTACCACCGAGCTGGTCCTCGGCCCAAGAGCGGCGCCACTGAGGGACCAGAGCGTGCGGCGAAGCCGATCAGGACAGCTCGCGCGCCCGGGCGAGTCCGTGGTCGACGAGCTCGAGCGCTCGCGCTTCGCTGGCGGCCTCGGAGTAGCAGCGGAGCTCCGGTGCATTGCCCGACGGACGCAGGTGGACCACCTCACGGGAGGCGAACGTGATGCGAAGCCCGTCCAGGTCGTTCACCGACTCGACGGGGCCGAGGCCGAGAAGCTCGCCCAGCCGCTCCGCTGGAGCTTGCCCCAGCAAGCCGAGTAGCTGACGGGAGCGATCGGGATCGAACGAAGTGTCCCGTCCGCTGGCCGTGATGCGCTGCGGAATTCGGTCGTTCAGGCGCGAGAGGGGCACGTTGGCGTCTCGAGCCGCGAGCAGTAGAGCCAGGTGAACGATGATCGGGTCGCGAGTGGGGAGCGGGTCGAGTGCCCCGCCGCCAGGTACGGTCAGGGGGGATGCATGGAGGAAGCCTCCGTTCGCCTCGTAGCCGACCACACGTACCGCCCCTTCTCGGGCGAGGTCGTGCATGCCTTCGATGACGAAGGGGGAGCCGATTCGCGTCCGCGCGACACGGGAGAAGCTCCCGCTCATCTCGAGCGCGCCGTTGCAACTGACTGGGGCTGCGACCGCGTCGGCGGAGAAGTACCGAGCGGTATGAATGCCTGCCACGTCACCGCGGAACCACGTCCCCTTCTCGTCGGCGATCAAGGGTCGGTCGGAATCGCCGTCCGTGGACAGTAGGGCGTCGAGTTTCTCCTCGGTCGCCCACTTTCGGGCCAGCTCGACGTCCTCCGGGCGAATCGCTTCCGTGTCCACCGGGATGAACTCCTCGCTGAACCCAAGCGACACGACCTCCGCGCCGAGCTTTCTGTAGAGGGAGACCAAGAGATCGCGCCCCACCGCCGAGTGACCGTACACGCCGAGGCGGAAACCCTCGAGACAACCCGCGGGAAAGGCGTTCTCGTAGCGTCTTTCGTAGGCAACCGAGGCCTCGCGCGAGGGGTCCGGGAGGGGCTCGGGGCTCTGGAGCATGCCCCCTTTGTCGAACCAGTCAGGCAGTTCGACCACCTGTTTGCGGATGGCTTCCTCGTCCTCTTTGGTGATCTCGCCGGTCGGAGTCGTGAACTTCATGCCATTGCGGTCCGCCGGAATGTGGCTTCCCGTGACCATCACGGTGGCGGCACCGTGGTCCATCCCGTGGAGAGCGACCGCGGGGGAAGGGAGCAGCCCCAAATGCTCGAGCCGGAGCGGGGCGGATTTCGCAGCAGCCGCTACCGCGCGAAGGATCCGCGGTGTGCTCGGTCGCCGGTCGCCACCGATCGCTAGGTGACTCTCGGAAGGAAGCTGTTGGCTCTTCTGAAGATGGCTCAGCAGGCCGAGGGTGTACGCGACGCAGACTCGGTCGGTCATTTGAGAGACGAGGCCGCGCGCCCCGCTCGTGCCGAACTTGACCCCGCTCTCTTCCATCAACTGTTGGATGCAGACCTGTTCACTCATGCCGGTTCTTCCACTTATACCCGGACCCAAGGAGGGGTCGACCGGTGGAAACGCACTGCGCTGACCGGTTCGAGGTGGCCTCGGCCCAAGGTGGGGGCGAGGCTCTCGAAGAGAGCCCCGGGGAAATAGACCTCTCGGAAAGAACGGCGCTGATTCAGCCGCCGAAAGGCGTCTGATTGCTGCCGGCGATCTTCCGTCGCGGCGCGGGACGTGCGCTCACGAATGGGGACCGGGGGCCGTGGTCGGCGCCCTCCGCGAGAGCGCAAGCCCGCGCCTCGGTCGGAAACCGGGCCGCATAGTCGGCGATCAGTTGGGCGCTTCGATCCCCGCGGTAGACCGTGAAGTGATCGTAGTCGGGGTAGAGCTTGCCCCCGCGTTCGGTGCCCGCGAGGAGCCAGAACATCGCACCGGCGCCGCCGCGCTTCGAGACCAGGTTGTTCCAGGCGATGTACGCCGCCTCCCGGCGCTCCCAGCCACCGACGATCGGGCCAGTGCTGTCCTTCGCGCGCTCGACGCGGATGCCGTACTCCTCGAGCACCATCGGTTTGTTCAGGCGACGACCGACCTCGATGTGGTCGCGGATCCAGTCGTTTCCCCACGCAGATCCGGTGCCCCAATGATCGGGGTACAGGTGATAGGTGCCGTAGTCGACGTTCGGGAGAGCAGTGAGCGCTTCGTTGTCGATGCCGTCGTGTGCTTCGTAGGCCCAGTGCTTCCTCCCTTCGGACAAGAAGCCCTCGTCGCCCACGGCCACCATGTGGTTCGAGTCGATCGACTTGACGAAGGTGCTCATCTCGTCGGCCCACGCGGCGATCGTCGTGGAATCCCACCCGGTGGTGCTGTCGAACACACTCGAGTTCGTCGCGCGGGGTTCATTGGCAAGTTCCCAGGAAAAAATGGCCGGGTCTTCGCTGTAGAGGGTGCCATCGAGGGCGTTCTGACGCGTCAGGAGATGGTGCGCCCAGTTCTTGTATGCCTTCTTGACCCGCGCATCGGTGAAGAAGCGGTGATGTTCGTGGAGTCCGTACCAGATCAAGTACTGGTCGATGCCGCCGAAATCGCGCCAGTTGTTCGTCAGGACCGGGATGACTTTGAGGCCGAGCCGGCGCGCGTGGTGCAAGACGAAGTCCAGGCGCTGGAGCCCATCCGGACCATCGTTGTACGCGGGACGACCTGCTTTCGAATCCCAGTAGTGGAAGTAGGCGCCTTCCTTGTGACCGAGCTCGTGCACGGCGGTGTCGGCGGCGGCGTCGCCACCGTAGCCGACGCCGATGGCCGAGTGGGCGTAGTCGTCTTGCGGCCCACCGACGAAGCCGAGGCCGAGAACCTTGGCTCGGAAGCGCAGGCCTTGAAGGAGCGGCTTCTCTCCTCCAAGCGTCCCCGAAGAAGAGCAGGCCCTGAGGCTCCAGGCGGAGGCGGAGTGGAGAAAGGAGGTGGAGTTGAGTAGGGAGGAGAGGAGGAAGGAGAAGAAGGAGAAGAGGAGGATCAGAAGGCTGAAGGAGGCAGAGGCCGCCGCCGCGGCCCGGGAGGGGACGCAGCAGGTGGAAGGGGAGGCTGAGGCGGTGGACAAGGAAGACCCGCATGAATTTGCTGACCCTGCTGTTGCGGCAGAGGATA
>JBNKGC010000036.1:0-41468 GCA_050289625.1 Polyangiaceae bacterium | reverse complement strand
GCTGGAGCGCAGACGGAAATTGGGGGTGAGGAGCGGCGATTCATTCGCCGCGACGAGGGGGGCTGGGAAGCCCCCCTGCAAGCTGAGCGGATTGACGAGGCGCGGAAAACCGCCGGCGAGCAAGCCCTTTTGCGAGCCGCCGGATTTTCCGGCGGACCGTGGGGTGAGGAGCCCGAATTCACTTCGGGCGACGAGGGGGGCGGGTCCGCCCCCCTGCTAGGGCTGATGAACGGACAGGATGTTCTCGAGCTTGCTCACGATGAGATCCAAAGCGACCCGGTTGTGCCCCCCTTCGGGCACGATGACGTCGGCCCACCGTTTGCTGGGTTCGACGAACTGCAGGTGCATGGGTCGCACCGTGGCAAAGTACTGGTCGCGTACCTGTTGGAACGTGCGCCTGCGCACCTCCATGTCACGGGTCACCCGACGCAGAATCCTGATGTCGGCGTCGGTGTCGACGTAGAGCTTTACGTCGAAGCGGCTTCGAAGCGCTTCTTCGACGAAGAGCAATATCCCTTCGACGACCACGATGGGTGTCGGTTTGAGATGCCTCGTCTCCGGGAGCCTCAAGTGGGTTGCGAAATCGTACTGCGGCGCCTCGATGGGTTCGCCGCGCCTCAGAGCATCGAGATGCTCGGCCAGGAGGGCATTGTCGAGCGCGGCGGGGTGGTCGAAGTTGAGCGCGTCGCGCTCCTCGGGGGACAGTTCGGGGCGATGCCGGTAGTAGGCGTCGTGTTGGATGATCGTCGCGGCGCCCTCGGGCAAGGCAGCCTTGAGTCCCTCGGCGACCGTGGTCTTGCCCGACCCAGTACCACCGACGACCCCCACGAAGTACGGACGTTTTCCGGAAATCGGGGGGTCGATCAACCGAGTCACAACACAGACCTCACGTAACGGTAGCCCTCTCGAAGTACTGCCACGACCAGGGCGAGGAAGAGTAGCGCGAACCCGCCGATTCCCCCACGTTTTGCGATGGTGAGTGGCATGTTCGGAGGAACGGCGGTCGGCGGCGTGATCAAATCGTAGCGTGCTCGGGCCGATTCTTGCTCCATCTGGAGCTGCAGGCGGCTTGCCTGCACTTTCTGGTACAGCTTGTCCTGAAGCGCCTTGGTCGACGAGTAGTTGCGGGTCAACTTGGCCAATTCGGCTTCGGCACCGGGTAGATCCGTCACGACGCTTCGCGCGCTGTCGATGCGCGCCGCCACCTGGCCCAACTCGGTCTCGGCAACTCGAACCGCTACCTCGAGGTCCCGGACCCGTTCCCGAATTCGAACGTGCGCAGGATTGCTTCGCCGCTCGATGTCGCTCGCCTCTGTCTGAATCACCCCTGCCTGAAGGCTCCTCAGCTCCGCCAGCTGAGCACGGAGTTGCCTCACCTTGGGATGAAGCTCGCCCAACCCTTGTGCCTTGGCCTCCGTGATTTGCTTTTCGACGTCCGTGATTGACTTGGTGTACGACGAAGCCGATTCGACGCGACCCTGCAGGAGGGCATCCCCGCTATCCAGGCGCTGTCGATTCAGGTTGAGCTCGAGCTTGAGGCGTTTGACCTGCGCGGACAGCTCGTCTCGCCGAGCCTCGAGGCTGGTGAGGGAGGCGTAGTGCTCCGCACCGCCCCCCGCCGCCGCCCCGGGGTGCTCCTGCTTGAATGACGCGAGGGTCGATTCGGTGAGATGCAGGCGCTGAGAATTCTTTTCGAGCTGCTCTGCCAGGAGGGCGATCTCCGCCCGCAGCACGTGGAGATTCTTGTCGAGCTCGTGTTCCAAGTAAACGTCGAGGTGCTTTTCGAGGAGCTCTTTCGCCTCCTCGGCCTTCCAGCCCTCGAACTCCCCGCGCCAGACCTGGAGGTACCGGTCGAGCGCCGAAAAGCCCATGTTCCGCTGCACTGCGAGGGCCATTCCGTCGGAGGCGTCCATCCCCAGGCGCTCCAGAGTCCGTTTGATCAGCGAGACGCTGGTGAAGCTCTTCTCTGCAGCGACGAAGAACTGAACCGAGCGCTCTTCCTCCACGGGGTTTGCTTTGGCCTCTCGACTCAGGGTGATCTCGAAAAACGCCGAACCACTGGGAGGGCGAAGCATCGCATGGGCAGTCCCCGCGGCGACGCCAATCCCGGCCATGATCAGCGCGAACGCCGCGTAGCGCTTCGTGTATTTGACGGCGGAGCGAACGTAGAAAACCCAGTCCGGATTGCCTTGGGTGGGATAGCGGCGCCCCGCGTATTCTTCGAGGGTGTTTGGGTACCCCGTCGCAAGCGACGTATCTCGACGCAGAACCAGAGCGTAGTCGCGCCGGGGTTCCGTCGGTCGCACTCCGAGCGGAACGGTCTGGTTGGCCACGCCTTGGCCGCCAACCAGATAGGTGAGGACCGTCTGTCCAATTCGGATCGAGTCGGAGTGCTCCAGCTGGACCGGGCCATCGATGCGCTCCTCGTTGACGAACGTCCCATTGGTGGACCCGAGGTCGATCACCATGTGGTGACCCGAGTGGCAGATCACCTTGGCGTGGCGCTGCGAGACGCTCGGCTCATTGAGCTGTCCCTCCACGTCGTCCCCGCGACCGAAGACGAGTTCGCCCTGACCGATGGGAAACATCCGACCCCGGTCGGGGCCTTGGACCACGACGAGGTGCGCTTTCTTTTCGCCTGCAGGTGACCGACCCGGGCCGGCACCGCGGCCGGCATCGAGTGCCTCGTCGAGAGACTCTTCGAGGGTGGGGTTGGAACCCCGGCTTGAGATCTGTGAGTTGTCCGCTGACGACATCGCGGGCTTTCGGCGGTGGCTACGAGGGCCGTATCGGACGACGGGCGCTCAGCGCCGACCGTCGCCGTCGCGAGATTGAACGAAGGCGAGCTCTGCGAACCGTTGCATCCCCAGCAAAATGAACCCTTTGACCCCCATCACTGCTCCCCCGGGTTGGTCCGATGTGACGACCCCGATTTCCCGTGGCGTCACGAAACCTTCGCGGAGGCTCTGAATTGAACGGCCGCTCGAGCAAAAGCCATAGACTCGCCATGGGTCAGCCCGGGCGAGTACTGCGAGATTGCGAGCGTCGGCGATTCACCGGGCTCTTGCGATTTCGCACGGCCGCTGGCGAAGCGCAGGTGTGGTTTTCGAAGGGAGCCTTGCTCGACGCCCAGATGGAGGGCCTTTGGGGTAAGCGAGCGCTCTTCCGGCTCCTCGGCTATCGGACGTCCCGCTACACGGTCGAGGCGCGGGCCGTGGACCGAAGGCGGGTCATTCGTCGGCCCGTCGCCGAGATCGAGGAGCTCGCCGACGCTCGCCGTCGCGAGTGGGCCGCCCTCGTGACCCGACTTCCGCCGCTTTCGGCGGTCCTCGAGTCCCGCACTCCACCGCGGGCCGTAGAGCTCTCGACTCATGAGCGACGCCTCCTTGGTCTGATCGACGGTCAGAGGCCCTTGTTCGCGTTGATCGACGACAGCGAACTCGATCCGGTCAGTGTGCTTCGGAACGTCGGGAGATTACTGGAGCTCGGGTTGGTCGGCAGTACGCCGGAATCCGGGCAGTGCGGTGACGATGATCTAGCGGCCCTCGGAGGGCCCTCGAGCAGGGGTCAGCCGAGACCCGAGACCGGGCTGGATGGTTCCTCGGGTGACGAAGAGCCTCCGAGCCCCGTTTTCCCGCTCCTTCGCCGTCAGCCGGATCCGTCGAGCGGTGGCGAGCGGGCAACGCATCCAGGAATGTCGGAAGACCCGCCCGCAATGGCGGTGGGTGCTTCCCCGACGGTTCCCGTTGGCGATTCTACCGGGTCCGCCCCTGGGGACGCCGAGCCGACCGCGAGTAGCCCTGCTGACGCTTCGGAGAACTCCGTTGTTGACTCCGCGGCGGGTGCGGGCGCCCCAGGAGCTCCGAAGCCGGTCATCGTCGGGCGGTACGAAGTGCTCGAGCGAATCGGACGCGGCGGAATGGCGACGGTATACCTGTGCCGGACGCGGGGAGAGGGGGGATTCACGCGTCGCTTCGCCATGAAGGTGCTCCGGGCGCATCTCTGCCAGAGCCCAGAAGCCATCGAGATGCTTCTGCGCGAGGCGCGACTGACCGCTCAGCTCCACCACCCGAACGTCGTCAGTGTCATCGACGTCGGAAGCAATCGGGGACAGCCCTACCTGGTGATGGACTACGTTCCGGGCTGCTCGGTTGCCGATTTGCTCGAACCGGGAGTCTCCGAAATTCCGCTCCGCGTGGCGACTGCGATCGTCGTGGAAACCCTTTCCGGACTGTTTGCTGCACACACCCTGGCCGACTCTCGGGGCGTCCCCCTCGGTCTCGTGCACCACGACATTTCCCCCGAAAACCTCATCGTCGGCTGCGATGGTGTGACACGAGTGACCGATTTTGGAGTTGCTCACATTCGGGATACCTTCGAATCTTCTGGGGAAGCACTCGGAAAGCCCCATTACGTCTCCCCCGAGCGAATTTCGACCGGAGTCGCTGATCATCGCTCGGACCTCTTCTCAGTGGGGGTCGTCCTCTACCGCCTTCTCACGGGCGTGCAGCTGTTTGCCGCGCCGACGGTCGACGAGGTGTTCCAGAACTTGCTCACGCAGCCGATTTTGCCGCCAAGTCAGGTCGGTCTTCGCCCGCCTGCGATCTTCGACGCGATCTGCTTGCGCGCCTTAGAGCGCGATCCCGACCTCCGTTACGGCTCGGCCGAGCATTTTCGAGCCGACCTGCTTCGTGCGGCCGTCGTCTCGGACACACTCGGATTGAGTAGCGAAGTCGCGGAATGCGTTCGTCGGGCGGTCGAGCGCTCACCGGACGGTGCTGGGCGGGAGGCGATCGGCTTCGAGGAACCGGCCGCTCCCGCACAAGCGATCATCCTCACCCGAAATCACGAAGAGGAGGTGCCCGATGGCCCGAATCCGATCCGGGCCGAAACGACCGTCTTGCCGGCGCCTCGGGGACGGCCTGGCGAGCAGGACCGGATTCCGACTTGGGTGGCGTTTCTGTTCCTCCTGGTGGTCATCGGCGGGGCTCTCCTGCTCGACCAACTGAGCGCGTCAAGCGAGGCGAGTCTGCCTGAGCCGACGCGGATCCAACCGGTGCCGAAGGACGCGCCGCTCGATCAGAAGGCGCCGGCTCGATCACCCGAAACCGTTCCCGATGGGGCAGCGCCGAGCGACTCGGTGGTTCCCCTTCCGAAGCCGGAGGTTACGCCTGCCGTCGAAGACTTCGAGGAGTCCGCGAGTCCGATAGAGCAGTGATGACGCCACGCGCTCGACCGGCGCGCGGCGTCGATTGGCGTTGACTCGTTTCGTCAGGCAGTGCGGATCTCGGGAGAAAGCCCCATTCCCTGCAGCATGCCGGCGATTTCGTTGCGGTAGTTCGGATTCATGATCACCACGACGTCGGGCTGGTACTCCGCCAAGAATTCGGGCGGTACGATGCGCGCCCCCGTGCCCGCCACGAACATGCCGTGTTTGCGCGGGTTGAGATCGACGACGTAGGGGATGGTCTCGGCGGTCGCGAGGAGATTGGCAAATGTACTCCCCTTCGAGCCAGCACCCCAAGTCACGACGCGCCTTCCGGCGACTGCGAGCTCGTCCAGTGTGGTGCGCCACTCACCCAGCTTGAGACCGTGATCCCGGGCGAAGGTCGCTACGCTTTCCGAAAGCTCTCGGGACGGCTGGTGCGGTGGTGCGCTCGACGGAGTTCCGGCGCGCGCGTGGGCGGCGAGGAACTGGCCATCGAACGCCTCTTCGATCGTCTCGACGTCGAAGCCGCAGCGCTCGAGCGCCGTCCACAGGGAATCGGGACTGAAATAGCTGAAGTGCTCGTAGATGATGTCCCAGATCCCTCCGTCGCGTAGCGTGAACAGGACGTTCGGAACTTCGACGTAGAGCGGGGTTCCCTGACTGAGCCCGGCCCTGAGCTCGCTCAGGAACGAGACGGGTTTGGCGACGTGCTCGAGCACGTGCCGCGCACACAGAAAGTCGGGAGAAAGTCCATGGTGGCGCTCGGTGAACGCCTCCCTCGAAATGGTCACGTTGGCCGAATCGGGCGCCCGATGCAGTTCTCCCGGGTAGCTCATGTCGAAGCCGAAACCGCGATTTCTACCGATTCGGCAAAGAGCGCGCAAGAAATCGCCTCGGCCGCAGCCGACCTCGACGATGCGCTTGTTGCGTAGCTCGTAACGTCGGAGCAAGTCGTCAACCCGTCGATCGGCGTACTCACGAAAGAGGCCCGAAAAATGGAGCGAATTTTCGTACTCGGGGCCGTACTCGAGCAGACTAGCGTCGAAGCTCGTGTTGTAGACGTGGCCGCAGTCGCCGCAGTAGCCGAGACGAACCTCGGCCTTCCGGGCCGCTTCTGCGTCGGCACGCGAATGGCACAGCTGATTGCAGAATACGGGAACGGCACTCGTGTCCACGAAGGTGGACACTCGCGAGCCGCCGCAAATCACACAGTTTCGGCGAGTCATGTGGTCACCACCTCCGGATCGAGCCCACGCTCGGCAAGGTCGGCGCGAATTTCCTGCTCGTAGACGGGGTTCATGACGATGACCGCATCGGGTCGATACCGTTCGAGGAACTGCGGGCCGACGATCTCTTGACCGGTCTTGGCCATGAAGTGACCTTGGCGATGGGGATTCACGTCCACCACGTACTCGATGTTCGCCTTGCCCTCGTTGAGCCCGAGGCTGGTGAGGAAGGCGACTCCCTTCGAGCCCGAACCCCAGATGACCACACGCTGGTCGGCTTTGCGATATCCGTCGAGACGGCGCTGCCAAGTTCGCTTCTGCTCTTCGAGGCGCTCGTGGAAGCGCTGGGTGAGGCCCCGGAGCTTGGCGAGGTCATTTTCCTGCGGCAGAGCCGAGCGCCTGGCGACGCCCGCCGGTCGCGCTTCGATCATCAGGTACTGGTCGTCGTATTCACGAGCAAGGTCCATCACCTCGAACCCCGCCCGGCGGAACAAGCGCCCGAGGGACCCTTGCGAGTAATAGGAGCAGTGCTCGTAGTACACGTCCCAGAACGCGGTCTCTTCGAGAATGCGCTCGACGTCCGGCACCTGAAAGAAGACCGTAGTGTTCGGGTCGTCTCCCACCGAGCGCCGCACGGTGCCTACGAAATCGGAGGCTCGCTGAATGTGCTCGAGGGTCATCTTGCAGCAGACGAAGTCGCCTCGTTCGCCGGCGTAGCGCTCTCCGTAGAAGTCGGAGATGAAGGTCGCCCGGGTCTTGCCGCGATCCAGATCGCGAGCAGGAACGTAGGCGGGATCGAATCCGATCCCCTCGTTGTCGCCGACGTCGCAGAGCAGGTTCAGGAACTCGCCCTTGCCACAACCGATCTCGATGATCCGCTTGTTCCGGAGTCCGTAGCGTTCGACGAGGCGCTGGGCGAGGTCTCGATGCCAGGCGTTGAACGTGGGTGAGAACGCTTGGGTAGGATCGTAACGATCCGAGTACTCCAGGAGCTCCGGTTGGAACGCGGTGTTGTAGATGAAGGCGCAGTCGTTGCAGAAGCCGAGGGCGATGTTTCCCGTTGGAAAGGCCCGGGCCTCTTCGCGTGTCGGCAACTGAAGCACGCTGTTGACGGGCACGCCGCGTACTTCATGGAAGATCGAGACCTTGCGGCCCCCACAGCAGGGACAAGTCAACATGCGCTCGGCTTTCATTACGAAATCTCCCCCAAAGCTCGACCGCGCTGACCTCGGTGGGAGCGTGGTCGCTTCCACCGAGGGTGTGGTCGAGCGTTCTTTCTTGTCGTGCGGCTTGATAGGCTTGGCGATTCGATTCGCCTACTTTCGAATCCAGACTCAGGACGTCACTTGGACGTGTGGTACGGGAATGATGAACTGCCCGCCGCGCTCTCGGTACGCGTCCTGCTGATTCATGATCTCGCGAGCGAAGTTCCACGCGAGAATGAGGACGTAGTCCGGTTGGTCTTCGAGCAGGCGGTCGGGAGATAGGATGGGAAGTTTGTTCCCGCTCATGAATCGGCCTTGTTTGTAGCCGTTCAGGTCCACCAGGTAGTCCAGCTGATCGCTGCCGATGCCGCAGAAGCTCATCATCGTGCACGCCTTGGCGGCCGCGGCATACCCGACGATCTTCTTGCCCTGCTTCTTGTACAGAGAAAGCGCAGCGCGCAGCTCGCTTCGCAGTTCGTGAACCCGGTCGGCGAAGTCCCGGTAGAACTCGATCCGCACGGCGCCGCGGTGCTGCTCCATTTCGAGCAGCTCTTTCACACTCGGTTCGACGCGCGCCTCGTGCTCCACGAAGATCCTGAGCGAGCCGCCGTGGATCTGCGTTCGCTCGACGCGGTTCAGTGACATGCCGTGGCGAGCGAAGAGGTTCGCGAGTGCGGTGACGGAGAAGTAGCAGAGGTGTTGGTGATAGATCGTGTCGAACTCGCAGTGGTCCACCAGGTCGAGGACGTAAGGACACTCGATGACTGCTACGCCGCGCGTGGCAAGAACTGCTCGAATGCCCTCCACGAATCCATTCAGGTCCGCGACGTGGGCCAAGACGTTGTTTGCCAGAAAGACGTCCGCCTGCTTTCCTTCACGCGCGAGCTTTTCGGCGAGGTCCTGGTTGAAGAACGTGTGCAAGGTCGGGATGCCGTTCTCTTGCGCTGCGGCGGCCGGACCTTGCGCGGGGTCGATTCCGAGGACTGGAATCCCCGCTTCGGTGAAGTTCTTCAGCATGTAGCCGTCGTTGCTGGCGGCTTCGATGACGAGACTTCCCGAGCCGAGCTTTCGGTCCCGGATCAAACTGCGAGCGCTCTGGCCGAAGTGTGCGAGCAGGCTCCTCGACACCGACGAGAAGTATGGGTAGTCGCCCCCAAAAAGGATGTCCGGGCGCACCGTTTCCGTGATCTGTACCAGGGAACAGTGCGGACAGAAGACCACCTCGAGAGGTGCGGTGGGTTCCGGAGCTCGGAGATCCTCACGAGTGAGCAGACGGTCCGCCAGCGGCGTCGTGCCGAGGTCCAGAAATGGAATGAGCCCCGACTTTTCGCAGGCACGGCACTTGCTGATCGTTTGACTGATTGCGGTCATTGGAAGTTCCTCCCCGTGAGACGGAGGTTCTGATCGATGAGACCTTCCTCCATCAACAGCTTCACGTGGTCGATGCGTTTGAAACGCGGTCCTTCGAACTCGTCGAGGTTCAGTCCCACCTGCTCGTAGGCGCCGAGCAACTCAGTGGCCCCGCGAGGTACGGACCAACGCGTGGTGAATTCGGGAAGCTCGCGCGGCAGGAGCGAGCAGTCGACGCGATAGTTGCGTTTGTCGGGCGAAGCTCCCTGCGCAAACCTGAGGTCGGAGCCCTTCACGGTGTCTCGCACGAGCTCTGCGACTTCCTTGATTCGGAAGTTCTCACCGGGCACGCCGACGTTGAAGGCGCGACCCGTGACCTTTTCACGAGGTGCGGTGAGCACCGCCAAGAAGGCTCTTGAGATGTCTTCGATGTGGACCAACGGGCGCCAGGACGAGCCGTCGCTCTTCAAATGGACATTCTTCGTGGTGTAGGCCCAGGCGACGAGGTTGTTCAGTACGAGGTCGAACCGCAGGCGCGGTGAAACACCGTAGGCGGTGGCGTTTCTGAGGAAAACTGGAGTGAAGTCGTCGTCGGCGAGCTCCCGTACGTCTCGCTCGACGAGCACCTTACTCTTGCCGTATGGCGTCACCGGGTTCAGGTCCGAGTTCTCGTCGAGAATGTCGTTTCCCCCGGCCCCGTAGTTGCTGCAGGACGACGAAAACACGAAGCGACGGACGCCGGCCTTCTTGCTGAGTTCGGCCAAACGCACCGACGCTTGGTGGTTGATCTGATACGTCAACGACGGATCGAGATCGCCCAGCGGATCGTTGGAGAGTCCGGCCAGGTGCAGCACGGCGTCGTAGCCACGCACGTCTTCGATCTCGACGTCTCGAACGTCCTTGATGGTCTCGGGGATCGCTTGCGGCTGTCTGCCGAAGGTGCAGCGCCGAAACAAATCCGAGTCGAGACCGTGCACGTCGTGTCCGGCCTCTATCAGCATCGGAGCGAGAACCGTTCCGATGTAGCCCTTGTGTCCCGTCAAAAGTACACGCATCCCCTGCTCCTCTCTGGGTGGCTTCGAAGCTTGAATGGGGTCTCGATCAGACCCAGAGCTTCCACGGAGCGCGTCCCGACTCCCAAAGCTCCTCGAGAAGCTTCTTTTCGCGCAGCGTGTCCATGCACTGCCAGAAGTCGTCGTGCTTGTAAGCCATGAGTTGGCCGTCCTTGGCGAGGTTCTGCATGGGCTCGTAGTCCCACTGCGTATCGTCGCCCTCGATGTAGTCGAATACCTGAGGTTCCAGGACGAAGAACGCTCCGTTCACCCAGCCCTGTTTCGTCTGAGGTTTCTCGGAGAACTCGGCGACGGAGTTTCCTTCGAGCTCCAGGTGTCCGAAACGGGCGATCGGATGAACCGCAGTGAGCGTCGCCAGTCGCCCGTGAGACTCGTGAAACTCAACGAGCGCCTTCAAATCGATGTTGGAGACGCCGTCGCCCCAGGTCAGAAGAAAGCGGCTGTTACCCACGTATTGCCTGAGCCGCTTGATGCGCCCACCGGTGTTGGTGTCGAGACCGGTGTCGACGAGCTGAACGCGCCAGTCGAGTGGTTCCTCCTGCTCGTGGCTTCTGACGGTGCGGCGTCCCAGATCGACACTGATGCTGCCGCTGAGCTCGGCGTAGTCCACGAAGTACTTCTTGATCGCCTCACCCTTGTAACCGAGCGCGATCACGAAGTCCTTGAATCCGAAGTGGTGGTAGTGGCGCATGATGTGCCAGAGGATTGGGCGCCCACCGATCTCCACCATCGGCTTGGGCTTGACGACGGTTTCCTCCGCGAGGCGACTGCCGACACCACCAGCCAAAATTGCGACCTTCATCGGACCTTCCACTCCCTTGCTTAACGAGGACCCGGCCTTCCCGGTCCTCGAATGCAGGCAAAGCAACGCGGTGGCTTTCGGTTCCTGCGAACTTACGAAGCTCGAACAGCACGCGCGAGACAGCCACTGCGGGAGGTCGGAACGGTGTCCTCCCAGCGAGGTTGAGGGACCTTGTCTCACCGTGGTTTTCGGTGGCCTTCAGCGACGCTCGAACGTGGTCGTCGCAAAGGAGAGGGAGCGGGACTCGAATGCCCTCGCCACGTGGTGTGAAGGCGGTCCCACCCTGAGACGCCGCCCTGGACAATCAGGCGCGACAGGTCGCCTCACGGTCCTTTTGGGAGGACCCAGCTGGGCCGTACAGGACGCAAATGGGCGAAAGGACGAGCATGAACGAAGTGGTGGAGCGAGTCCGCTCGAAGGCGGGATGGATGAGCCGATCGAGACGGCTCTGGGCTCCCGTCGCTTGCGTGGCGGTCGTCGCGGTGCTCGCGTCGGCGTGTGGATCGTCTCTGCCCTACGTTTGGGTGCAGTCGCTCCCCCCGGCGGAGCTGGCGCAAGCCCGAGATGCCATTGGAACGGGCGACCTCTTGTCGGTTTTCGTCCAGGATCAGCAGTCCCTGACGGGCGAGTTCCGTGTGCGGGCGGACGGCACGTTCGTCCAGCCTCTCGTGGGGGCCGTGCCAGCGGCTGACAAGACCCCCGAAGAAGTAGCGAACGCCCTTCGCGGAACGCTCAAGGGCATGATCGTCGATCCGAAGGTCACCGTGTCGATTGCGGAACGTGCTCCGATTCGGGTGGGCGTGGTGGGCGAGGTGACCACCCCGGGGCAGTATCAAGTTGCGGCTGACGTCGGAGTGCTCGGAGTTCTCGCCCATGCGGGCGGTCTCAACGACTTTGCAGACGAAGACGAGATTTTCGTGGTGCGCCGGGAGCCCCGGCTTTCGCGAATTCGTTTTCGGTTTCGGGACCTCACGCGACCTGAGAGTGCGGCCACCCAGTTTCGGCTTCGAGACGGAGACACCGTCGTCGTCGACTGAGAATGTCGGCCCTCGGAATTCTCATCCTGGCGCTGGAATTCAGCGCCGAACGCAGCGTCGAGGTCGCGGCTGGAGGGCGCGTCGAAACTCAAGTTGGTGTCGTTCCCGTCAGTGATCAGGCGGACGCACAACCGAGCGTTGCGGTCTCCGTGATCCCGGTCCTGGGTCTTCAACACAAGAGCGAACGACTCGAGCTCACGGGTCTCTACCGTCCCCGCATCTACTGGCGATTTCCGAACCGTATCGGGTTGATGCGACCGCTCATCTTGCACCAACTCCGGCTCGTGCACTCGTGGCGCTTCTCTCCTCGCACGGAATGGGACAACTCCTTTTTCGGAAGTATCGGTGAGGTCGACTACACCCTGGCCTCCAACGTGTTTCCGGAGAGTCAGCCCACCGTTCCCACCGAAGACGTCATCGACCTGGTTCGATTGAACGCTCAGACCGGGGTGCAGCACGCCTTCAGTCGACGTGCCAACGGGGCCCTGAGCCTACGCGGTACGTACAACACGCCCCTTGGTGACGTGAGCGAACTCACCTACCAGGAGTCGATCACCGCAGACTTGGTTCCGTCGGTGGGGTTCGCGGCGACGCGGCGAGATGCGATCGACTTCTCGGTCGGGATGGGCTTTGCCTGGTCCGAAGACGAGTCGACGTACATCGCGGCGACTCCGCAGGCGGACTACACGAGGCAGTTCGGTCGTCAGAGCTTCGGGCGAATCGGAGCGGGGATCGCCTACGTCGAACTGCTGCACGCATCGAACTTTCCGGGTGCCAGCCCCGCCGGGACTACCGAAGTGACGCCCATCGGTGACGCCGAGTTCCAAACCATGGTCTGGTCGGAACGAGGTCAGCGCTTGGACTTGGGCGCATTCGGTTCTTTTTTGTGGTTCTACGACCCCGTGCTGGCGCGTCCGGTGCGACGTCTCGGTTTCGGGGTCAACGCCCTTTTCGATGCCCCGCCGGACTGGACGGCGGCGGCCACGGTTTCTTTCTTCACCACCATCGGCGAGGGCGCCTTCTCGGAGGGAGTGGATGGTGAGCTCGTCCGCCAGGATGAGACGGCGCTGCGCGTCGACGTTCCGGTGACGTACGCCATCGACGACCGACTTGGATTGGAGTTCGGGGTGCGCTCCGCCCT
Source organism: Polyangiaceae bacterium (assembly GCA_050289625.1). GTDB lineage: Bacteria > Myxococcota_A > Polyangia > Polyangiales > Polyangiaceae > NIC37A-2. The sequence continues at coordinate 28,425 of JBNKGC010000036.1, read as the reverse complement.
CCGGGGGCCGCCCCTCAGCGACGGACTCGCGCTGGACCAAGTCGAGGCGTGGTTCTACGGTGCACTGCGGATTGTCTTCGATCCGGACGACCGCGCTGCGAGCTGGAATCGATGAGACGGGCATGCACCTTCCCGTCGCAGGTACTACTTGCCGTCTTCAATGATCCACACGGGCTGGGAGTAACAGCGAGCGCGACCTTCCGAGCCGATCGCTTCGACCCGCACGTACGTCTCGTCCCCCTCGAGGCGCAGGGCCGCCGTGCGGGTGCTCGTAGCCGCTTTGAGGACTTTTCCTCCGCGACCGACGAAGCGAATCTCGTCGAGCTCGCCGGCACTGGCGAACCGAATCTCGTCCTGAACGGCAACGAGGGTCAGCGATTCGAGCGGCGCATCCCCGGTGTTCCGCGTCCCGCAGGCGAAGAAGTTGCAGGCGCGGACCTGGTCGACGATTTCCGCGGCTGTTGGGGTGGGCGTCGAGACTTGGACGACCTGGTAGCCGAGCGTCGTCTTGTAGTCTTCGGCATGGATGTCCCCGCCTGCAGAAAGGCACGTGTACTTCCCGGCGGAGAGACGGGCATCGATGAAGCGCAGGTTGTCTTCAGGCTTCGTGGAGCCGCTCAGGGCTTCGATGCCCCACAAAGCATCATCGACCGCGATGACGTCGCGTTCGTCCGGCGAGTAGCGCGCGGGATGGGCCAGCACCGCCAGGCCTCCCGCACGTTCGATGGCATCGGCAAGGTCCTGAAGATCGTGTTCGTAGAGACCGAATGGCTCTGCGCCGGCGTCCGCCAAGGAACCATCGGGCAGGAGGGCGACGACATGCGGGGACACGCCTCGAGCGTCTTTTCTCGTGTAGACCTCGACGCCGAAGAGGTGCTGGATTTGGGAAACGCCCGGGTCGGGCGCGACGAAGTTGTGGGCGGTGATCCAGACGAAGTCGTGCTGGTGTCCCGGACCGAGATCGCGGAGGCGCTCTTCCTGGAGCATGGCGTCGATACCGGAGTGGTCCGGGGCGACGTGAGTGTGACCACTTCCTCGAACGCTGTACGGGAGCGGGCGATGCGGGTTGTACGCGTAGCGTCCCGCGCCCAGGGGGACGAGGGGCAGGGCCGTGTGTCCCGTCGGGCCTCCTTTCGGGGCCTTCGAATCAATCGAGGCGCCTTTGGCATGAGCAGGCGCAACCTCGTCCGAGCCACGGATGACCCGTTTGGGCAGGGTCGCTTTCCCGAGCTCGGAGCGCAGATCCGCGTCCAGTCCGGGTTTCGAGGCCCGCTCCGACCCGTGGCAGGCCACGCCGGGAGCCGCGAGCCATAGGATGACGGCCCTTTGACGGAGTCTCATCTTCTGTCCCCCTGAAGCGCTGCGCGTTCACACCCGTCCTGGAACATCAGTATGAAGTACGTCGTCCTCGCCTTCGGCTTGATGGCGATCGTTCCCTTCGGGATCCTTCTCAGGGGTCGGGATCGCTGGGTGGCGTTTCTCGTCGTCGTCCTGGGGCTCTCGATGTTCCTCCCCCTGACGACGGTCAACTTGGTCTCCCACGAAAACTATCGTGGGGTGGATCGAGGCTTCGAGTTCTCGTCCATCGATCTCCTGGCGTGGACGCTTTGGTTTGCGGTGCCTCCGCCGCCTCGAGGCGGTCCGTTCCGGAAGGTCCAGGTTCTTTTCTTCTTCACCTGCGCCGCCTCCCTCTTCGGTGCGGCAGTTCCCCTGTACGGAGCCTTCGCTCTTTGGAAGCTCGTCCGCATGTTCGCCTTCGTCGCCGTGCTCTGGCGCATTTGCAGTCGGCCCGAACTCTTGCTGAGAGTCCTCGAGGGAATCGCTCTGGGGCTCGTGTTTCAAGGCATCTACTGTGTGAAGCAGCGCTACGTGGACGGCTACCACCAAGTCGCCGGGGTTTTTTCCCATCAAAACAGTCTCGGCATGGCGGTGAACTTGGTGCTCCCCTTGATGCTCGCGCGCTTCATGTACACCGGTTCGAGGCTCTCGGGCGCAGCGGTTGCCTCGGGAGTCGTCTGCGTGGTGTTCACTCTGTCGCGAGGCAGCTTGGTGATGATGCTCGTGGCTTTGGGAACGACTTACCTCTACTCCATGACTCGCAAACTGACCGCGAGAAAGTTCGCGATCACGGCCTTGGGCCTGATGGCGGGGCTTTTGGTCGGCGCCAAATCGTTCGATTCGATCATCCGACGCTTTAACCGGGCTCCGAAGGCGTCGGCGGAGGCGCGGGAGAAGTTCGAGACCGTTGCGCATCTCATGGTGGAAGATCATCCGTTCGGGATCGGTTTCAACCTCTACTCGCACGAGATCCAGCACACGTACGGTCCTCGGCTTGGCCTCGACGAAACCGAGGCGGGAGTTGCCCATCACATCTACTGGCTCACCACCGCCGAGTGCGGCTACTGGGGTGTCTTCACCTACGTTCTCTTGCTCCTGGTCGTCCTGTGGAGCGCCATCAGGGCGGTTGTCTTGTCGCGGCGCGACTACCGGGGTCAGCTCGCGATGGGGTGTTTGGCCGGGCTCTCCGTGATGTACGTCCATGGCCTGCTCGAATGGATCGCGCGGCAAACCATTCAGTCGTACTTGTTCTGGACGGTGGCCGTCGTCTCCTTCGCCCTTCTCAAGAGCGCGGAGCGAACGCCCGATCCAGCGGGGGAGCTCGAGTACCTAGCCTACGGTCGTTGACGAAGGCCCAGGTGCTTTACCGGGCCTGTCAACCTGCTTGGAGGCGAGCTCACTCGGGGTGCAAAATGGCTTGTTGCGAGCGCGCGACGTGCTCGGGAGAAAATGGACGCAGCATGCTCGGCAGGCGTACGAGCGCTTTGGCGCGATGGGCGAGACCCCCAGACAGTTGAAGCAAGATCCATCGACGTCGGTGGTACTCCCAAAAAAAGCGGTGAGCTCGCTCGTCGTGCTCGCCCAAACCGACGGCTTCGTGCAAGGCGCCTACGAGATCCCGTCGGAAACTCGACGGAAGGTGGACCAGATTTTCGCAGGTGATCTGGAAGTTGTAGAGGTCGTCGAGCGTGTGCCCCTCGGGATTGGTGTTGGCAAAGTCGATCAACCCCACGCCGCGGTCTCCGACGACGATGTTCGCGGGGACGAGATCGCCGTGGCTCAGTGAGGCGCGTTCCTCGGACTCACAGAGCTCTTCGTAGAGGCGCGCGGCCTGTCGCTCGTAGCCTCGGAAAACGATGGCTCCCAGACCCGGAGTGCGTTCGAGCCCACGCGAGACGAACAGGATGTATTCCTCCAAAAAGGGTGACGGGTCACGGTGGGTGAGACTGCGCTTGCGGAGTCGGGACAGAAGGTGACCGATCTCTCCAACGGCTTGCTGGCATTTCTTTCGTCGACCCGCGTTGAGGGGACCACGAAGGACCTCGCTCATGAGCCGGCCATCAATGTAGCTGACGCAAAGCGTGCCCTTGGTCGGGCTCACGGCCAGAGTTCGCGAAGGGAGAAGCGTCGCGGAGCTTTCACAAAGCTCACCGTACAGCGCAAGCGCGTCGGCTTCACGCGCGCACAGAGCCCGTGCGTGCCTCTTGTATTGTTTGACGACGACCGTCTCGCCTGCGGCCTCGGCCTGATAGATCCAGCACGTGGCGTTCTCTCGAAGAAGGGACAGCGCCTCGAGGCGCAAGTCGAGCCGTTCCTCGAGTTTGTCCCAGCGTTCATAGAGTGGTGCTCCCACCGCGGCGTGCCCCCTGAACTGTCGGCCCCAGCGCACCGCGCTCCCGGGAGGGGGAGGTGGGCTTGCGATCGACGTTCGTTCTTGCGTTCTGGTGTCGGCGTGGCTCCAGCCGCGTCGGTCGTCCTTCGCTCGGTGCCTCGTCGGTAAAACGGCAGGAAACTCCGCATCGGAACCCGAGTCCCCCGCGAACGAGAAAGCGTCACCCGGTTGACGTCTCGGCGGGGGTCACGGGCCACGATCATCGCAAGCGATGATCTCCGTAGTCGCTTCCAGGGCTTCGCTCGGGCAGCTCGCGCGAGACGACCGTCAGCGGTTGCGTCTTGAGCCAACGTCCCAGCATGAGAGCAACGGCTCCGGAAAACAGGAGCCAACACAACATGAGAACCGTGACCAGCACGTGGAACCCCCCTCCGTTGCTGAAGGGGTATCACGTCGAGACGACTGTCCCCACGTCGGAGCGCCTTCCACTCACCTGAGCCCTTCGACTTTAAGGACGGCCACTTTGCAGCATTCCACAGGGGAAGGTCTCGAACTCCTCGGACCGGAACGTCGAGTGCGTCGAGGTCCTACTCGTGGGGGCCACTCTTGTGGTGACCGTTTGCGGTAGTCGCAGATGATGAATGGGGAGCGTTCAGAGGAGATTCTTCATTTCGTGTCGGAGCACCGTTCGCAAGACCCGCGGAGCGCACGTGAATGCAGAGACGGCACCGAAGTTGAGTCGGTCCATTGGCTGGAGCCAGGCAGGTGTTCCGGGCCGTAGCTTCTGACCGTTCAGATGCGATCCATTCTTGCTATTCAGGTCCACGAGCGCCGAGCCCCCATCGAAGCGGATTTCGGCGTGAGTGTGGGACACGGAGTCGTCCGCAAGCACGATGTCGTTGGTTCGGGAGCGGCCGATCGAGAGCGGCCCACCTGACGTTGGGGGAACGAGCGGTAGAACGCAGTGGGTGGAGTCTTCAAGCTCAGAAAGGAGGCCAATGTAGTCAGCTTCGAGACTCACGTCCTCATCGAGGACGACCGTAGGGATCTCCGTGGTCGTCGCGATAACTACCGGACGATTGGAGCGTGCGCCACCGCGCCGGGCGAAGTCCTCGAGCACACCCGAGAAATCGGAGCTACGTTTCGCTGGTACGCGAACGACGAGCAACAGCGGACCATACGGGTTCTGCGCCAGCTCCTCCGGTGAAAGCTCGATGAGATTCTCGATCAGCTCTCGTGGGAGGAGGCGCGCTGACGTGAAGAGCGACACTCAGCGCACGATAGCCTACGTTCACGAAAAAATGACGAGCAATCGCATCCCCCCTGGCGAGATGCAGTCCGACGCTCCGGGGACGTCCGCGGGCCCAGGGCTCGCGCGGCGACGCGCTCGTTCGCTGGGCGCAGCAGTGTGTCCAGCTTGGGCTCTGCTCCTCCTCGTTTCGATAGCCGTCGCTGGGTGTGCGACGGTCGCCGGGTTTCCAGGAGCGTCGGCGCCCCGTCTTCGAGTGGACTATGCTTCGGAGGGAAGGGAGCCGGCTGCCCGGGCCATCTCCTCGAGTTCCCTCATGGATGCGGCGGGCCCCGATCCCAGGGGCGCCAAGGTGAACTGGACCGTTCCGGAACTTCCAGGTGTCGAAGAGCCAAACCCAACCGCTGGCGTGGTCCGCGTCGTTACGTTCAACATTCAGTGGGGGGACGAGGTAGAGCGGGCAGCGCGGGAGATGAAGGCCGATCCAGACCTCCGTCGCGCCGACATCGTGCTCCTGCAGGAGGTAAGCGGGCGAGAGGCGAACTTCGTCGCGCAAGCCCTGCGAATGAACCTCATCTACTACGCCGGGTCGATGCGGAAGGGCGATGAGTTTGGCAATGCTGTGCTGACCACACACACGATCGTTGACGACTGGAAGCTCGACCTTCCCCACCAAAATCCCTTCAACGGCGGTTTGCGCATTGCCGTCGGAGCCCGCCTGGATACTGGAGCGGGGCAGCTCGTCGTCTACAGCGTGCACAACGAGACCATCCTGCTCGGGGGTCGCGAACGCCTCGAGCAGTCGGCGATCATCTTGGCCGACGCTGCTCGCCAGAAGTATCCGGTGATCATCGGCGGCGACTTCAACACTCTCGACCGCAAGACGCGGGCCGAAACGATTCGATTGTTCGAGCGCCAAGGTTTTTTGCGCGCAACACGCGGTGTTGGGCCGACGGCGTACAACGGGCCTCTCGGCGCTCATCTGGATCACGTATTCGTCCGAGCGCTCACGCCGATTCGGAGCCGCACGGTTCCCACGGACGCAAGCGACCATCTGCCCCTCTTTGCGGAGGTAGCGCTGTCGTCGCAGGAGGCGCGCTCAGCGGGTCCAGCGGATCGGCGAATCGCGGTGCCGCATAGCTGGCGCTACCGGTACTGAAGCAGTCTCACGGGGCGCGAAGCACGACCTGTGAGCTGCGTGCCGTGGCGCGTGCCGAACGCGAACGGGTAAACGCGTAGCGCCTGTATCCCTCGAACAAGACCCATGTCACGAGACTGGCGATCGACGCGACCGCGAAGCACAGCGCTGCTGTGAACGTACTTCCGAAGAGTCCCAGCGCAGCGCCGAGGAGCGACAGGGCGACTCCGGGAAAGAGCACCAAGGACACGGTGACGAGGGGCGCTCGGGGGGACCAGGTGTAAGCGAGGGCGCAGGAGGGACACCATCCGTCGGGTTCCTTGCGATGTGCGGCGCACACCGCGCGCCCGCACGCGCGGCACGGGAGCGTGGGTCCTGGGGCGTCGCAGGCGACGCACTGATCGGGTGCTGGCTCGACCTGCTTCGTCCTACTTCCCAAGGGTAGCGCCGATGGATCGTGGGAAGCGGTGGCTTCCACGCCCTCCCATAGAGAAAGAAGATCGGCCGGCCCGAGCTCGAGGTAGGACGCGGCACCCTCACGAGAAATGAGCGCGATCTTTTCGTCGCGAGGCCCACCGCGTTCGATCTCTCGTCTGAGCAGACTCGCGGTTCGCAGGAGCGCGACCATCCGTGCCTCCCAGCCTCCTGCCGAGTAGGCGAGGCCCGGGTGGTGATGCCAAGAGATGATGGTGACGAGCCACTGAGGGGCGTTCACTTGGCGAGCGAGAACCGCTCCCAACGTTCCATGATCGAATCCGTGGCGGTGTCGTTCCAAGTGCGCTGCGGTGTCGAGCCCACGGTCCTCGCCGGGGCGCTCTTCTTCCTCGGTCGATCCAATGGTGGTCGAAAGGACGATGCGTCCGATGTCGTGAACCAGGGCTGCCGCGTATGCGTCATCGGGGTGAAGCCCGACGCTGTCTGCCAAAGTTGCTGCGATACGCGCCGTGGCGATCATCTGCCGGCGCGCCTCGCGAATCGCATCGGCATCGTTCAGCTCGAGAGGCAGCGTGTCGAGCTCGGAAACGAGCTTGGCGAGTCCTTCCAGTCCGACGACCTCGAGGGCCTCCCGGTGACATCGGCTCTTGGCGGCGCGAGCCTCTTCGGTGCCGAGGAGGGAAAGAACCAGTCCGGGGTCTGTCTCGAGGAGCGCCAAGGCTTGGGCAGACTCCACGCGCCTTTCCTGGAGCTTCAGCACGGCGGCGCGGGTATCCGGGAAGATCTCCAAGCGGAACACGCCGCAGCGAGCGCGCGCTCGGTCGCCCGAGTCCACGCCGCGAGCGGACTCGGAGGACCATAGAGCGTCGTCGAAGCGGTGGGTCACAGCCTTCCCCAAGACGGCCGGACAGCGGTCGAAATTTACGCAGTGCTGCCCGGGCGTGGAAAAAGGGCGTTTCGTGCACGGCGTCGGCGCCAAAACGCTACGAGCCCCAAGAGGACACCTACGAGAGGGAGTGGGCGGGCGGGCCTCGAAAAGCCGAAGGCACAGGCGCCGATGAACCCGTCGTCGTCGACGTATCGGCGACGAGGCGGTCCGTCCGGCGACGTGTAGGCGACGTTCGTGACGATTGGAGAGCAAGTCGTCGCCTCTTGATCGTCTGTCCTGCCGATCAGGAGCACAAAAGCTTCCTCGTCGAGGAAGGTTCTGCCCATGGGGTACGCGGTGTCCGGCAAGAGTTCCGTGGCGAAGCTCACATCGTGCACCCCTGCCGGCAGAGAAGTCGTTGTCAAGCGCGCGTCGAACGACGCAAACGACGGATCGTTCGTGGTCTCGTAGCGGACACCGTCGCTCGCCAAGAGTTCAGGAATGACGCGTGCTGGTGAAAAGAGTGAATAGCTCATGAACGTGACGTCGAGCGGACCACCGGTAGTCTCGACGTAGAAATTCTGCGCGGCGCCGGGTTGGGTGAGCAACAGTTTGACGAATTGCTCGCCGCCCGAAAGTGGAGGGAGCTCCATCGCATCTGCTTCCAGGGCGGGGTAGACGCCCGAGCAAGACACCATCGTGTCGCCCACGTTTTGTGTTTCGTTTGCGCTCACCTTGGCGATCGCGAGCTCTCCACCATCGTCGAGAAAGGTTCGGGAGAACGGCTTGCCCTCGCACGCGGCGTCCGGATCCATACTGGCGTAGATGTCGTCGAGCGAGTCGGGGCCGCTTCCGTACGGCTCGACCATCAGCACGTACTTGCCCTCCGCCAGGGCTTCCATCAGATAGCTTCCCTTCCTTCCCGTGAACGCACTCGCAGCCACGGCTGGAATCGACAGATCGATTGCCACCACGTGAGCTCCGAAGACGGGTTCCCCGTTTGGTGCGAGGACCCGACCGCTCAGGGAACCCAGGCGTTCTCCACCTCCGTAGAGCGACCTCACGGCTGCGACGTCGTCGCAGCTGAGATCCGATTGACCCTTCCAACCGTAGGCGAACATCGTGGAGTCGAGAACACCGCTGTGGCCGATGCCCAAAGCATGGCCGATCTCGTGAGCGACCACGTCCTGGAGTACGACGATCGGTCGGCTGCTTCCATCGTCGATTTCAAGGGCTCCCGTTGGATCCGTGGTGAAGCGCACGTCGACGTCGTTGAGCACGATGTCGACTTCGTCGATGTCCCCCGATTCGGCGTCGAAGTAGACACGCGTGTATGCGGACTGGCTCGGAGAGAGACCGGAGCCCGCTGGATCTTGAGACGCGAAGAAAACGGTGCTCAGGCCATCTCGACGCATCCCGAAGCCGTACACGTCGGGGTCGTCTCCCTGCCAATAGTCGAAAGAGAACGCGTAGTCCGTTGCTTGCTGCCACGCCTGCAGTCCTGCGACTACCGCAGCCTGCAGTTCCTCACTCGTGATGTTGCTTTCGTTCCGAACGTTTCCGGACAGCGGCAGGTAGGGTCCGCCGGTCCACCGGTTGTACGGGGACAATTGGAGACGTCGCCCCCCATCTGTGTGCATGAATGAGTACGCATGGGCTTTGGGTGTCGCGAGGTCCAGAGCGAGACAGGTGAGAACACAGAGAGGCCATTTCAGTGAGAAACTCCGCGGAACTCGGTTGGTCTTGGGGGTCACGCTTGGCGCTCGTGCAAGGAGCGCGCCGGCATCACGATGTGCTCACGTGTCGTGACGTGTTGCCGCCTGAGGGCGGGCAAAAAGTCCGGGGCGCCGGAGCGTGTTTCTGCGGTAAACGCCCCGACGCCCCGACGCCCCGACGCGTCGTGTCTCAGTCGCGGAGTCTGTCAGGGAGTCGCCCGGGACCCTGTGCGCGTTTTTCGTTCATGCACCCATCCTGGAGCTCGCTTTCCATACGAGGTGCTCTCGGGACGGCGATGTGAGTCGTCGCCTTCGAACGCTCATCGGACGTGAGCTCTTCTCTGCGGACCTTCCGATGCTCCGAGGAGACGTCGTGGGTCGTGACCTCGACTTCGTAGGGGGAACCACTTCGTCGAGCGAGCGCGCATTGGCTCCAAATGCGGTAGTCGTTCTCGAAGCCGATGACGGTGCGCGGTTCGTTCGTGAGAGTGACTTGCCGGTCTGTCGCGCCTCTGACGACCCATTCCAGTTCGACCGGGTCATCGTTCGGATCATGATGCGTCACACAGGCGCGAATTACCCCCGGGGTCATTTCGGACGTCGTGACGTCGTCGATTCGAGGCGCTCGATTCAACGCGCTCAAGGAATTTGCGAACGTGCCGCTGGTGAGGGGATCGTTCGTGCACTGACTCACGAGGAGTTGCTCCGTGAATCTTCCAGGAAACACACGCAGCGTTTCTGCTGCTGCGACGCTACATCCGTTCGCAGGGCGGAAGGTGGCGCCATCGTCCGACGGAACGGCGATGAGTCGGTAACACCCTGGCTTCAGGTTGACCAGAAACGTGGCTCGAAGGTGTCGATCACGAGGCTCGAACACCTGATCGACGAATCCGAACGGGCCGGCGGAAGCTTCCGGACGAAGGCCCACTATGCCCTCCGTCACGGTGTTGACGATCGCGTCGTCGATGGTGCATCGCACTGGGGACAGGCGGAAAAGGAAGGCTGCCGTCTCGGTCCCGCTCATGTAGTCGACCACGAGACGAGCTCCGCCGGGTTCCGGAGGGGACTTGCTCGGGTGCGGTCGAGCTGCGACGAGCAAGGCGGCGCCCAGCGCCGAAAGTCCAGCGGACCAAAGCCAGGGTCGAATCCTCACGTCGTTTGCCTGCCGAGGCGTCCCTCGCCTCAGGCTTTCGCGTTGACGTCGCAAGCCTCATGCCATCGGAAGATCGTCGGGGCGAGAACCGTTGATGCGGCTTTTTCCTTGCCGCTATCCGGCTCTATCGAGAGAGGCTCGATGAGCCGTCTCGATTGCGAACGCCGATGGGTCCCAGCACGAGACGCGCGGGTCGCGCCCGTCTCAATCGAATTCTGCGACCTGTGAGGCCGGACGGACCGCGGGTTTTTCGGGAAGCTCGAGCGCGGGCAACTGCGAGAGTCCCGAGTTGCGAAAATAGTCGACCAGGGTTTCGTAGCTCGGGCTTCTCGTTCCGCGTCCGTTTCCAGCGAACAGGCCGACGTCTCGCACGACGAGGGTCTCGGAGAACGTTGCGGCGACCGTCCAGTGCGCGCCGTCCGGTGAATATTGGAACGTCCAGAACTCGCCGTTGCGGAGAACGCGCAGGTGGGTCGGCTCCGGGTAGACCGAAGCGTGGTTGATGTGCACGCGGGTTTCGTCGTCTCGGGCCGACGCCGCTACGACGCGCAGTCCCCCTCCGTCGTGCTGGACACCGAAGTGCACGAAGCGGTCTGCCGCTTCTTGAGCGACGATTCCTTGGAGCTGAAAGCGGGACGAGGGGAGCGACACGAATTTCGCTTCAATCGCAAAATCATTGTCCGGCACCGGCTGCACAAGGCGGGGCGCCGCAGTTCCCCCGGAAGGCCGAAGGACGTGCTCGACCCCGGCAGGGACCAGCAGCCTCAGGGTTCCGGACTTCACGGAGAACCGGGAGTCCTTCGCGGGGTCCAGAAGGTGCCAGAATTCAGCGAGACTCTTCCCATCGAACGCGTCGTCTCGAGCCACTGCGAAGAATGTGCTCGAGACCTGGATCGAAAAGCTCTGATGATCCGCTCCGTCGCCGTCTCGAACCACGAGGGCCACCGCGTTCTCGCCAGTGTCGAAGGGAGTCGGCACCCCTGATAAGAGGGCCGTCCCGTCTCCGTGGTCTTCGATGGTGAGCCAGGAGGGAAGAGTTTCTGCGGAAATGGCGCGGCCGTTGAACTCTGAATCGTCGGTGACGACGTCGTAGGTGTACTCGGAACCGACACGCGCGGTGATGGCTGGTCGACTTCGAAAGGTGGGTGGCTCGTCCTTTTCTCCGGAGCACGCCACGCCAAACCCTGCCATGGAGACACAGATGGTCACCACCAGCTGACTGGATCCCTTCATTGCTCTCCCCCCTTCGAGCAACGGGCTCGGTGTTCTCGACGCGACTCACTCGACCGCGTCGTCGCGGTCGCGACGGACGCTAGTATGCGTTCCGGCGCGCCTTCGATCCGAAAATGGTCATCAGAATGATCTGAAGATCGAGGCTGAGGTGCCAGTTGCGGATGTACTCGAGGTCGTGCTCGACACGAGTTTGCATTTTCTCCAGGACGTCCGTTTCACCGCGCCATCCGTTGACTTGGGCCCAGCCGGTGATTCCGGGCTTGACCTTGTGGCGCAGCATGTAGCCCTCGATGAGGCGCCGATACTCCTCGTTGTGGGCGATCGCATGAGGGCGTGGACCGACAATGGACATTTCCCCGGTGATGACTTGGAGGAACTGCGGCAGCTCGTCGAGGGACGTGCGTCGTAAGAAGGCTCCGAACGGTGTCACGCGCGTGTCACCCTTTTGAGCCTGCTGCACTCGGTCGCCATCCTCGCACACGGTCATGCTGCGAAACTTGAGCACCAGGATTTCCTTGCCGTTCAAACCGTAGCGACGCTGTCTGAACAACACGGGGCCGGGGCTCGTCGCCTTGATGACGAGGGTGATGAGCAGCATGGGGATCGAGATGACCACCAGGATGAGCGATCCCAAGATCAGATCTTCGGCGCGCTTCGCCCAACCACCCAATCCATCGAAGGGCGTGTCGAACACGCTCACCACCGGAACTTCGCCCACGGTAGCCCACTGGGAGTGAAGCAAGTTGTACCCGTAGAATTCGGCAATCACGTAGACGGTTGCCGTCGTGTCGGCGAGCTTCTGAAGGACGCTTCGGATGCGTTCTTCTGCCCGGAGCGGCAGTCCGATGTAGACGATGTCGAGCTTGCCGGCGCGAGCGTCTTCGACCAGGGCATCGAGATCGCCGCGAAAGTTGGCGGTGGGGTCGGGAATGGGCGTACGCCGCGCAGCGCTTCGGTCATCGTAGACGCCGTGGAGCCGAAGGCCGGTGCTCACGTCGGACTCGATGTGGGCGATGATGGCCTGGGCGGGTTCCGTGCAGCCGGCCACGGCGACCGAGCGCGTGTTTCTTCCTCGTTTGCGAAGTTCGATCAGGACCTGTCGAACTCCGAGGCGCCAAGCGGACAAGACGGTTGGCACGAAGAGTAAACACGACACCGTGCTGATGCGGGAAAACTCCTCGCCGGTCTTGGTGAGAAAGGCCAGGGACAGGAGAATCGGGGCCGTCATGAACCATGCAATGACGGCCGTCTGAATCTCACGGCGGATCGGAGTGCCGCGCCACGGCCGGTACAGGCCGTTGACCTCGGCAATCGGTTGAAACACGACGACCGCGAACAACACGGCGAGTGTGCTCAGGTGAGTCCACGGTTGCGGACGAAGCCCATGCGTCAACCAGTAGACGAGCGCGATCAGGGCCGAGTCACTCAGGCGCTGTACGGCGGCCACTGCCGCGGTGTGCGACTTGAGCGGACCGTAGTTGCGGTGACCCATTCCCCCTGGCTTGACCGCCGTGGATTGTCCTCGAGCTGGTTTGAGCGAAGCAGCTTGGCCTCGGGCTTGCGTCACTTCGTCCTCCCTCGTTGCCGGCCGAAGGCGAAGTGCAAGAGACCTGCCAGAGGAGGACGACGCTGTGCGAGCTGATCCTGCTGACGCCGAACTGCATGAATGGATAAGGAAAATGCTTCCAACCGACGCGCGGGAAAGCGACGGCGCCGCGCACACTGTGGTCTGAGGTGGGACCAGCTTGGGACGCGCGGGCGCCTCGTTCGTCCAAATCGGGAAACGATGCGGAGGAGCTCGCACGACAAAACGAAAGCGGCGACTCCAGGGAGTCGCCGCCATGCCGCCGAATACCGCCTGACCGAAGCGGGCTTTCCGAGTTCGCTTCCGGGGCGGTGCCGGACCAGCTGTCGCTTACTGCTCGAGGTAGGCCTTGAGCGAACGTGAGCGGCGCGAGCTCTTGAGCTTCTGGAGCGCCTTCGCCTCGATTTGGCGAATGCGCTCGCGAGTCACGTTGAACTCCTTACCGATCTCCTCGAGCGTGTGCTCGCTCTTTTCGCCGATGCCGAAACGCTTCTGCAGCACCCGCTGTTCACGGACGCTCAGGGAACCGAGCAAGTCGCGGGTTTGCTTGTTGAGGTCGTTCGACATGAGGCTCTCGGAGGGGCTCGGAGCCTTTTGATCTTCGACGAAGTCACCCAGAGTGCAGTCGCCGTCTTCCCCGCGCGGAGTCTCCAGACTCAGGGGCTCCTTCACGATACGGAGAAGGCTACGCACCTTCGAGGCAGGAATGTCGAGACGCCCCGCCAGTTCCTCGGGAGTCGGCTCTCGGCCGAGCTCCTGGACCAAATCGTGAGCGGTGCGGTGCATCTTGTTCATGGTCTCGACCATGTGCACCGGGATTCGGATGGTTCGCGCTTGGTCTGCGATGGCGCGCGTGATGGCTTGGCGAATCCACCAGGTGGCGTAGGTGCTGAACTTGTAGCCGCGGCGATACTCGAACTTGTCGGCGGCGATCATCACCCCGATGTTGCCTTCCTGGATGAGGTCCAGAAGCTGCAAACCACGGTTCGTGTAGCGCTTGGCAATCGAGACGACGAGCCTCAGGTTGGCCTCGACGAGAGCAGCCTTGGCGCGTTGGGCGTGTCGCTCGCCGCGACGAACCTCTTGCGCGAGTCGCAGCAGTTCTGCGTGCTCCTCGACGGTGACGCCGTTGTCGACGCTGGGCTCGATCAAGGCGCGCGCCTTGAGCTTCTGCGCCATCTTGTCGATGGTGCGTTTGTTGAGGTTCAAGTCCAGGAGGAGCTTGCTCAGGTCACTGCCCAGCTTGGTCAGTGACTTGTCGATCTTGGCCTGTCGGGCTTCGTTGGCTTCGGGACGCTCACGAACCAACGGGGGACGGCGCTTGGCGAGCCGCTTGATCTTGTCGATCTGTTCGATGAGCTGATTCGCAGCGGCTTCCTCGTCGAAGCTGTCGTCGTCGGCTTCGATGTTGAGGAGCTCACGTGCACGCAGACGATTCTCAGCGAGCAGCTCACCGGTCCTCTGAAGCTCGTCGATCACGACGTTGCTTGCGAAAAGCGCGTCCCGAACGGCGTTGGTGCCCTCCTCGATTCGCTTGGCCAGCTCGACTTCACCTTCTCGGGTGAGCAGCGGCACAGTGCCCATCTTGCGCAGATAGACGCGCAGTGGGTCGTTGGAGTTTGGTTCGAGTGCGGAAGAAGAGGGAGCCTGAGAGGGTGCTGCTGTGGTTTCCGACGTTGCCATTGTGTACCCTGGTTCGGCGCCTTGGAGCGCGAGGGACGGGTTGGTCTCGGCGCTTGGGCGATGCGGGTCGTGTCCCGTTTCGCCGTCTAGCGCGGGTGTCTGGGGGATTCAGTAGTGCTTCGAAGCCGTCCGGTGCCGGAGCGACTCCGCCGAGGGGAGCGCCGGGACCGTAGCACGTGCATCCGAAGGCGGCGGACAATACGACAATTCCCCGCGAATTTGGTCGAAATAAGGCGAAATGAGTTAGAGGAGTTTCAAGTCCATCGGAGGGGCAACGGGCGGTAGGCCGGGGCCAGTACGCGGCGTCGTCTCTCGAAGGGGTCTGTCCAAGGGGCCAGGCTTTGGACAGGCCTTCCACTAGCCCAAAAGAGCCCGGGCGCAAGTTCCATGAACGGAAACGAGCGCGGATTTGGGATCTGAGGCCGATTTTGACCGATTTGGGGGCGTTCGAATGGAGCCCGCGCTCGGCGAACCGAGACGGCGTGCGGGCCACGGCTTCGGCTCGTTTTCACTCCCAATGGAGAGGTCGCGCGGCTGTTGCCTGGGCTCCTCGCCCCCCTCTGGGTGCCGGGCCAAACTGGTGGAGTGTCCGGGCAGTCCCGCTGAGGGCGGCTCTGCCTCGACCGGGAGTGGAGTGACTCGAGTGCGGTGCAAGAAGGCGGGTGTCATGTCGGACGGACTTCTCGGGCTCGGTACGCGCAGGTGGCTTTCGGCGGTTCTCGTCGTCTCGTCGTCCACGCTGATTCCCGCAGCTGCCTCGGCAGCGTCGTGCGGTGGGGTGAGCTATCCGGAAACGAAGCAGGTCATCGGGAAAAAGCTCCTCCTGAATGGCCTCGGAATCCGCGAAGCGACGATCTTCAACGTCGACGTGTACGTGGCGGCCCTCTACCTAGTCGCGAAGTCGTCGAATGGGGGCGAGATTGCCCGTGCGGAACAGGTGAAGCAGATGGTGCTCACTCTGGTTCGGGACGTCGAGGCCGACGAGATGAACGAGGCGATCGAGAAGGGGTTCAAGCGGAATGCTGGGGATCGAATGGCCTCGTTGCGGGCGCGCATCGACCAGTTCAGGAAGCTCATCCCGAATCTCAAGAAAGGTGACGTGATCGCCTTCACCTACGTTCCCAAGAAGGGCCTGTCCGTGGAAGTGAATGGAACGGTTCGGGGACGGGTCGAAGGCGCGGACTTCAGTACGGTGTTTTTCAACATCTGGCTCGGGCATTCACCGCCGAACGCTGGCCTGAAGCGGGGCCTGCTCGGCGGCAAGTGCGAGTAGCCAACTCCGTTCAAGCGCGTTCGACGCGAATTCGCACCGACTTGGAGGTAGGCGTCCTGCTGATCTTGGCAAAGCTGTCGACGGGCACGAGCGCGTTGGCCTCGGGAAAGTAGGCCACTGCGGTGCCGGGGGGAACGTCGTAGGGCAGGGCGACGAACCCTGTGACGCGCCTCTGGACGCCTCGGAATTTGCTTTCGACCAAGATGGCCGCGCCCGGTTCTAGCTGCCGTCGCTCGAGTTCTTCCCGAGCCATGAGGAGCACCCGTCGACTCCCGGAAACACCTCGATAGCGGTCCTCCTCCGAATAGACGGTCGTGTTGAACTGATCGTGGCTGCGCACCGTGGTCAGCACGAGCTCTCCTTCGAGGGGCACGATGGCGTCGACCTCGTTTGCGACGAACTCGGCTTTGCCGCTCGGGGTCGTGAAGTGACCCTCACGTGGCCCGTTCGGTAGCTCGAAGCCGCCTGGCTCGCGGACGCGTCGGTTGTAATCCCCGAAGCCGGGCACCACGTCCTCGATCAGACCGCGGATCTGATCGTAGTCCCCGCCGAGCGACTCGAAGTCGATGGAGGGTGATGGTCTCGAGTTCGCTTCCAGGCGTCGGAACAGTTCCGCTGCGAGTTCTGCCACCAGGCGGGGTTCGCTTCTCAGGCCCGGGTGGGCCGGCTCGAGGGCGCCACGCGAGGCGTGGACGACGCCCATCGAGTTCTCGACGGATACGATCTGCTCCCGACCCCCCGTCTGATCTCGCTCGGTGCGCCCGAGGCAGGGCAGGATCAGGGCCGTGCGACCGGTCACCAAGTGCGACCGGTTCAACTTGGTGGAGACATGCGCCGTCAGGCTGCAGCCCCGGAGGGCTCGCGCCGTGTATTCGGTGTCGGGACTCGCGCTCAAGAAGTTCCCGCCGAGGGCCAGGAGCACGCGAGCCTCGCCGACGAGCATTTTTTCGATCGCACCGACCGTATCCAGCCCGGTGCGACGAGGCGCACGAACACCGGCCACCCTTTCGAGGGCTCGGTAGAAGGGCTCGGGCATCGAAGTTGCGATTCCCACCGTCCGATCTCCCTGCACGTTGCTGTGACCGCGCACCGGACACGCTCCGGCACCGGGGCGACCAACGTTGCCGCGGAGGAGCAGGAAGTTGGTGACTTCCTGGATCGTGGCGACGGCGTTCTCGTGCTGGGTGAGTCCCATCGCCCAGCAACAGATGATGCTTTCAGCCTGGCGAGCGCGATGCGAAAGCGCCTCGAGCTCTCGGCGAGAGACACCCGACAGGGTTTCGATCTGCTCCCAGGGTGTTTTCTGGGCGCAGGCGGCGAACGTATCGAACCCAAGCGTTTTTTCGAGGATGAAGCCTTCGTCGATTGCTCGGGGATCGAACGCTCGGGCTTCGAGGAGTGCCTTGTTCAGGCCACGAAACAGCGCAAGGTCACCGTTGACTCGCACCCGGACGAATTCGTCGGCCAGAGCGACTCCGCCAGCGAGAAGGTCGGCGGGACTTTGCGGATGTGCGAACCGTACGAGGCCAGGCTCCCGGAGTGGGTTGATGCTCACGATGGCCGCTCCGGCGGTCTTGGCGTCGCGCAGCGCACTGAGCATGCGGGGATGATTGGTGGCCGGGTTTTGCCCTACGACGAAGATCAGGTCCGATGCCGAAAAATCGGACAGCCGCACCGTTCCCTTCCCGATGCCGAGGGTTTGCTTCAGCGCCGCCCCGCTCGATTCGTGGCACAGGTTGGAGCAGTCGGGGAGATTGTTCGTACCGAAGCCGCGCGCCATCAGTTGATAGAGAAATGCGGCCTCGTTGCTGGTGCGTCCCGACGTGTAGAAAACTGCCCGGTCGGGGTCGTCGAGCCCCACCAGGGCTTCCGCGACGAGGGCGTAGGCGTCTTCGTAGGAGATCGGCTCGTAGTGCCTCGACCCGGGTTTGAGGACCATCGGTTCGGTCAAACGACCCTGGTCGTTCAACCAGCGGTCGGACTTCGAGAGCAGTTCTTCGATCGAGTGCCGCTCGAAGAACCGAGCATCGATGCGTCGGGTCGTCGCTTCGTCCAGGACTGCCTTGGCCCCGTTTTCACAGAACTCGGCGAAGGAGCGTGACTGGGGATCGGGCCACGCGCAGCCGGGGCAATCGAAACCCCGCTTCTGATTCAGAGAGCCCAGGACTCGGAGCGCGCGAGGGAGGCCCGTTTGTCGTTTTGCCTCTCGCAAGGTCACGCGGAGCGAGCCCCAGCCGGCGGCACTCGTCGCATGGCGGCCGAGGCGCGGTGTCCCATCGACTCGTGGCATCACGTCTGTGTGTTCGTCGTCTTGCATGTCCGACATTTTCTCTCGCGGCGCAGGTCCCTTCGGAGGGGGCCAGGTGGTGGCGACCATCGCCTGCGATGGTCCTAGAAAACGAAAGTGGTGTCAGGGGTCGACCAGGTCGTGTCCGGAGTAGATGCAGAGCCTGTGATCCGACGCGAAGCCGACGAGGGTCATGCTCGCGCGCAGCGCGAGCTCGACGGCGAGGGAGGAGACGGCCCCAACGGCCACGACGACCGAGATTCGCGCAGCCAGGGCTTTTTGGATGATCTCGTACGAAGCGCGGCCGGACACCACGACCCCGAGCGATGACGGGGCGATCCCAGCGCGCAGGGCAGCCCCCACGGCCTTGTCGACGGCATTGTGGCGTCCGATGTCCTCACGCACGAGCGCGACGCGCCCTGCGGCGTCGAAGAGGCCAGCCGCGTGGAGTCCCCCGGTGAGGCTGAAGGTGGGCTGAAGGTTTCGGAGCGCTTCAGGGAGCTTGGCGAGCGAGGTTGCGGTACTTCGGAGACGCGCCTCGAGGGGTGGCGCTTCGGCGAGCGCGTGCTCGATGGAGCGTTTGCCGCAGATGCCGCAGCTGCTCGATGCGTACAGGTTGCGCTGGAGTCGAGCGAGATCGATTTGCTCCGGGTTGCGGGGGACTAGCACGAGCACGTTCTCCGCGTGTTCGCCGATACTGCAGTGGTGGACTCGTTCGAGGTCTGACGGGTCGCTCACGATGCGTTCGGTCACCGCGAAGCCGGTGCCCAAATCGAGGTCATCGCCTGGGGTTCGCATGACCACCGCGATGGGGGCGTTCCCAATGCGGAGCTCGAGGGGTTCCTCGCGGGTGAGATAGTCGGCGTCCCGGTCGAACTGCCCGCTGGACCACTCGACCCGCGGCATCGTGGTGACACTTTCGCCGAACGAGGGGTGGTCGTCAGGCTCCGGTGTCACGTGCGGCGACGTCGGGGCAGCTACTTGTTCGAACGATTGGCGTGGCACGTGCAGTTCTTCCGAAGAGGCCCCTCGCGGGGAGACTCCTCTGGAGGCGAAGGATGAATCGACGCGAGGAGCCTACTCCGTAGTGTACGCGGGTGGCAGCCTGGTGCCCTTCTGTCCAGCCGCGGTCTCGCTGCTTTCCTCCCTTTCCACGGCGGCGATCAGCTCTCGTTGATTGCCCTGCGCCTGTTTGGCACCGAGCGGATGAGGGCCGAACAGGCCACGGGAGGCCACTCTGGTCGCACCTGCCGCTCGTGTTTCCGGCGATCACCGCAAGCGGTCATCACTTCAACGTGTCGTGGCTGCGTGACGCTGGGTGATCCCTCGGATCGCGTCCAGATACTCTTTGGCTTGATCGGCGCAAGGGGCGGGGCAGGGGCGGTTCTTCCACTTGCCGCAGCCGCGTTTGCTTCCCACCGTCAGCGGAGAAAGGATCGCCACGCTGCGGTCGTCGCCCAAAAGGCGTGCCCGTTCCAGGAGAGGAAGCCGATCTTCGCAGGTCTTGGCTTGGCGGAGCTCGAAGGCGACGCGCAGGGCAGGCGTCGCTCGCTCCGTCACCTGAGGCGAAGATAGGAGCTTCGTGGTCTCCTCACGCAGCTTCGGGTGGGAAAGCCAAAGCTCGTAGAGAAAATCGGGTCCCCGTGAGCCCATGTGCTCGGCCATCAATTCGAAGGCCAGCTTCGAGGCATTGCCCGGTGTCTGGGCGCCGCGCTTGACCAGCACTCCGGCCGACTCTTCGCCCGCCTTCTGGGGAGCCACCTCGAACAGTCGCTTCGCGACTGCCATGGCGTCGGCAATGCTCGTCGCTCGTGCGGCGAAGGCCATCATGAGTGGTTCGAGAACCTTCGGATCTTTCGGGTACTTCTCCGACAGGGGCAGGAGCCCCTCGATTCCTTGCGCCGTCGCCTTGGTGAGCTCGGCCTCACTCGCGGTCTTGAGCACCTCGGGCGCAGTGGGAGCTGCCACCTCGTCGCTCTTCAAGGAAGTCGGGTGGGTTCCGGCGGGGGAGGGGGAACCGGCTTGCACCGTCGCCTGGGGCGTTGCCCGAACCATGGATGTACTGCGCCACTCGAGACCGAGGAACAGGACCGCGCCGCAAAGTGCCGCACACACGCCGATGAGCGGAGCACCGATCAGCAGGCGTCCCAGATGGCTGATGTCGCGCCGCCCAAGGCGGCGACGGATGTCGCTCGTGGCTGCGGCCAGAGCGGCGACGGCGGGAAGTAGCCAGGTCCAACCCGCCCAGCCGAGGCCGGGATCGGGCCCGAGCAAGTGCTCGAACGCGAATCGAGCGACCACCACGTCGGCGAAGCGCACGGCGAGGGTCGCGATTCCGACGGAAAGCAGGGCGGCGACCACGGGCCCCCGGACGGCTTCGAGGAGATCCAGGACCTTGGCGCTACTGGTCCATACCTTCCTGCGAAAGCGGCGCACCGTAAGCGCCGCCGGCATGAGCAGGGTGCCGGCCACACCCATGAAAAGCAGTCCTAATTCCGTTCGAGTGAATTGGAGCGGCCCGGTGAAGAGTTCCAGTCCGCTCACCGCGCTCATACACGCCACCAAAGTGCCCAGGGCAGCCAGAGCCAGATAAACGAGAAGGCGGGAGCGGCAAGTACTGACCTCGTAGGCATCCGCGCTCAGGCGCGCGCGCGAGCCCTTGCGTGGCACGGCTGGGCGGCGCTCCTTGCGTGTCGAGGCCGGGGCTCCCGTTGTGGTCGGTTCAAAGGCCTCGAGAGCTTTGCGAATCTCCTCGACGTCCGCGAAGCGATCGTCTGCGCTTTTCGCCATCGCGCGCTGCACGACCAACTCGAGGTCTTCCGGAATGTCGGGGTTGAGCGACCGCGGGCGGATGGGCTCTCGCGTCAGGACAGCGAGCAAGGTTGCGTTCAACGTGTCTTCGGAGAAGGGCGGCTTCCCCGTGAGCATTGTGTAGAGCAGGACGCCGATGCCGTAGATGTCGACTCGATGGTCGACACGCAGCCCGTTGGCTTGTTCAGGGGCCATGAACGAGGGCGTCCCCATGACCACACCCGTGCGCGTGAGCTGGGTGTCGGCCGTGTCCATGAACCTCGAGAGGCCGAAATCCAGCACCTTCACCCGGGGGAATTCCGACACCTTGCCGTCGGCTTCGGCGAGCAAAAAGACGTTTTGCGGTTTCAGGTCGCGGTGCACCACGTTGCCCGCGTGGGCGGCTTCGAGAGCGCTGCAGACTTGGACTGCGATGCGCACCGCTGCGGCGACTGCGAGGGGGCCGTTCTTCTCCAGGTGGCTGTCGAGATCGTGCCCCTCGAGGAGCTCGCACACCAGATACGAGTAGCCGTCGGTCGTCCGCCCCACGTCGTAGACGCCGATCACGTTTGGATGGCTGATGCACGCGGCGGTCTCCGCCTCGCGCTGGAAGCGGGCCAGCTGGTCGGTGTCTTGAGAGAGGTCCCTTCTGAGGACTTTCAAGGCGAACTGCTTCTGCGGGATCCGGGTGTGACTCGCCCGGTACACCTTCCCCATGCCCCCTTCGCCGATGACCGACTCGACGAGGTAGGTGTCGTTCAGGCGCCGCCCGAGTAATGCGTCCGCCTCCTGCTCCCCTGAGGCATCGAGCGAGGTCCTGAGGTTTGGATCGACGTGACTCCTCGGGGCGGTGCCCGCCTCCTCGTGCCACCCAGCGCGCGCTTTGCCCGAAGGCACGGGTTCGTGAGCAGAGGACGCCGGACTCAGGTCGTCGAGCGAAGGGAGCTTCGGAGACTTTTGCATCGGAGGGGCGCTCGGGCGCACGTTAGCTCACGGGGAGGTGAAGGTGCACGGTGAGCCTTGGGAGGCGGACGCGCACAAAGGCGCACACGGCTCGATCCGGCCGCAAAGCGGCCTATCACGCCCTGGTCGGCCCAGCGGTCAAAAGCCGTTCTGTCTGAGCTGGAAAATTCGTCAGGTGGCACCGTGCTTCGCATTCTCAGAGCATGAGCAATAGGGCGACGGCGCCGAGTGCCGCGCAGAAACCGACGAGCATGAAGGGGGACAGACGCGGCGGCTCGGTGCTGCTCGGGGCGCTCAAAAGCTCGATCTCGACGATGCGCCGCCGGCTCATGTCGACCAGCAGCACTCCGTCGACCGGGAAGGCGATGCGGTACTCCAGAAGCTGTCGACGTGTGGAGGCGGTCTCGATGCGACCTGACGTTGCACCGGATTTCACCTCGGCGACGTAGTGCTTGCCGCCGCGGCTGACCAAATAGTCGGCGCGCAGATCGACTTTCTGCAGGGCGCCATCGACCGAGATGGAGTACCGACCGACGAGCTGCTCTTCGTCGATCCGGTACCCTTCCTGCTGGAGGAAAACGCGAGCGGCGCGCTCACCGCGAGCTCCGAGTCGACGATGTCGAGCAATGCGCCAGCGCGGGCGCGCGCGGACGAAGGCGAGCCGAAGGGTTTGTAGGACGAGCAACAGAGCGAGCAGTCCGAGCGCAACTGTCGCGCGATTGACAACGATCCACTCGGTGGCCTTCCGGGCGGCTTCGACGCTGCTGTCGAGAGCCGCCGCCGTCATCGAGCTTCCGTCTCGGGTGTCGTTCCGAAGCCTACGGTTTCGCCCACGACGAACCGAGGGCGGCGTTTGAGAACTTCGTAGATCTTGCCGAGGTAGGTGCCGACGATGCCAATCAGGATGAACAGGATGCCAAACATGAAGGACATCACGGTCATCACAGACGCCCACCCCTGGACGGTGTGCCCGCGGAAGTACTGCACGACGATGTAGCAAATCTCCGCGAATGCGAGAGCGCTCGTCAGGAAACCAATCCAAATCCCTAGACGCAGGGGTAGCGCCGAAAAGGACAGCAGCGCTCCGAATGCGAAGCGAAGCATCCTCTTCAGGTTGATTTTGGGAGCGCCCGAGTGACGTTCCGCCGCGCGGTAGGGAATCGTCTTCGTCCGAAACCCCAGCCAATTCACCAGGCCGCGCAGGAACAGATCGGCGTCGTCCATGCGAGTCAGGGCGTCCAGGGCCTTTCGATCGAGGAGGCGGAAGTCGGAGCTCCCCGGGTCCATCTGAACACCGCTCAACTTCGAGAACACTCGATAAAAGCCTCGCGACGTGACGCGCTTGAAGGCTGAAGTGTCGGCGCTGTCCGTCCGCTGCGTGCTCACGACGTGATAGCCCTCACGCCAGGCCTGGTAGAGTTCGACGGCGACCTCCGGAGGATGCTGCAGATCGCCGTCCATACTGATGACGGCTTGGCCGCGAGCGTGGCAGAGCCCCGCGAACAGGGCCCCCTGGTGGCCAAAGTTGCGGGACAGGGACAGGCCCTTGACCTCAGGGTGCTCGGAGCACGCCGCCTGGATGCTTCGCCAAGTGCCGTCCCGGCTGCCATCGTCGACGAGGAGGATCTCATAGGCGATGCCCAGAGGCGCCGCAGCCGCGCGCACCGCCCGGACGAACGGCGTGACGTTCGTTTCCTCGTTGTACAGAGGTGCGACGAACGAAAGGACGGGAGCCGGCGAGGGGCCCTGCGGTGCGGGGGAAGGGGAGCTCAACGCGAGGATTTCCGGAGTGTCTCGGGGGTGCAGGCGGTCAGGCCTTCGGTGGTGGCTGGATGGTAGCCAAAGGTCGGCTGTCGTGGCCACGTCTTGGGGTTCCCCTGGTCGACCGGGCCGCAGACTCTGCTCCCTGGAGGGTGGGAGCTCCCTGGAGGGTGGGACGCCCTCGCAGTAAATCCAGCGCGGGCGGCGCGGCAAGTCTGGACGGCACCGCCGCGGGGACGGGCCCGGACGGCCCAGAAGGCGGCGGCGACCGCTTTTTTTGATCCTCGCGGGCAGCAGGCGACGAGATCAGCCGGCAGCGACCTTCGGGTTCGAGTCGGGCGGCTCCTCGAGGAGCTCCCCGTCCTCCTCTTCTGGAGAGTCCTTGAAACGGTAGCCCACGCCGCGGACCGTCTCGACGTAGTCCCGGGCGTCACCGAGTTTCTCACGGAGGCGCTTGACGTGTGCGTCCACGGTCCGGGTCGAGATGTGGGCGTTGATGCCCCACACGTGCTCGAGCAGAGAGGAGCGGGTTTGCACTCGGTTCTTCCGTTCGAAGAGCGTCACCAGGAGTTTGAACTCGAGAGCCGTGAGCACGATCTCTTCTTCGTCGACCCAGACGCGGTGGGCGTCGCGGTCGAGCCGTAGTCGTCCGAACGAGACCGACGAGCTCTGCTTGGGTGTCGATGTCTTCGAGCGCCGCAAGATCGCACGAACGCGAAGAAGCAACTCGCGCACGCTGAATGGCTTGGTGACGTAGTCGTCTGCGCCCAGCTCGAAACCGACGACGCGATCGATCTCCTCGCCGCGCGCACTGAGCATCAGGACCGGTATGTGACGCGTTTCGCGAGCTTCTCGGAGTGCACGGCAGACCTCGGTTCCGGACATGTCCGGGAGCATCAGATCGAGCACGACCAAGTCGGGGCGCGTGGATTGCGCCAGATTCAATCCCTCGCGGCCCCGTGTTGCCGCCACAACTTCGTGTCCTGCTTGCCGCAGGTTGAACTCGAGAACATCGAGGATGTCCTGTTCGTCGTCGACGATGACGATTGTCGCCATGGGATTAACAGCTCAACTTCTCACCGGCGGTCTTGCGAAGCGGCTGGGGGCGGGCGCCGTCCGGTGTACTGGTTCGATGAATGTCTCGTGGTGCCCCCGTGAACACGCAATCCGAACGCGACAAGAGGGGTAGCTCCCCCGTATGACGTGTCAGTGAAGCGATCATGAAAGTCGCGAAATATCCGCGCTAGCGAGCAAAGCCCTGTTGTGTGACGAAGCAGTGAAGCTGGCGTTACGATTGTGGCTGACCGTGTGAACTGTGCGGATTGGCTCGCATTCACGACGAAGCGGCGGGGCAAGGTTCGAAAAGCCTCAGCCTCGAGCCGACTCGTTGGTTCGTGATGGGTCGAGCAGCGTCATCTGGGTTCACCTGGATTTTCCGGCTGCGCCACGGAGTCGTCACGGTTCGCCACCAGAGTCCGGGTCGACCCGATGGACTTTGAAGCGTGGACCAACCAAGCGACGGACCCGGTTCGTCAGAAGCGCCTGCTCGCCGGATACGGCGTCGGGGCAACGGCAGTGGCGGTGCTCGGCGTCTTCCTTTCGCTCACTGCGGCTGGCGTCGCGCAAGAGATGCCCGAAGAGGAAGTGCTCGACGTGCAACTGGCAGAGGAACCGGAGCCCGAGCCGGAACCGGAGCCCGAAGTGGAACCGGAGCCGGAACCGGAGCCAGCGGATCCGCAGCCCCGGCCGCGGGGACCAGTGCTTCCGAAGCTCACGACACCGACGGAGATTCCCGACGACGCTCCGGAAGAGACGGACTCGAAGCCTGAGGACAATCCGTACGCGGCGGTGGACCCGTACATGCTCGGGGCTGGTTCGCGAGGAACCGCTCCGCGAAAGCAGGTGGTCGTTCAGGCTCCACCGCCCGAGCCCAAGCCTGAACCGAAAGCGCGTTCGGCTGGGCCCATTCGGGTAACGGAGGGGACGACCCCTCCCAAACCGCTAAGCAACCCGCGGCCGGGATACACCGCGTCGGCAAAGGCTGCCGGTGTCGAGGGTACCGTCATCGTGAAGTACGTGGTGACCATGGCGGGAACGACCACGCAGGTGAAGGCCGTTCGAGGTCCTGAGGAGCTTCGCCAGGTCTGTGAAGACATGGTGAAGTCGTGGACCTTCGAGCCGGCCATCCGCGACGGACAACCCGTCTCGGTCTATCGGATGTCGCGTTTCAACTTTCGCTTGAAGACCTGACTCTCGGCTTCGATGCGCGAACTCTCAACCAACTCACGGAGTAGGTAATGTCTTTCGATCTCACACACATCTGGGCCCATATGGGTCCCCTCAGCAAGGCAATCGCAGGATTTCTCCTTCTCATGTCTATCGCCAGCATCGGCGTAGTCGTGGAACGCGTGATTGCCTTCTCGAAAGCCGCCAAGGCATCGAAGCTGTTCGTCGGCGAAGCCCGACCCGTCCTCGACAAGTGGGAGCTGGTGAAAATCAGCGCCCTGGCCAAGAAGCACGAAGCGTCACCGCTGGCGCGCATGTTCGACTGGATGACGTCGCGCTTTCTCGATGGCGCAGACGATCCGAAGGCCGGTCTTTCTCCGGTGGAGCTGGCTCGAAACGAGGCCCAGCGCCGCATGGAGGCGACCGGGGCCGAGCTCCGACGCGGCATGAACGTCTTGGCGTCGGTTGGATCGGTTGCACCGTTCGTCGGTCTGCTCGGCACGGTCATCGGCATCATCACTGCCTTCCAGGGCATTGCCGCGACTGGCAGTGGTGGTCTGGGTGCGGTGTCGGCCGGTATCGCCGAAGCGCTCGTCGAGACTGCGCTCGGTCTGCTCGTCGCCATCCCAGCGGTGCTTTTTTACAACTACCTGTCCGCGCGGGTGAGCTCAATCGAGCTGGCTCTGGGCCGCTCCGTTGGTGAGCTGCTGGACGAGATGGAGACCAACCATGGGCGCAAGCTTTCAGACAAGCTCGAAAAAGCAGCCTGAACCCGACATCAACGTCACACCGTTGGTCGATGTCGTCCTGGTGCTTCTGATCATCTTCATGGTGATTGCACCCGCCATCAACGATGGCGAACACGTCGAGCTGCCGAGCATTCTGCAGCCCGATCCGAAGCCGAAGGACCTGAATCCCATCGACGTGATCGTGGCGTTGAACGGCCATGTGCTGGTCGACAAGCAGCCCATCGAGCCGAGCGCCTTGGAGGCGACCTTGCGTCGCCTCCACCAGGAGGATCCGGAGCGTCACCTGATGCTGAAGACGGACTCGCGCATTCCCTACGCGCAGGTTCGAAAGAATTTCGCCCTGCTGCGAGAGATTGGGTTCAAAGGCGTCAGCCTGAAGGTTCTCGAGCGCAAGAAGGCCGCTTCCGGCGGCGCCTGAAGCGAAACATCGCTTGGGATGGTCGACGAACACATGAGCGGCGCGTGCAGACGCGAGGCCTCTCGCAGCCGATTGGGCCCTGACCTTTCGTGGGCTCCTTCAGCGGAGGGCAATCAACGCAAGTGGTTCCCTGTAATCCGGAGATAGATCCATGGGAATGAGTCTGGGTGGGGGTGGCAAGAAAGAGCAGCCCACCCCCAACGTGAACGTCACGCCGCTCGTCGACGTGGCCCTGGTGGTGCTGATCATCTTCATGGTGGTCACCCCCCTCATGACGAAGACGTTCTGGCTCAACCTTCCGAAAAAGGAAGAGAAGGAAGAGCCCGAACCTCCTCCAAGCAAGAACAACGAGCCTCTCGTAATGACGGTGGATGCCAAGGGAGTGATCCGCGTCAACAAGACGGTCCTGGCCAAGAACGAAATCGGGGCTCGTTTGCCGCGCATGCTCGCCGCGAAGCGCTCGAAGATCTTGTACTTCGACGCGCACGACACCTTGCCCTACGCGCAGGCAGTCGAGGCGATGGATTTGTCGCGGAGCGCGGGCGCTCGAAGCATCGCCATCCTGACAGAGAAAGTCGTCAAGTAGATCTCCCGGCGATCTTCGCCGGAGTCCCTTCCTCCTTTTCCCCTTCTGCTACGTCGGGCCTCGCTTCGCGGGGTCACGGGGGGCGTAGCGGAGCTACGGCCAGCCCATGGGGATGGCCGTCTTCAGAAGACTCCATTCGATGCGTACCCTCACTTTCAGTAGCCCCCTGTTGATCATGGCGCTCGTCCTGCGAGCTCCCGCGCTCAGCGCGCAGGAGCCGCCTGAGCCGCCACCCTCTGCCGAAGCGCCGGCGGACGACGAAGCAGACGTCGTGGACGAAGACGAAGTCGTCGACGAAGCAGACGTCGTGGACGAAGACGAAGTCGTCGACGAAGAACCCGCCGCACCACCCGGGGGGGAGCCGGCGCCCGAGGGGGCCGAAGCACCCGAGGAGGCTCCACCGCCCGAGGCGCCCGCGGAGTCCACCCCCGAGTGGGCCGAGGGCGAGGCCCCAAACCGTCCAGCTCCTGCCGGAAAGGGCGTCATCTGGGGGCTCGTGACGGATACTCAGCTCGAGGAGCCCGCGCTGGAGGCGCAGGTCAAAGTGATCGAAGGCTGGAAGAAGGAGACTTTCACTGATTTCGATGGCTACTACCGCCTGGAGCTGCCGCCCGGGAAATACACCGTGCGCATCTTCTACGAG
>JBNKGC010000035.1:0-42308 GCA_050289625.1 Polyangiaceae bacterium | reverse complement strand
TCCATAGTGGCAGAATCGGGACGGCAGAATCGGGAAACGCTCTCCAACGTCATCGGGTAACGCCAAAGCATAACCTACCGTTCGACCCCGGGCCGGGGCAAGGAGACGCGGAGGCGCGTGAGAAGATTAGGAGTCCGGAGACCTACATCGTCGCCCGGATTCTGCTCGAGCCGAAGCTCGGTTGGACGAGTGGACCGGACGATGACACTGTGTGCGTGCGCTCGTCCGTGCCGAAAGCGCGTCGGGAGGACCACGGGGCGGCGCGGAGCAACCGGAGTGTAGTCTTCGCTACGCAGACGGATCTCGTGCCATGGCCCGACGGTCAAGGTCGGCGCGACGTGCCCCTCAGGACGGCAAACCGCTCGGATCGTCGGTCGCGCCACCGCCGCGGGCCAGGTGGTCAGCCACCTGTTCGAGGCTTTGCTTCGCCGAACGCTTGCTGATGTCGAGCTCGATGCGCACCGTCTGTCCGCCGCGAACGACTTCGAGGCGCATCAACTTGGTATTCAAACCGCGCGCGGCGAGGAAATCCTCGACCGTCGACGTGCGCTGCCCGTTGACCGACATCAGCACGTCCCCGTAGTGCAAACCGAGCTTCGCTGCGGGGGAACCAGGGAGCGCCCCTAGGACCAGGATTCCGCCGAAGACGTCTGCAAGTCGTTGATTCTTTCCCTGACCGCCCATAGGTGCCCGAGCTTGCAACGGACGCGCCAGACGCGGTCAATCCAGGCGTGTCCTGCCGCGGACGGAAAATCCGGAATGTTTGTCGCGACCTCGGCTCACCGGTCGCCCGGCACCGCGATCCTGCCTGCGCCCCACGCTGAGACGCACGAAGTCGCGCGAGACGACATCGGCCCCCACCGAGACGGCCAGCGTACAGGTCCCCCTGGACAGCGCCACCACGCCCGGGATACAGCCGAATCGGAAATGACCAAGACTCGGCAACTCATGATGACCGTGGCACTCCTGGCGGCTCTCGGTAGCCAGGCCTGCAAGAAGGAACCCGAGGCGAGCGAGGAGACGCCCGCGGCCAGCGCGGAAAAGGATCAGGGACCTGCCCTCGATCCCGAGTTGGCCAAAGCTATGGCGGCGGCATCCGGCGCTCCTCCCCCAGCTGCAGCCCCGGCACCGGGAGAAGGGCCACCACCTCGAGGGATTTTTGGCCCCGGAGGCGCCGACAAGGCCCATAACGCGGGAGCTCCGCCGTCCGTCGAGCTCGGTTCGGCCGGGGCGGAACCGCGCGTGAAGCTGAGCCCGGGCTTCGAGTCATCTCAGAAGACGACGATCCAGTTGGCTCTCCAAGCCGATCCCCGTCAACCGCCGCTCCCCATCGACTTCGCCCTCGAGTTTGGATCGAAGGACGAAAGCAACGCCGACGCTGGTCCTGCCAAGCGCCCCATGACCGCGACCGTGAAGCAGGTTGGGGTGGCAGCTGCCAGCGGACGCATCCCCCCCGAAGCTCAGGCGGCCTTCGACAAGCTGAAAGGGAGCACTATCTCATTCGACCTCTGGCCGAACGGCGGCGCCAGCGGCTTCGAGGTGAAGGCCAGCGAGGGCGCCCAAAGCGATCTGGTGGACATGCTTCTGGCGCTGAGCGATGCCCTCGCAGTCGCCCTACTGCCCTACCCGAACGAGGCCGTCGGAACCGGTGGTTTTTGGATGGCGACGAGCCGAGAACCTGTGCTCGGTTTGGATCTGGTGACCTACCGTCTGATCCGGGTGGAGCGCGCCGACCCAGGCGGCGTGACTCTCAACGTCGGTGTGAAGCGCTACGCAGCTTCGTCGGCGTTCGATCTCATGGGGCTCCGCGCCCAAGGGCCCTTCACCCTGGAGGAGATCGCTGCGGGTGGCGAGGGCAAGGTCCGCTATCAACCGGGAGCGTCCCTGCCGCAAGGCGGACAGCTCCAGCTCTCGATCGCCGCAGCCGTGATCCCCGCGGGTCAGCCCGACCAACGAGGCCAGGTGCAGATGGCGACGCTCTCGCGGTTCGGCTCGAGTGCGCAAGCCCCACCGACAGGGGCCGCACCGATGGGGGCACCTCCAGGGCGAGGAATGCCGCGGCGTCCGCCCATGCGCTCCGCTCCACCCACGCGCTCCGCTCCGCCTCCGGCTCCCTAACGGTCAAATTTCACACGAAGCGCGGCTCGTTCGACCCGCGCTTCGTGTCGCTCTAGGTGAATGCATGCGCGGTCGGACTACGATCGACCGCCAGAGGCTCTGGCAGGCGCAATC
The DNA here is from genome assembly GCA_050289625.1 of Polyangiaceae bacterium. GTDB lineage: Bacteria > Myxococcota_A > Polyangia > Polyangiales > Polyangiaceae > NIC37A-2. The sequence continues at coordinate 40,076 of JBNKGC010000035.1, read as the reverse complement.
CTCCCGAGCTCGCAGGTACATCACACCACTCTCGCTTCGACGCGTGCCCGTTTGGGGCGACGCTCAGAAGCCGAGTTCTTCTTTGCGCTGTTCGGCGGTGGGAAGCGGCTCTTCCTGTTCGGTGATCACCGGGAGCTTCACTGATCGCTCCGCGTTGATCTTGAGCCACTCCTGCTGGTCGTCAGGAAGCTGCGCTTCGTCGTAGATGGCCTCCACGGGGCACTCCGGGACGCACGCCCCGCAGTCGATGCACTCCTCGGGATCGATGTAGAGCATCTCATCGTCGGCGTGAAAGCACTCGACGGGACACACCGCGACACAGTCGGTGAAACGGCACTTCTTGCAGTTGTCGGTGACGACGAAAGTCATGTGGCTTCAATACCCCCCGCGGGCGGCCGAATCAACGAGGCAGAACGGCCTACTCTCGTGATCACCGGTGTTCCCTGCCCAAGGGCCACGGAGGGCTCACTCCGTGAGAGTCGTCCCCGTCAAAGAAGGCGCGCGCGTCGATTCGTCGCGAACGGACCGCTGATGAGTTCGGGAGGGCGCGCCGCGCTCAGCGGAACGCAGCAACGTCACCGGCACCCTCGCGGATGATCTTCGGCTCCGAGGTGGTGAGATCCACGATGCTCGTGGCCACGGTGCCGCCGGGGCCTGCATCGAGCACCAAGGCCAGGCCCTTGAATTCGTCGTCGATCTCGGCCGGATCGGGGTTCGGCGTGTGACCGTGACGCGCCGCGGTGCTCGAGATGATCGGGCGTCCCAAGGCCTCGCAAAGCGCCAGTGCGACTGGGTTGTCGGGTACGCGTACGCCGACGGTCTTGCGAGGCCAGTGAACCAGCTTCGGCACTTCCCGCGTGCTCTCCAGAATGAAGCAGTACGGCCCCGGGAGGAAGTCGCGCAGGGTCTTGTAGACGTGGTCGTGCATGACCGCGTACTTGCTGACGTCGGTCAGGTCACAACACACGAAGGCCAGCTTCTGCGACTTGTCCATTCCCTTGATGCGGTAGAGCTTCTCCACCGCCTTCTTGTTGAACAAGTCACATCCGAGGCCGTAAACGGTGTCCGTCGGATAGGCGATCACCTCGCCTGCCTCCAGCGCTTCGACAGCACGCTGGATCTTTCGGGGCTCGGGGTTACGAGGATTGATTTCGAGCAGCATTGCACGACCCGCCCGGCATGACGTCCGGACTCCAGGCACAGCTTCCTTCACGAACCTGTACCGCAGGGAAAGAGGGCATAAAGGGGCGAGGCTACTACTACGAATGAGGCCGCGGCTCCAGGACTGCCGCGTCACGCCGAGTCTTCCTCGCTGCTCCTTCAAGCCTAAATCGCCTGCTGCCCGAGCGCCGCCGCTCCCCGGCGAAACCGGGTCGAGGCCTACAAGTCTGCGGAACCAATCGGGTTTCCAGCCTGCTCGAGGCTCCGCCCCGCGCTCTCTCCGGAGCGAGCCCAGACGCGCGCCAGAAGTGAGCCGGTCAAGTCGTGCCAGAAGCTGATAGCGGCCCCCGGCAGCGCCGCGAGAAACTTGGCTCCATCCCCACCTGAACGGTAGACCCGGGTCTGCATGGCAAATTCGGCCGGAGCATCGAAGTCCTCGAACGCGCCACATTGTTTGGCGGCAAGTCTGTTCCTGGCGTGGCTTCTGTCCGCCTGCGGAGCCTCGCAGCAGCCCGAGCGGCCCGCATGGCCAGCGCAGCCCGCACCCTCCTATCCCGCACCCGCGGAGCCCCAAGGACCCACGGCAGGCGTCTCCGAGCAGACGCCGGGCGCTGGGGGTTCTCTCGCCAAGGCCGCACCACCGGGCGCGGAAGGCGGGCCGAGCTCACCTCTGGCGGCACGGTTCGAGAAGAAGCGAGCCATCCAAACTCTGCGAGGCAAAGCCACGTACTACGCCGATTCACTCGCGGGTAATCACACCGCCAACGGCGACGTGTACGATCCAAAGAAGCACTCCGCCGCGCACAGGAAGCTCCCCTTCGGCACGATCGTTCGCGTCACCCGAGTCGACAACGGTGCGGTCACCTACGTCCGCATCAACGACCGCGGTCCCTTCGGCGGGGGTGGCCGGATCATCGACCTGTCGAAAGCTGCAGCAAAAGACCTCGAGATGCTCCGCGCTGGAGTCGTCCAGGTGCGGGTCGAGGTCCTCGAGCGACCGAAGAAGTGAGCTCGGCCTTCCTCGAGGCAGGTGGCCTTCTGCGATCATCGCAGAGGATGGTCGGCGCGACCGAGCCTGCCCTCGAGGAACACGAACAAAGAATCGGTCACTCGATGAGAACGCTGTCCACGTGGAAGAGCACACCGTTGCGGGTTGACGTGCCCTCCAGCACCAGCGCCTCTCCCGTCACCTTACTGCCGAGCCAATTCTTGAGCGGGATCGGGGTGCCCGCGAGCGAGGTGAGCTCCGTCTCCGCGTTGAAATCGCGCCCGTAGTACTCACCCGCTACGATGTGGCGCTTGATCAGGTCGCGGAGCTGCTCGCGGCCCTCCGCCCCATAGAGATCCGACTTCAACTCGTACGAAAGCTCGTCGAAGGCGAAATCGATGGGTGCGAAGACCGTGTATGGCCCCTTCGTGTCGAGCTCCTCGTCCATGCCGGTGAGTCGCAGCGCCTCCTCGAAACTGGTCAGGTCTTCCGCGTCGGCGATTTCATCCATCATCGGAGCGGCCACCGCCTGGCGCCATGCGCCACCGCGATTGTAGCGATCGACTCTCGATACCCCACCGGCAGCCCAATCGGAGCGTCCACCTGGCCACGCGGTGCCGCGAACGTTGCGCGGATAATGCCCCGTTTGGTCCTTCCGCGGCTCCGCCTCGTAGCGCGCCTCGCGCATCTCGCCCGGCGCATGGCGATAGCCGACGTATTCGGTCTGAACCGGTCGCAACTGTTGGCTAGCACATGCGGTAGCACTGGCTGCGCCGGCAACGACCAACATCCCCCACAGATGTCTCATGTTCGCACTCCTCAGGGCCTTTCGGCCCGGTCGCTCCCCCATCGGATCGAGCGGCAGGCTGCGCTTGCCAGCGGCGCCGCGCGCTCGTCTACGTAGCTCGAAATATGAGCCCTACCGATGGCCAGTCAAACGACACCCAGGTGACGGCGCAACTCGAATGCCGCAAGCGGAGTGCGCTCGCCTTGGGGTGCCCCGGACCGCTGTGGTAGACGCATGCCTGCGTCCGACAGACCGACGCCACGGAAATGATGCTCAGAGCTGCCAGTAAACGTGATGCCGCCACCGGCCTCGGCAAGACCGGCGGCTCCCTCGTCGCGCTCGCGGCCCTTTGCATCCTAGGTTTCGGAGGCTGCACGAAGAGCGAAACCGAAAGTCGCGGACCGTCGAAAACCGCGGTCGTGGTGCCCACGTTGCGCTCGACGTGGATCCGCAACTTCAATCCGTTCTTCGAGAGCCAGGCGCAATGGCCTGCCACCGCCGGCATTTACGAACCTCTGATCATTTTCAACCGCGCGACCAGCCAGTTCGTGCCCTGGCTCGCCACGAGCTGGAAGTGGACCGACGACAACCGCACTCTGGTCTTGGAGATCCGAAAGGGGGTGGAGTGGGCAGACGGTGAGCTCCTGGAGCCGAGCGACGTGGCTTACACCTTCGAGCTGATGAAGACGCACAATGCTCTCGATCAGTTCGCGGTTTGGACCCACGTGAAGAGCGTCGAGGTTCGGGGCGACGAGGTGCACTTCCACTTCAAGAGACCGTTCGTTCTCCCCGCCCTGTTCTTGATCGGAAGAACCCCCATCATCGCCGAGCACGTTTGGAAGAACGTGAAGGACCCGGTCAAGTTCGCCGACGAGTACCCCGTCGGGACCGGGCCCTTCAACCGCATTGTCAGTTTCAAGAATCAGAGCTACGAAGTCGGAAAGAACCCGCGGTACTGGCAGAAGGGCAAGCCGAACATCGACAGGATTCGGGTGCCTGCCTATCCGGGGAACGAACAGCTCAGCATCGCCATCATCCGCGGCGAAATCGACTGGGGCGCCGGGTTTCTGCCAGCCATCGACCGGATCTTCGTGAACAAAGATCCGAAGCATCGAGGCTACTATTTTCCGTCCCTCGAAGGGACGGTGATGCTCTACGCGAACCACGCGCATCCTCCGTACGATCGCGTCGACGTGCGCAAGGCGCTCAGCTACGCCATCGATCGCGATCTCATCGTGCGCATCGCGATGCAGGGCTACACGCGCAAGGCAGACGCAACCGCCTTCAGCGATCTCTACATGGAGAAGTGGCACGACCCGAAGGTGCTGGAGGAGGAAGGCGACTGGACGAAGTATCAGCCGGAAACGGCCGAAGCCATGCTCGATGCCTCCGGGCTCACCCGCGGCCCGGATGGCATTCGTCTGCTGCCCGACGGCAAGCCCTGGGAGGTGGACGTCAACTGCGTCATCGGGTGGGGCGACTGGATCATCGCCTCCCAGATCATCGTCAAGAACCTGAAGGCGATCGGTATCGACGCCACGCTGCGAACTTACGAGTTCAACGCGTGGTTCGACCGCCTTCAGGTGGGCAACTTCGACCTCAGCATTTCGTGGTCGGACAGCGGCGCCACACCGTGGAGCTTCTACCAGCGGCTGATGAGCAAAGACACGGTGCGCCCGCTTGGAGACAATGCAGAGAACAACTGGCACCGCTACGCGAACAAGCGCGCCGACGAGCTTCTCGCAGAGTTCGCCTCGACGAGCGATCCGAAGGAGCTCTTTCGTCTCGCGAGCGAGCTACAACGCGTGTTCGTGCGAAACGCCCCGACGATTCCTCTCTTCCCCGGCCCTACCTGGGGCCTTTACAACAGTCGCCGCGTGGAGGGTTTTCCCAACAAGGACGACCCGTACGCCCCTCTTGCCCCTTACAAGTCGCCTGGCCAGCTCCTAACCCTGGTGGAGCTTCGCCCCGCAGGCACCAAGCCTTCCGGACCGCGTGCAGCGGACCAAGGCAGGTGAAGGTCCACCTCTCGTCGTGCGCTACCTCCTTCGTCGCCTCGGTTTCTACCTCATTGCCGCGTGGGTTTCCCTCACGCTGAACTTCTTCATTCCCCGCCTCGCGCCGGGGGATCCAGCCTCGGCGCTGCAGGCCCGCTTCCAGGGACGACTCGACCCGAGCGCCCTTGGGGCGCTTCGCGTGGCCTTCGGCCTGACCGATGACCCGCTTCACGTCCAGTACGTGACCTATCTGAAGAACTTGGCGCGCGGTGATCTCGGCATCTCCATCGTCCATTTTCCTGCGCCCGTGAGCGAGGTGATCGGCTCGGGATTGCTCTGGACGCTGTTTCTCGCCGGGCTCTCCGTCGTCATCGCGTTCGGCCTCGGCACCCTGCTCGGCATCGTCACCGCTTGGCGACGCGGTGGATGGCTCGACACGCTCGCGCCCCCGGCCTGCATCTTCCTCGGCGCGTTTCCCTACTTCGCGCTGGCGATGCTCCTTCTGTACTGGTTCGGCTTCTTGCTCGGCTGGTTCCCCCTGTCCCACGCGTACTCGGCCACGACGACCCCTGGGCTGAACGCCGAGTTCGTTGCCGATGCTCTCCGGCACGCCGTGCTTCCGGCCACGTCCATCGTGATCGCGTCGCTCGGAGGCTGGCTCCTCAACATGCGCAACACCATGATCGGCGTGCTCAGCGAGGACTACATCACCATGGCCCAAGCGAAGGGTCTTTCCGAGTCGCGAGTGATGCTGCACTACGCCGCTCGCAACGCCCTTTTGCCCAACGTAACGGGCTTCGGCATGGCGCTCGGCTTCGTCCTCAGTGGCTCGCTCCTGACCGAGATCATCTTCTCCTATCCGGGCCAGGGCTACCTCCTCCTCGAAGCCGTGAAATCGAAGGACTACGCCCTGATGCAGGGTCTTTTCCTCTCGATCACCATCGCCGTGCTCGTCGCCAACTGGCTCGTCGACATCGCCTACGTGTGGCTGGATCCACGCACCCGACGTTGAGCCCATGATGAATTTGCTTCGCCAATTGCTCCGCAACCGAAAAGCCAGGATAGGGCTCGCCATCCTCGGTGTGTTCGTCCTGATGGCGGTCTTCGGGCCGCTCCTGGTGCGGGATCCATCGGACTTTCTGGGGGATCCCCTCGCACCACCAAGCGGCGAGTTCTGGCTCGGAACCACCCGACAAGGCCAGGACGTGTTCGCGCAAACCGTGGTCGGGGCGCGCATCTCCCTGGCCATCGGCTTCATCGTCGCTACCTTCGCTATCGGCATCGGGACCGCCGTGGGCGTCGCGGCTGGCTACTTCGGGGGCTGGGTCGACGACGTGCTGTCCCTCGTGACGAACGTGTTCTTGATCATTCCGGGACTCCCCCTGGCGGTGGTGCTCGCCGCCTACCTCACCCCCGGTCCGGTCAGCATTGCGGCCGTGCTCATCATCACCGGGTGGGCGTGGAACGCCCGCGTAGTTCGCGCGCAGACCCTGTCCCTGCGCAAGAAGGACTTTGTGGCGGCGGCCGTCGTGGGCGGCGAAAGCAGCTTTCGAATCATGTTCTACGAGCTTTTGCCCAACATGACTTCGCTCATCGTCTCGGGGTTCATCGGTGCCACCGTCTACGCGATCGGCGCTCAGGTCGGCCTCGAATTTCTCGCCCTCGGTGACGTGAGCGAGGTCACTTGGGGGACGAACCTGTTCTGGGCTGCCAACAACCAGGCCCTCCTCACCGAGTCGTGGTGGGTCATCGTGCCCACGAGTCTGTGTGTGGCGCTCGTCGGCTTTTCCTTGGTGATGATCAACTTCGCCATCGACGAGATCACCAACCCGCGCCTTCGCTCCGAAGGGGCTTTTCGCGCCATAGTGGAGCTGGCCGGGGCGAATGCCGGGTTCGCCACACCTGTCATCCGAAAAGGCAAGGAGGGGGCATGACGCGCGAAACGCCTCGAGTCGAAGAGCCTACAGCCGCGCCCCCTTCTCCGCTGCTCTCGGTGCGGAACCTCACCGTCGAATACGTTACCCCGAGAGGACCGGTGCGGGCCGTCGACGACGTCTCGTTCGACATCGGCCGGGGTGAGGTCTTCGGGCTCGCGGGGGAATCGGGGAGTGGAAAATCGACGGCAGCCATGGCGATCATGCGTCTGCTCCAGCCACCGGCGATCATCACCGGCGGCGACGTCACCTTCGACGGACAGGACGTGCTCGCCATGACCGAAGACGAGCTGCGCCAGTTTCGTTGGAGGCGCATTGCTCTCGTCTTTCAGAGCGCGATGAACGCCCTGAACCCCGTGCTCGACGTGGGCACACAGATCGCCGACGTGATCGAGGCCCACGAAGGCGTGAAAAAGAGCGAAGCGCTCGAGCGCGCGGCGGAGCTGCTTCGGCTGGTCGGCATCGAAAGCTCCCGGCTCAGAAGCTACCCGCACGAACTCTCGGGCGGCATGCGCCAGCGCGTGGTGATCGCCATCGCCCTGTCCCTCCGACCCCCCCTGCTGTTCATGGATGAACCGACCACGGCACTCGACGTGGTCGTCCAGAAAGAGATCTTGCAGCAAATCGCAGAGCTCCGAGACCAGCTCGGCTTCTCCATTCTGTTCATCACCCACGATCTGTCGCTGATGCTCGAGTTCTGCGACCAGGTCGGCATCCTGTACGCCGGCAAGTTGTGCGAAGTCGCTCCCGCCAAAAAGCTGTTCGCCGAACCCAAACACCCGTACACGCGCGGCCTGATGAGCTCGTTTCCGGACCTCCACGGGCCGAAACGCCGCCTCGAGGGCATCGGGGGCTCACCTCCGGACATGCGGGAGCCTCCACCCGGTTGCCGCTTTCACCCTCGGTGCCCCGAAGCCGTGAGCCGGTGCGAACAAGGCGTCCCGCCATTGATTCGCCTGGGTGAAGCGCATCGAGCCGCCTGCATCAAAGCCACCCCCGACGGACAGCGCGGGTCAGCCGCGTGACGACGTTCTCGGACCCCACCCCACGATGAGCTCATCCGACACGCCTCTGCTCGAGGTTCGCTCCCTCTGTAAATCCTTCGCCGTAGGAGGGGGTTGGACTCCTCAGAAGCTGCGCGCCCTGAACGACGTGAGCTTTTGCCTCCAAAGCGGCGAGGTCATCGCGCTGGTGGGCGAGTCGGGCAGTGGCAAGAGCACCATTTTGAAGGTGCTGTCGCGCCTGGAGCAGCCGTCGGCCGGCAAGATCTTCTTTCGCGGTCGCGACCTTCTCGCAGAGGAGCCCAGGCACGCATCCCTCGAATACCGAGGTCGGGTTCAGATGATCTTTCAAGATCCCTTCGGTTCGCTGAATCCGATCCACACGGTCGCCTACCACCTCGAGCGTCCCCTCCTCCGCCACGGTAAAGCGAGCTCCCCCGAAGAACTTCAAACGAAGGTGCTCGAGCTGCTGAGCACGGTGGGCCTCCAGCCCGCCGCCGACTTCGCGGCGAAACATCCGCATCAAATGTCGGGAGGGCAGAGGCAGCGCGTGGCCATCGCACGGGCGCTGGCGGTCGATCCCGAGGTGATCCTCGCCGACGAACCGATCAGCATGCTCGACGTGTCGATCCGGATGGGCGTGCTCAACTTGATGGATGATCTCAAGCGCACCCGCAAGCTCAGCTACCTCTACGTGACCCACGACATCGCGAGCGCTCGCTACATCGCCGACAAGACAATGGTGATGTACGCCGGACACGTCGTGGAGGGAGGCCCGAGCGATGCGCTGATGGATGACCCCGCGCATCCCTACACGCGGCTCTTGCTCGAAGCCGTTCCCGACCCCCAGGGAAACATCTTCCGAAAGCTTCCCGCGAAAAGCGGCGCTCCGAAGCTCGTCGACCCGCCGCCCGGCTGTCCTTTCGCCGATCGCTGCCCCGAGGTGATGGAGGTGTGTCGGCGGGACAGCCCGCGCCCCCTGGCTCGAAGCCGGGAAGAAGCCGACGCGGGCCGCTTCGTGCGGTGTCACCTTTATTCAAAAGGGACAGGCCAAAATCAGCGAGCGGACACCTCCCAGTCCCCGGACTAAGCACCCGAGGACGACGTCGAAGCTTCCTGGACGCTCTATTCAAATTCATCCGCATGTTTTTCTCTTGCGGCCGGAATGAGGCGGACCGCGCGACAACTGCAAGCAGCTCTCGACATGAGCACCAAGCATCGTTAGCTTGCGCTGGATCCCGTTCAAACTCTGAGCGGGTTCTGGTGAGCATCGCTTGCGATGACCGGAGAGAACACGAGAGTGCCACGGGCCGAAAAGCGGCCTCCCGCGGCCGTTTGGGACTTCACCCGATGGGGGAGGCGAAACGGCGGAGGGCAATCAGCGCAAGTAATCACCACTGTACGGAGGAAAGAAATGTCTCTTACTAAAAAACACACATTCGCCAGTACCGCGCTCGCAGCGGCACTCGTTCTGAGCTCGACGGCCGTGATGGCCGAAGAAGCCTCGACGGAAGTCGGCGCCGACGAAGGAGACGCGATGGGGACAGCGTCAGGCACCAAGTCGTCCGGTTTCGAACTCGGCGCGCGCATCGGATACGGCCTTCCCCTGGGCGAAGTTGCTGAGGACGGCGATCTGGACGAGGCCATCGCGTCACAGGTCCCGATCTGGATCGACGCGGGCTACCGCATCAACGAGAGCCTCTTCGTCGGGGGGTACTTCGCATACGGCTTTGGGCAGTTGTCCGACGAGATCGACGACTTGTGCGTCGATGGCGTCGACTGCTCGCTCAGCGTGATGCGCTTCGGCGTGCAGGGCGTTTACAACATTTTGCCGAGCACCGAATCGACGTCACCCTGGGTCGGGCTCGGCATCGGTTACGAGATCTATGGCCTGAGTGTGGAGGCAGCTGGAGAATCGGCCGATCTGAGCGCTTCCGGGTTCGAATTCGCCAACCTCCAAGGAGGCGTCGACTTCGAGGTGGCCAACGCGATGCGGGTCGGCCCCTTCCTCAGCTTCTCTCTGGGGCAATATTCTTCCGTCGAGGCCGACGGAGACAGCCAGGACATCGAGAACAAAGCGCTGCACCAGTGGCTCACCCTGGGCGTTCGCGGCACCTTCGGCCCGCTCGGCTGAACCTCACCGTGCATGACTGGATCGTCGCCTCGGGCGGCGCTCTCGACGAAGCCCCCGTCGCGCCCCTCTGGCGTGCGGGGGCTTTGCTGTTTTCGTAGGCACTCGCGCCTCGGCGCACCGCTCGCCTCAGCGCTTCGACACTCGCCTCAGCGTTTCGACCCTCGCTTCAGCGCTTCGACCAGGTCCGGCATGCGCCGCCCGCATTCTTGTAGTCTTCGGCCAGGACCGGTCCGACCGTCGGATCCTGCGTCGGGTTCGGACCAACTCCGCTCTCCGAGCACACGTAGACGTCACGGTGCCCGCAGCCGGACACCACAAGCACGTCCTGGCCCTGAGGTTCGACCGTCACCGACTCACGAGGGCAGCTCCAGCGCTCGGCGCTTTGGGCGCGGATCTGCTGGCGGCTGCCCGTCGCACCGCACGACGGGAGAGTCATCGTTGCGAGCAGCACGACGATCGAGGCCGGGAAAGCGGGTCGAAGGGTCAAAACGGCGGGGGCTCCGGAAGTGGGGGTGGGGCCTCCTCGGCGTGGACCGGCGGCGGAGGCGTCGGGGGTGCGGGCTTGGGCGACGGGGACGTAGGACCGTTTCCGGAAAGACTGGTGGGCGAAGGCGGCACAGCGGCCTGCAAAAATCCCCCTTCAGGCTCGCTTCCTTCGTCCTCACCTTCCTCGGCTTCCGCCTCTTCGAGTTCGGCAGGGTCGCTCGATTCTTCCCCGGCGACCTCGGTGGGCACCGTGCCTTCGAGGAACAGCTCTTCGACGGCGTCTTCCTGATCGAAGCGCGCAAGCAGACCTGTCGTCGGATCGATCTTCTGCTCGATGAGTCCAGGAGGCCGTGGAAACTCGGTCGCGGGCTTGCCCTCGTGGGCCGCCTTCATGAAATCGATCCAGATCGGAAGCGCCGTCACGGCGCCGGCCTCACCCCAGCCCAGGGGGATGGCATCGTCGTAGCCGACCCAGGTACCAGCGACGAACTCGGTGGAGTAGCCGACGAACCACGCGTCTTTCGCCTTGTTCGTCGTACCAGTCTTCCCGGCCACCGGTCTTCCGAGGCTCCTCGCCCGCTTGGCCGTACCGTCCTGTACGACGCTCGAAAGCAGGCTGGTCGTGAGGTAAGCCACCTCGCGAGGCATCACGCGCCGTGCCGGCGGTGGGACGGGAAGCTCCACCGGCCCGTCGGGCCCGGTCACCCCCGTGATGAAAACCGGAGCTGCGAGCTCTCCGCCGCTGGCAAACGTGGCATACGCGTTCGTGATCTCGAGCGGCGTCACCTCGTAGGCCCCGAGCGCGAGGCTCTTGGTTGCGCCGAGCTTCGCTTCGATGCCGAGAGCGTGGGCCCAATCCACGACGTTGCCCGCGCCGACCCGTTCGATGACGTCCTCTGCCACCCGGTTGTCGCTCTTCGCGACCCCCGCACGGAGACTGAGGCGTTCGATGGAGCTTTCTTCCTCGGTTCCTTCCGCGTCGTCGCCCTGCGTTGCCTTGGTGGCCTTCTCGAACTCGAAGACCGTTGCCGCCGTCACACGTCTCGAATGCAGCGCGTAGCTGTACAAGAACGGCTTGAACGACGAACCCGGCTGACGTCGCGCCTGCACCGTTCGGTCGAGCCCGCCGACGAGAGCCTCGTAGCTGCCGACAGCCGCTCGCACTTCGCGAGTTCGAACGTCGATGGCGACGAGGGCCCCCTGGGGCGCGAGTTCGAGACCGAGACGGACTGGCTCGGCCCCTTCCGGTTCGTCGAGGACGGCTACCCGAAGGGCAGCATTTTCGCCGACGAACTGGGTCGGAGACAGTCGTTCGGGGTTGTAGCGCTCTTCTTTCCGGAGAAAGACTCGCCCCAGCACCTCGCCCACCTGGACGTCGATGGTTCCCTTGTCGTCGTCACGGCCAACGACTCGCCCGGTGTAGATGCCGTAGCGGCGAGGCTTTCCCTCGAAGATCTCGCCCCAAAGACGACGCTTCTCCAGCGTGAAGGGAGGCGCCAGCTTCTGCCGCTTCATGTAGCCATCGAGCCCGTCGCGCAGGGCCTTGCGGGCCGCGGTCTGAAGGTGCGGATCGAGAGTCGTCTGGACGGTGAATCCGCCGCGCCGCGCGTCGTCGCCCGCGACCCGGGCGAGCACCTTCTTCACGTAGGCCACGAGCTCTGGCGCCAAGTCGGACTCGGCTTCCACCGCCGGGGCCAGTCGCAACGGAGCGTCGACGACGGCATCGAAGACCGCAGGAGTCATGAAGCCCTTGTCACGCATTTGGCCCAGCACGTAGCGACGGCGTTCGAGCGCTTTGTCTTCGTCTCGACGAGGCGAGTAGCGCTCCGGTGCGGCAACGATGCCCGCCAGGAGCGCCGCTTCCGCAATGTCGAGCTCGGAAGCGTGCTTGCCGAAGTAGTAGCTGGCTGCTTCTTCCACGCCCCAGCGACCGTGACCGAGGTAGATGTGGTTCACGTACAGCCCGAGGATCTGCTCCTTACTGAGCGTCTTCTCGAGGCGATGCGCGAGAAGGGTCTCGCGGATCTTGCGGCGATAGCTGCGCTCGCTGTCGAGCAGCACGTTCTTCACGACCTGCTGGGTGATCGTACTGCCGCCTTGACGCACGTGACCCGCTCGCAGGTTCGCCCACATCGCCCGAAGCATGCCGAGATAATCGAGACCCTCGTGCTCGAAGAAGCCAGCGTCTTCGGCGGCGAGAAAGGCTTGCAGAACGTGCGGCGGCAGCGTTTTGAAGCGCACCACCGTCCGGCGCTCGGTGAAGATGTTCGCCAGCAAGGTGCCATCGCGAGCCAATACGCGCGTGACTTGGGGCGGCTTGTAGTTCGACTCCAGGTTCTCGACGTCGGGGAGATCCTTGCCGAAGTGCTGCACGACGAGCACGACCGCGATGGCACCCGCGATTGCGAGAGCCACCGTCAGACTTGCCGACCAAACGAACAGCTTGCGCCACGGGAAACCGCGTTTCGGAAGCTCACCTCCACGCCCTTCACGCCCTCCGCTCGGGGGCTCCCCGGCGCCCCCTCGACTCGACTCGAGCTGGGCCTGCCCGCTGATGCGTCCGGTCGACGTTTGCCAGGCTCGTTCTTCCGTCACGACGGGCCGTCTGGAGGCCTCCTCTGCCGCGACCCGCTGCGACGGTCGAACCAGCTCGCTTTCGCGATCGACGGGCTCTTCTCTTCGCCCGGTCGCCGCAGACGATGGAGGCACGCTGTCGCTCGACAATCCCTCCACGACGAGGTTCGGTGAGGTCGAAACGGTCTGGGCCGAATTTTCCCCACCCTCGCCCTGCGCCTTCGCGCCGGCCTCGTCCAACTCGGCAACTTCGGGATGCGGCGCAGGCCCATCCGCGGGGCGATCCGATCGCCTCTCGTTCGTCATTGCCCGAACAGGCTCATCACGACGACCGCCAGGACCACTCCCACTACTAGACATGCGGCTGCCACCCCCACGAGCAGTCGGGTGCTCGGCCCCGATGCCGCAGCCACCTGCTGGGGTGCGGTCGCAAGCGGCTCGGGGCTCGGCAAATCTGCGGCTGCACGCGATGCGACTGGCGCACCTTCCGCATAAGGTTCGAGAGCTTGAGCGAACTCACGGGCAGACTGGTAGCGCTCGTCCGGCTTTTTCGCCATCGCCTTTTCGAGCACCCGGGCGAGACCAGGATCGAATGACTTGCCCTCTACCCGATCATTGAGCCCGATGATCGGCTGCGTGACGTGCTTCTGGATGTACTCCATCGGCGTTTTGGCATCGAACGGGAGCTTGCCGGTCAGCACCTCGTAGAGGATCACGGCCACGGAGTAGACGTCGCTGCGCGCGTCCAATGTGCGCCCTTGCGCCTGCTCCGGCGACATGAACTCCGGAGTGCCGAAAACCATTCCCTCCTGCGTCAGGATCACGCTCCCGGGCTGCATCTGCTGTTCGGTGACCTTCGCGAGACCGAAATCGAGCACCTTGGGGTAGTTGGTCATCCCGCCCTGATTGCAGATGAAGATGTTCTCGGGCTTCATGTCGCGGTGCACGATTCCCATCTCATGGGCCTCCTGCAGCGCACCGCACACCTGCGTGATGATCGGAATCGCTTGCGCAGGGTCCATCGGGCCACCCTTGCGCACCGTCTGGTTCAGATTGCGACCCTCGAGCATCTCCATGACGATGTACAGGGAGCCGTCTTCTTCGAGCTCCCCGTACATGAAGACACGCACCGTATTCGGGTGCGTCAGCTGGCTCATGGCGCGGGCCTCGCGCCGGAAGCGACTCGTCAGATCCTTCCGTCCCGCAAGCTTGGGGTGGAGGATTTTGATCGCCACTTCGCGCTTCATCGCCGGTTGGGAAGCCCGATACACGGAGCCCATCCCACCAGTTCCGATCTTTTGAACAATCTGGAACTGCCCGTCGAGAATCTCGCGACCGATGAAGGGATCCCTCTGACGCGACGCCATCCAGGATCGGTGTTACCAAAAGTCCTGCCCCGCGTCGCCCCCGCACCTCGCGAAGCCCTCAACCCATGACGGACCCCACCCACTCCAGCACTGCAGGCGGGCTGTCGGATGCCGACTTCCTGACCAGCCCCTTGCTCACGAAAGCCGGTTTCACCCACGCGTTCTTCACCCGAAGAGGCGGCGTTTCACCCGATCCTTATCGCTCGCTGAATTTTTCGAGCGCCCTGGGCGACACGGTGGACAACGTGGCACGCAATCTGGCGCGGGGCGCCCGGGTGCTCGGCATCGAGCCGAGCCGAATCCATTTCCTGAGCCAGGTACACGGCACCGACGTCCACGAAGTCGGACCAAGCGACGACCGCGAAGCGACGCTGCACACGTCCGGTGATGCGCTCGTGAGCCGCAGTCCAGGCGTGGCCTGCGCAGTGCGCACCGCAGATTGCGTGCCCGTGCTGTTCGCCGACCCGCCGACGGGCATGGTGGCGGCGGCCCACGCCGGTTGGCGCGGCGCCGCAAAAGGCGTGGTGGCCGCGGCGGTGCGCAGACTGCTTCAGGCGGGCGCTGAGGGCCCCCTTCTCGCCGCGATCGGGCCGCACATCTCGCTGGCATCGTTTGAAGTCTCTGCCGAAGTCGCGAAGGAATTGCTCGAAGCGTCTCCCGACCCGGGGATCGTGGACGAAAGCCGAGGCCCGAGGCCCCACGTGGATCTGCGACGCATGATTCGCGCGCAGCTGCTGAACCTCGGCTTCGACGAGGGGGCCGTCGACGACGTACCCGGCTGCACCGTCTCCGATGCGTCCCTCTTCTTCTCCTACCGGCGCGACGGCAAGATCGGCGGACGCCACCTCTCCGCGATCGTGGCGCGGTCTCCTTTGGGAACGTGAGCGGGCGGCTCCGTCCAGGTGCTTCGGTCCCCGGGCGCTGCGGGGGGCCGGTCCGCTGGAGTCCCGACCGGGCGACTCTCTTAAAAAACCACTATCCACCGACATGCGTCGCCGGTGTAGGCAAAACCTCAAATTTTCGGATACCTAGCTCCCGTTTCAGACCCAGTGCGGGTCAAATCCAACCCCCGCTGGAATTTTTTGCTCTTGCAAGATTTTTGAAATTGACCGAAGACAGATGCCTTCATAGGCAACTGTTCTAGCGAGCCTCGACCCCGAGTTTTGTCGAGCCGCCCCCCATTCCTCCGAGGGAATGAAGATGTCGATTTCAATCAACTGCGCAGCATGTGGCGTGAGCCTCCGCCTTTCGGAGTCTCTGTACGAAAAGAAGATTCACGGGCGGCGCGTGCGCATGCCTTGCAAAGCATGCCGTGCCCCCATCGATGTGGACGCGCGCGCGAACGTGATTCGCGTCTCAGAGCCTCCTCCGGCACCCAGCCCGACCGACCAGACGCCCGCCCACGATGACGCTTTGGGTGACGAGCCCACTCGCCGCATGAACGAGATCCCGACTCGGCCCGGGCATGAAAAGCCCGGACTGGACGACGCCGATTCCTCCCGCGACCCGAATGCCGTCTGGACCGGCGAAGGCTGGATGCTGCCGCGGCAACGGAGCATTCCGCCAACACCTCCCCGCCCGTGGGAGCTCAAGGGCTCCACGACCCAACAGGCGGATCCGTTCGAGGACCGCAGCTCCGAACTCCCACCGCTTTCGCGTCCGATCACCCTGCTGCCGGACGGAACCCTGGTGAACGAAGCAGACCGGCCGGGACAGCCCGCCGCACGGCGCGGGAACCGCGTCGCGCGGTGGCTGCCAGCGGCATGCCTGCTTGGTGGCCTGGTCTACGTGGTCTCGACCAGTGGCCTCGGCGTCGTATTTCCGCAGGCCCAGAGCGCCGGCGCCGCGACGACGAAGCAGGCGGCGCTTGCGGTCGCGGACGCTACCTCCGCGTCCCCGCGAGCAGCAGGGGCGGTGCAGGGACCGATGGAGGCCAGCAAGCCCGACGAACCCGTCCCCGCACCGGTTGCGGAAGACTCAGGGGCCGAACTGCCTGCCCGGGTGAACCCGGGCACAGTCGCGACGCCGCCGGCAGCCGTCGCGCGACCGGCCGAGGCCGAGGCCCCGTCGACGCCCGTCGAGGCGGAGGTCGCTCAGAAAGGGGACGAACCGACCTCCGCCCCCACTGAGCCCGCGGAAGAGCCCACCGAAGCGGGCGCCGAGGGCGCCGAGGGCGAGGCCGTGGAGCCCGGACCGTTCGACAAGTCCGCTGCCGTCACGGCCCTGAGCGTGGCCGAAGGCCAAGCTTCGGTCTGCCGCAAGGCGGGCGATCCGTCCGGAACGGCGCGGGTGGTCGTGACCTTCGCTCCTTCGGGTCGCGTGACGAGCGCGACCGTGTCCGGACCTCCCTTCGCGGGAACTTCGACCGGCGGCTGCATCGCGAGCCGGTTCCGGAGCGCCCGAGTGCCTGTCTTCACGGGCAGTCACGTCACCGTGAGCAAAACCGTCGTCATCCACTGAGTCCAGCGGGCGCGGGGACCGCAGGTTGCGCTCCGCCGGAAGCCGAACGGGGGTCATTTGCGCCGTTTGGATGAGTGCTTTTCATCCGGCATCCGGTGGGGCATAGCCACTGCGACGAGCGGCGCTCGTTCCCGGGGGGGACGGCTTCCAGCGCCAAGAGAGGGGGAGGGTTGATGCCTCATTCGGTAAGATGCCGTGCCTGCGACGGCGTCGTCTTCCTGGACGACCGCGTGTACGCCACCCAGGTGCGCGGAAGGCGGGTGCGGGTCGTCTGCAAGCGCTGTCGCGCGCCGATCAACGTCGACGCGACGGGGTCCGAGCCCAAGACCACGGACGTGGCGCCTCCCGCCTGTGCACCGCTGGTGGAATCCGGAACCGCCCCACCCCCTCCCCCCGAAACGACGCCCCAATGTCTCGCCCCTGGCGACGCTTGCGGCGAAAAGGTGCCTAGCAAACGCTGACGGTCCGGCGCCGAACGCGGAGACCACCTGCTACCCGCCCCGAGAACATCCACTCGGTACGGCGCAGGACAGGGGGCGATTTGCCGCACGGGGCGCGGTACAAGAGCGCCCCGTCGCCCTCGCGACGCCCGCAAGCAGGATCCCGTGGAATCGTCCGAAGAGAGCAAAGAGCTCATCAAAACGCGCCTCATTGGCTGGTACGTCTCCCTCTCGAACCGGCGCCCGAAGAGCCTCATTCTGCTTCTTCTGCTCGTCACGATTGCGTTTGCCCTTTCGATTCCCCGGCTGGACATCGACTCACGCCTCGAAGCGCTCCTTCCGCCCGACACACCGATCCAGAAGGCCAACGCAGAAGCGCGCGAGCGCTTCGCTGCCGCCTCGCCATTCTATCTCGTCGTCCAGTCGTCGGATCCCGCCCTGAATCGGCGCATCGCCCGACAGGCGCGCGACGAGGTGCAGAGGTGGCCCGAAACGCTCGTCGCCATCAATCAGCGAGATGCGAGCTACTTCCTGGACCGGAGGCTGCTCTACGTGGATGCAGCCACCCTCGACTCCCTCGCCGACGATGTCGAGCTCTATCTCGATTGGCACAAGTGCGAGAAAATGCCGGGCTGCGAAAACCTCGAGGACGAGCCGCCCGAACCGGACTTCGAGAAGCTGAAGACGTACTACGAAGACCTTCCAGCTCTCCAAGCCTTGGTGGGGCTCTTCGGGGAAGAGAACGTGCCCGATCCGGAAGCCGGCCTGACGAAGAAGCGCGAGGCGCCGGAAGCATCTGAATCGAGCGCATCCGCTGACGCGATGGGAGAGCTCTGCGGCAACGACGGCAAGGTCTGCGTGGTCCAGGTGACCCTCGACGGAGCTCCGTCGGATCTCGACTTCGCCACGCGCTTGCTCGTGCGCGGCGAGGCGCTGCTCGAACAGCTCACGCCTCCAGACGCCCCCGCTGACCTGAAGACGGCCGTGACGGGGGTGTATCGTAACTTGCCCCTCACGCGTGACGCGTTGATGCGGGATCTCCTGAAGACCGGCCTGGTCACTCTGCTGCTCGTCGTCGGCGTTTTGCTGCTCCAGTTTCGGAGGTTCCGCGCCGTCGTGCTGCTCCTCGTTCCGGTCGTCATCGGCTCGGTCTGGGCGCTCGGCCTTTTCGGCGCGGTGGGTGTCACGTTCAACGTGATCAGCGCGGCCGTGCTCATCATCCTCGCCGGGCTCGGCATCGATTTCGGTCTGCACGTCCTGACCCACTACGGAGCGCAGCGACAGCACGGCCTTTCCCCGGTGCGCGCCCTCGTCGTCACCCTCGACGAGCTCCTCTCCTCGCTCTGGGTGGCAGCCCTCACCACGGCTTGCGGTTTCTTGGCGCTCACGGCAGCAAAGTTCCGCGGGTTTTCACAGATGGGCCTTCTGGCTTCCATCGGCATCTTGTTCACTCTGCTCGCGACCTTGCTCGCCATGCCGCCCTTGATCGTCTGGATCGGCAAGCGGTTTCCCATCGACGACTCGCTCACCCGCAAGTGGCGCATGCCGCGCATTCTGAGCGAACCCTGGGGACGTCGCGGTGCGATCGTCGCCACGGTGGTCGGAGCGTTGGCGCTGGTTTTGGGTGCCGAAGGCTCGACCCGGCTCGAGCTGCTCTACGACATGAACGAGCTCTTGAGCCAGAAGGCGTCGGGGCATGGCACCGACTACGGCAAAGCCCTGCACGGCACGAACCGCAGCCTGATCCTCCTACTCGCCGACGATCCGAAGTCGCTCGAGGAGGCAGCAGAGGGAGTTCGACAGCTGTACCCGGACGGCATCAGCGGTCGCGAAGGAGCTTCGGTCGTCACCCCCGGCACGTTCATCCCACCGGAACAGAAGAAGCGTCTCACGTCCATCGCCCGCTTGCGGCGGCTCGCTGACGATTCGAAGCGATACGCCACGGGGAAGACGAAGGACCGGCTCGAAGCGTGGCAACCGCTCCTCGCGGTCGATCGCCCGATCACACAGGAGCAGATGCCGAGCTGGGTGCTCGACTCGTTCGCGGAACGCGACGGCACCTTCGGCACCGTCGGCGTGATGTACAACGGGTACTCGGGTTCCGACGCGCGCCAGATGATGCAGCTCACGGACAAGCTCGAGGACCTGCGCCTCCGCTACCCCAAGGTCCGATTCGCCTCGAACTCGGCCGTCCTCGGCGAGGTGATGCCGCTCTTGTCGAAAGACGGCTACCTGATCACGGCGCTCGCCCTCGGTGGACTCGTCCTCGGCACCTTGCTGATCGGTCGGTCGGTCCGCCGCATGTTCTTCGTGGTGAGCTCGGTCGTCATCGCGGTGAGCCTCAGCGCCGCCGCGATGGTGTTCTTCGGCTGGAAGGTCAACTTCTACAACATGCTGGTCTTCCCGGTGGCGTTCGGCATCGGGGTGGACGGCGCGATCTATGTGGTGTGGACCGTCTACCGCCGAAAAGGCGTCTTCGACTGGTCCCACCTGCCCGTGAGCGCACGAGCCGTCCTCGCGTCGACCCTGACGACCTTGGTGGCGTTCGGCAGTCTGATGGTTTCCGACAACGGCGGTCTGGCCTCCCTCGGTCGCCTCGCCGCCACGGCCCTCACGATCACCCTCCTGACAAATCTGCTCTGGCTGCCCGCGGCCCTGTCGGTGGCGCGACGCTGGGGTCACACGCGCGAAACGATCCCGCCACCGGCGACCGAGGATGCGAGCTGAAGCCCCCTGGTTCACGGCGGTCGGGCTTCTCGTCGTCGCGATCCAGAACGCTGGCAACCAGCACCTCGTGTTTCGAGTCGTCGCGCAAAAAAGCTGACTCGCTGCCTGGCCTACGGAACACCACCGTCTAGCTACAACGACAAAGGGTCTGCCGGCTGTCACGACGAACGCAGGATCTCAGCGTCCATCGTTGGAGCAACCGCCTCGTCGTCGTGCGGTGAGACGCAGGAGCCGACGACCGGCAGCTCTGAATTCTGCGCCGCGCGGAGCCGTATCTGGGCCCGAAAGGTCCGGGTGCCCGGCGTTTCGGGACCATAGCTGGCGTCATCAGCGCAAGTCGTCGGCCGCCGCGTCGACCGCGGCCACGTCGGAAGCCTGAGTCAGGATGTCCGGATTGGCGGCAACATCGAACTCGAGTCCGCTGATGCTCCCGTGACAACCGCCGCAGAGCCCGTTGAAGAACTCGCGCTTGAAGGACTGCCGCGCTTCCTCGCCCGGATAGAACTGAAACTGTTCTCGGACGAAGTGCTGCGTCGGAGCGGGGTCGTCCGCGAGTTTTACCGTCGTGGCGTAGGTGATGGGCAGGCCCCCTGGAAGGACGATCTTCGCCGAGCCGTCCGGGTGCACGTTGGCGATGCCGAGCGACACCCGCCGAACGTAGACCTGACCGAACTCGTCGTCCTCCACGTCCCCGCCCGCGTCGGCGAAGCTCTCGATTCCGGGCTCGGGTGGCCGCAGTTCGAACATCTCGAGCTCTCCCTGGGCGTCGAGGATGCGGCCCGTGCGGGTATTCTGGAAAACCAGGCTCAACAACAGGGGGACGTCGACGTAGGTGACCTCGGCGGAATCACGACCCGAAGTGACGCGCGTCGAGCCGTTCGCCTCGTCGAGTCGTGAACGGAACACACCGTGATCCTGCCGCGCGTACACGGCCACTGGCCACAGCAGATCCTGCGCGTCGGTCACGAGGTTCGTCCGCGCACCCGTCGTCGGGTCGACGATCACGAGGTCGAACCCTCCGGAGAAGTTGCCGAGGTCCGTGACCCCGGATGCGTAGCTCGCGAGGATGCGTCCGTCGGGCAAAGCGGATGGGCTTCGGTAGGCCCCCTGGGTCCCGTCGAGCTTCCCCGTCGCATTGCCATCGAGCACCCGAATCGAGTGCTGGTAAAACTCCGGGTTGGGCCAGTCGATGGCGCTCGGGTCCTGCGTGTAGTCGGCAGGGTCGGTGCTCCGTTGGTCGATGCCGATGCTGCGGTTGACCACGACGAGCGCGCCGGCGCCATGCTGAGCGCCCCGTTCGCTGAAAATGCCGACCAAGACCTTGTCCGTCAGCTCGGCAATGTCCGTCATCTGGTTGAACCCCACCGTCGAGCGCTGCGCGAAGAGTGGGTGGTAGTCGCCTCCGTCCAGGTTCATGCGCCGCCCCGCAAGTTGGTAAAAGCCAGGGGCGCGCTTCTCGGTGGTGAAGATGACGCGTCCGTCGTTCATGAACGACGGCGTGAGCTCTTGATCGAGAAGGTAGGTGAGCTGCCGGACTTCACCCTTTTCGAGGACGTAGAGGTTCGCATTCAGGCGCGCCGGATTGGCGGGTGACCTCTGCGGGCCTTGGTAGGTAAAGGCCGCTGCGTTCGTCACGTTGCCACGCGTCGACACGAACACGATCCGACCGTCCGGGGCGAAGGCGGGGTCGAAATTGTGAAACAGCTCCCCGTTGTCGGAAATGGTGTTCCCCTCGTCGGTGACCGGCGCAGCGTCGATACCCGGCTCCACCTCACAGGCTCCGCCCTCCACCATGTAAATCCGGAACGGTTCGGCGTCACCAGTCCGGGCGCTGAAGGCGATGCGTTGTCCATCCCAGCTCACCGCGGGGCGCCTCACCTCCGAAGTCGCTGGATCGAGGCCGCACAGAGCGGAGAGACTGGTTTCCTCCCCCAGAGTGAGCGCTCCGTCACTCTCGCGGGTAGCGGCCATCTGGACCACTTCGCCTCCCGGGTGGAAGGTGGCGTAGTCCTGGGGTGTTTCCGCTCCATCGACCGCACCTCGCCGCACGAAGACGATGCTGCTGAGCGGCTCGGCTCCCTGCATGCGTGCCGCCCGCTCCTTCGCGATCCAAGCGACGATGACGCAGTATGGATCTTGCTCGTCGAGCGGTCCGCTCTCGGCTGCGTCGAGATCGCACGCACTCGGGTCCCCTCCGCTCGCGAGCAGCGGGCCACCTCGGTGCAGGATTCCGCCTTCACTCGGCGGAAGGTTCTTACGGATCAGACGGCTCACGTTCGGGTCGGGCGATTCGAGCGCGACCTGCTCCAAGCTGAGCTCGTAGTTGCTGCGACTCGGTCCCAGACCGAAGTGCCCGGAGCTCCCACCGCGCAGACGGTAGTCGTGAAACATCGTGGGCGAGTGGCAGCCCAGCATCATGCAGCCGCGTTTCACGAGCATGGGCTGCACGCGCTTTTCGAAAAAGGAAAAGCCCACGTCCGTCGGGATGTTGCTGGGCCCTCCCTTTTCGACCGCCCACTCCCTGAGCGCCTGATACTCGGGATCGGTGGTATTCGAAAAGATCACTCCGCCTTCGTGAAAGGTGCCTCCGAAGTTCGGAGCGACGACCCGGCGCAGCAGCTCGCTCGAATCGGTGTCGACGGCCAGGTAGTCCGACGCGGCGAAGTAGTTCCACCGCTTCTCCTCGTCCGACTCACCGCACGTCAGGTACAGGGAGTTCGCCGGGGATCCGTGACAGTTTCCTGCGGCGCAATTTTTCCCGATGACGTCGTTCACTTCGTCGAACAGCGAGTAGTCCTCCCCGCTCGGCTCGACGGATGCGTCGAACGCAGCGCTACTGCCGATCGCCGACGTGCACGACGTCCGCGGGGCTTCCACCACGTAGCGGGAGGCGTTGTTCTCGGTGGCCCCGTTTTCGATCCACGCTTCGAGCTGAGTGAAGCCCGGGCTCGTGAAGTCGAGCAACGCACCACCCACGTGAGCGATGTCGGTGGTGATGATCTGGGGTTCGGAGCCATCCCAAGACGTGAGGCGGATCTGGTACGGCGGGAGAGCCTTGAGCAAGAGCCCCGGCACGCCGTAGGGCCCGTACTCCGCGAAGAGATCCCGACGACGGCTCACGTCCTCGAAGGTTTCCACGCTCAGGTTACCGAGGGCGTTGCCTCGGTCGTCCGCTGTCACGTGACACTGGCTCTGAGACGGACTCGAGGCGCAGGAGTTTCCCAGGATGGGTTCGATCTTTCGATCGTAGAAGGTGGTCCGTTCGGGCTCCTCGCTGCGTTCGCAGCCGAAGGGAAGGACTCCCAAAAGGCCCACCAGCACCGGACCGAAGTAGACGCTCGAGCGACTGTGGAACAAGCTCATTCGGAACCATTCGCCGGGCGCTCGGGACGACGCTCCGGCCGACCTCCGTTGTAACAGCTCACGCGCGTATCAGCCACGCGCCACCGGCGCGCTCGAGAAGCAGCGCGAGTGATTCAGAGCCGGCGAAGAGCAATCCGTGCGGCATCGCGAACGAAACCATCCGGGTCATCTTGCGCTGCCTGGACGGCTTCCTTTGCCGAGGGCTCTCCGATCTGACCCAGAGCGAAGACGGCCGAAGCACGCACCCGAGCGTCGGATTCACTGTCGGGAGAAGTGAGAGCAATCAGACCGACCACGGCATCCGACGAACGCAGCGTGCCAAGCACCTGGGCGGCACGGCGCCGCACGATGGCTGATTCGTCGCCGATGCGTTCGACCACGGCATCGACGTGCGAAAACGTGTTGATGCGCACGCTCGCCGAGAGCGCGGCCAAGCGCACCTTCTCGTCCGAGTCGCCGATCGCCTGACCCAGTTCGCCATCCGGCCCCTGATGACCCAGACGACGCAACGCGTTCACCGCGGAGAGGCGTACCCGGGCGGACGGATCCTCGATCGCGGCGCGAGCCACCGGGGCGAGCCCGGCGTGGGTCAAGAACTCACCGAGCGCCTCGGCTGCGTACGCCCGGCGTGCCTCCGACTGCTCCGGATCGCCGAGCGTGTCGACCACCTGGGAGTAGACTTCGCCCGGTCCGAACACCCCGAAAACGCGCCTACGGAGCCACCATGCGCCGATTTCGCGAGTGCGCGCGTCGCCCTGATAGAGCAGCTTCGAAACGTACGGAATGCAGTCGAGGCATTCCACGCGCTCGGCGTGCTCGAGGGTCCGCCAGATCCTCGTCGGAGCGACGTTCGGCATCGTCGCTGCCTTGATGGCATCCGGCGTGCTCAGGCGCTCGAGGGATTCCGGCGCGAGGTTCTGGTACGTCTCGGCGCGCCCCGAATAGACCCGCGCTGGATCCTCAGCATCCGCGGCGATACCGCCCGTTGCCAGGAGCAGCGCCGACAGGCAGAGGAGCACCGCACGCCCGAGGGGGCGTCGCCTCGGACTCGAGGGCCGAGTTGCATCGCTGCTCGGGACCATCTGCGCTTTTCCAGTCATCGAGATCTCCGTTTGCCGTTCTTTGGAAGTTCGCTTGGCCATGGCTCAGTACTCCGTTCCCCCGACGCCCGTACCCCCTGCGTAGGGTTCGAAGGCCGTGTTCTGACGAGCGTAGAACTGACCGCCCATGTCGATGGCGCGAATGAGCTTCACCAACTCCTCACGGGTCAGACCCGCTTCCTTCGCATGGTCGGTCCGGGTGCCTCCCGCAACGCTCGCATCGCTGAAAGCCTCGCCTAGTGGCCAAGCGTAGGTGCCACCATCGACCGACGAGGTTACGTTGAGCTTCTCGATGAGCACGCTGTGGCGAGCGTCCGAAGGCACGCCCCACAGGGGAGGCAACGTCCCCGTGATCTCCGCACCCATGCTCATCTCCATTTCCATGGCGGACGGGTAGAAGATCGACACGTACGAGGCGGGCCAGGGCTTGGTCTCTCTGTCGTAGGTGACGGTGATCGGGCGTGACGAAAGATCCAAGCGCGGGATCTGGTACGAAGTGCTCGTGCCACTTTCCGCGTCCGTCATCGTGATCTCGTAATACTCCTGCGCGCCACTACCGTTGGTCGTCTCGTTGTGACAGCTGGCGCACTTGGCATCGAGGATCGCCTGGATCTCGTTTCCGTTCGCGGCGTCGTTGGCATAGGCCCACGGATACTCCGTGCGCTCGAGAACCGGCACCATGAAGTTCTCCGGGCCCTTGCCCGCTGCCACGGTGAGCTGCTGATCCGTCGGATTGAAGGCCTCGGTGCGCGACTCGTGACAGCCACCGCAAGAGCGCGCCTCACCCGGCATGCCCTGGATCCACGTGGTTTGGTTGCGAATGGCCATGTCGAATTCGTCGACCGGCTGCAGGTGCACAGGGACGTACGGCGGAATCTCCGCGCTCCACGAACCGTCTTCGTGCACCGTGGCTTCGCCGAGGAGCGCCGCACCTTCTGCCATGGTGAGACCGAACATGGTCACGCCGGGCGCTGCCTCACTCGAAAAGCCTTCGATGATGCGAACCTTGACCGCGCCTTCGAGCGCCTCGTCGATCGTCACGCCCTCACCGAACTGAGCGCCTGAGACCGTCTCACCGTGGATGCTTCCGAGAGACGTCTGCCGGACGTCCACCGAGCCGAGCTGCACCGGGATGGTCGCGTCCTGGGTGTTCTGAATCGAGCCGATGACCTGCGGCTCTTCTCGCACGACGACCGGTCGCGCGTAGATCTCCCAGCTGCTCTCGTAGTTGACGACGAGCTGATTCCGGCGGGTCTCCGAGTCGTAGACGTAGATGCCGAAGTCGGGTGGCGTAAGCGCCA
Organism: Polyangiaceae bacterium; assembly: GCA_050289625.1. Taxonomy (GTDB): domain Bacteria; phylum Myxococcota_A; class Polyangia; order Polyangiales; family Polyangiaceae; genus NIC37A-2. The sequence continues at coordinate 14,256 of JBNKGC010000035.1, read as the reverse complement.
GCTCGTTCAGATCGTTCACGGTGCCGTCCGCCCAAGACGTCAGGATGCGACCGTCGGGCAGCACGGTGGGGGCGCGGTAGCGCCCGATGGGGGAGGCCTCTTCCCCGCGGGGCACCGAAGGCGTCAGGACCTCGTAGTCTGCGAGCTCCTCGTTCGGGTTGTGCTCGTGCTCACCCCGCGCGTCGATCCTGACGAGTGCGCCGGCTTGGATGGTGTTTTCGCGGGACGTGGCCACACCGACGAACACGTTTTCGGTGCTGGTCTCCTGGATCTGGACCAGAGAGTTGGCTGGCTTGCCGTGCTGGCCCGCGACTGCCGTCATCTGGGTGCAGTCCGGGTTCATGCTGAAGAGCTTGACGTCGTTGACGTTCTCGAGGTGCTCCCAGCGTGAAAAGCCGACGCGACCGTTGGCCAAAGAGAAGAGGTTGATGGTGTGGGAGAGGTTCTGCGAGCAGAGCTTCCGGTCGGCGTCTCCCCCTGCCAGGCTGACCGTCGCGATCTGGGTGACGATGCGCGCGTGGTTGTACTCGTCGGCGCGGGTTCCCATGTCCGTATACGGCTGGTCCGTCACGAAGGCGATGCGATCACCCGGCAGCCAGATGCCGTGAATGTCGTCGTAAGGACCGAACGTGAGCTGGTGGATCTCGAACTTGCCGTCGTCACCGCGACTGAGACTCGCCCAGTAGAGATGGTAGTTGTCGTCCGAGCTCGTCTTCATCGAAAACAGAACCTTCGTGGCGTCGTAGCTCACGTCGACGCTCGCGACGTCTGCTTGGTCGAAGCCTTCGATGATGTTGTTCACCCCGCCGGTCGCCAGATTACGGAGCTCCAGGCGCCCCCCGGGGACGTAGCGCTTGTAGTCCATGACCTGGCCCATGCCCCCGGCCACGTTGATCTCGACGCCGTCGTCCGTTTCGTTCGTGTGCTGCCTCACGGCGTAGACGATCCGTGAGACCCGATCCCCGGCGACCGTCGTCTCCTCGTCTTCGGCAGACGAACAGCTCGGCGCGGCCACGAACGCGGAAAGCCCCGCCGACATGACCAAGGCGCTCGCGAGCCACCGGGTCGAGTGAGACAGACGACCGACGATACCCAGCGCACGGTTCCTGTGCGGCACGGCTGCAGGCTGCGGGTTCTGGGATAGGCGTGTGGGACGGGGCCGGTGGGTCATCGAGCGGATCTCCGAACGGGGGACCATGCATGAGCTGGTCCATCTCCATTCATCGCAGATTTTCCGTAATTTTGCCTCCCTATTGCAGGGATTGGCCCCCCGACCCACATCTCCCGTGGGGGGCCCTGCCCCCACGGGGCTGCCACCGAACCATTCACTATCGTTTTCCGGGTTCCACACTGGCGGCCCGGGGAGAGCGGCCCGAAATTGCCTCTGGGGGCTCGCCCTCTCGGGGCTCGGTCTGTATGGGGGTGTGCGTGACGACGCTCGACAGTCTGAAGTACGACGCGGCGGGGCTGATCACCGCGGTGGTCCAGGACCGTTTGACCGGCGAGGTCCGGATGGTGGCTTGGATGAACGAGGAGGCCCTCCAGCGGACCCTCGAGACCAAGAAAGCCACGTTCTTCAGCCGCTCGCGCCAAAAGCTCTGGGTCAAGGGAGAGACCAGCGGCCATACCCTGCACGTCTACGACGTCGTTGCGGACTGTGACGGAGACACGCTCTTGGTGTTGGTCGATCCGGAAGGCCCGAGCTGCCACACCGGGCGAGACAACTGTTTCTTCGAACGCGTGAGCGAAGACGGCACCACGACCATCGAACCTGCGGTTCCCTTTTTCGACCGGCTCGAACGGGTCCTCGAGGCCCGAAAACAGAGCACCGGTGACAAGAGCTACACGCGTTCTTTGTTTGACGGTGGCGTCCCCAAGATCGCCAAGAAGATCCGCGAGGAAGCGAACGAAGTCATCGGCGCGCTCGAACACGAAAGCGACGATCGCGTCGCGAACGAGGCAGCCGACGTTATCTATCACCTGCTCGTCGGGCTGAGACTCCGCAACGTGCCCGTTCGTGCGGTGCTCGAAGTGCTCGCAGGACGATTCGGGGTGAGCGGCCACGACGAGAAGGCCAGCCGCGGATAGCTAGATCCCGTCGCGAGATGGAGCTCCGGGCGTCGCGGGCCCCCTGACGGGGCGAGGGCCCGCGACGCCCTCCGTAGCCTTCGCTCACGCCGGCCACGAGCGGCAGGTGCGACAAGAGTAGCCGCCCTCAGCCCTTTCGGCCCTCCACCAGCTCGGGTCCGAAAGGCTGCGGGTAATGTAGTTATTGAAGCAGTGGTGGTTCGGGCAACGGGCAGATGACCAACTTCGTGCCTCCACATCATCGGTGACACGGGCCCCGCGGGGAGCCCAATCTGGGCTAGCCCTCGTCAGGCACGCTGTCGACCTCACCGAGGCCCTGATTCGACGCGCACCACGTCCGCACCTCACCCACATTGCTCGTGGATCCTCATGCGGTCACATTGTCGCGGGCGCGTGAGCACGAGTTTGACCCCTTTCGACTCCGCCAGCTATCGTGCTCATCTGACGAATTGCCGCCACGGCTGCCATACTTCACTAACTGTGCGCATCCCCCGAAGCACGTCGGCGCGCACCGGCGACTTCGACACTAGAGAGCTGACATGACGAAGGTCCTCGTTTTCGAGAGTGACTCGAACTTTGCCCAGACCGTCGAGTCGGGATTGGGCGGCTTCGGCTGTGTAACCACGGTCGTCTCCGATGCCGATGCGGGATTGAAAACCGCGGAGGGGCAGCCCCCCGACCTGATCTTGCTCTCGATCGAGTTGCCGAAAATGAACGGCTTTTCGGTCTGCAACAAGCTCAAGCGCAACAAGGCGTTGAAGGACGTCCCGCTGATCATCATGAGCAGCGACTCAACGGACGAAACCTTCGAACAGCACAAGCGCCTCCGCACACGCGCGGAGGACTACGTCCACAAGCCCATCGATTTCGACGCTCTGCTCGGACGCATTCAGCAGTTCGTCGCACTCGAGAAGGCGGCGGACAGCCAACTCGACGAAGTGCTGATCGACGACGACATCGAAATCGAGGACGCCGTCGAAGCGGAGCCCGAGAGCACGGGTCGCACCGAAGAGGACGTCGACGAGCTGACGGATGCCGCCTTCGACGTGCTCATGGATTCACCCGAGCCGGCTTCAGTCACCGAAGTGGAGACCCCGAGCGCGGCGGAGTCCAATGCGATGGCCGAGGCGCCCCCGTCGACGGCCGAGGTCATCGGGGAAGATGACATCGAGATCGACGAGCTCGAGCTGGACGAGGACGACGGTCTGGAGATCGCACCGGCCGAGGAAGCGTCGGCGCCCGCCGCCGCGGAACCTGCCGCAGCCGCAGCACCACCCGTCGCCGAAGCGCCTGCTCCTGCCGTCGCCCCACCCGCTGCCCAGGCGAACCCCGAACTGGAAAAGCTGCTCGAAACCGAGCGGGCCCGGGTCGCCGAGCTGGAAGAACAGCTGACGCGAGCCAAGTCAGAAGCCGCCCTCGAAATCGACGCCAAGGCGCAGGCCATCGACAAGAAGCAAGCTGAACTCGCCCTTTTGCAGAAGGAGGCCGACGAGCTCAAGGAAAAGCTCACCTCGAACCAGTCAGCAGGAACCGCCCGCGAGTTTTTGGACCTCCGCGAGCGACTGAACAAGAAGGACAAGGAGATCCTCGACGTCCGTGACCTGCTCACCACGAGCGAGAAGGAAGTCGTCAATCTCCGCGATGGCAACATCGCTCTCGAGCGGACGAAGGCAGATCTCGTCGACCGCGTGAACGAGCTCGAGACGAGCCAGGCCGAGCTCCAGAAGACGCGCGACGCGCTCGCCGCCGACAAAGAGCAGGCCATCAAGCGCGGCGACGACTTCAAAGCCAAGAGCGAGCGCCTGAAGGAAGAGCTGGACCAACGCACCGATCAGCTAAAGCAAGCCGAGGCGCGCCGGGAAGCGGACCTCGCCGCTCGCGACGCGCAGGAAGCGGCGCTGCGAGAGGATCACCGGAACGCACTGATCCAAGCCGCCGAAGAGGCGGAACGGGTCAAGCAAGGTGCGGTCGCGGAAGCCATTGCTCAAACCGAGGCTAAAGCCGCGCAAGCTCAGGAAGAAGCTCTCGCGGCCGCAGCAGAGGAAGCCGGGCGCGCCCAGGAACAAGCCCTCGCTGCGCGAGCGGTCGAGCTCAAGCACGAGCACGACTCCAAGATGGCCGCTCTGCATCGAGCGAACGAAGAGGCCTTGGCCAAGCTTCGCGCCCAGCACGAACTGGCCCTCAAAGACGGGCTGCAACGGGCTGCCGACCAGCTCTCGGCTCGCGAAGTCGAGCTGCGTGGCGAGCATCAGGCCGCCCTCGAGCAGCAGCAAAAGGAACACGAAGCGGCTCTGGCGACGCTCCAAGGACAAAAGGAGGCCTCGGAGGCCGAGCGCGACGCGAGGATCGCGAGCCTCGAGAGCGAGCTCAGCACGCGCACCGAGGAGCGCGACGCCGCCAACTCCACCATCGAGCAACGCGACGGTAAGATCGCCCAGCTCGAGGCAGAGCTCAGCGCCCGCACCGAGGAGCGCGACATCGCCAACTCCACCATCGAGCAGCGCGACGGTAGGATCGCCGAACTCGAAGCGGAGCTCAGCAGTCGCACCGAGGAGCGCGACGCCGCCAACTCCACCATCGAGCAGCGCAATCAGCGCATCGAGCGCTTGGAAGCCGAGCTGGCCACGACTCGCGCCGAGCTGGTGGAGACCCGCGATCTCTTGCAGAGCGAGAGCACGAAGCTCGCGTCGGCGCGCAACAAGTGGCAGGCCGACAGCGTGTCATTGCGCTCGGCCAAGGAAGCCCTCGCGCAGGCCGTGGCGCAGCTGGAAGAAGCCGAAGCACGTCCCATCGAGTGATCCGCTCGTCTGGTCGCTACGAGCGAGCGTCACTCGCCCTCCAAAGCGACGAACCCCGGTCCACGCGGACCGGGGTTTCGCATTCTGAGCAGCAAAGCCGGCCAGCGAGGCCCGTCCGCTCAGATGAACGTCTTCCACTCGCCGCCCACCAACCGCTGGTGCGGACGAAACCGCGCCTTGTAGATCATGGCGTCGCACTCGGCGATGTACAGCCCGAGGTAGAGGTAGTCGAGCCCCCAGGTACGACACAGCTCGAGCTGTTCGAGGATGGAATACGTCCCAATGCTGAGGTGCGCGACATTCGGGTCGTAACAGCAGTAGACGGCCGAAAGCGACTTCTCACCTCGGTCGACGATGGCGATGCCGACCAAATCGTTGCCCAGATAGTAGGAGAGCTCGAAGCTCTCGCAGCAACTCGACACGAGAAAGTCGCGGTACCCTTCGGCATCAATGGGTGGCTGGCCATCGTGGAGCCCACGCCCCACCTTGTGCATGTTGTAGAGCTCGACCCGCCGCGTATCCATCACCGGGGGCCCGACGAGCACCGTCAGCTCCCGATCCCCCCGGTTTTTCACCCGCCGCTGCGACCGGCTCAGATGGTAGCTCTTCACCGGCAGGCGGATCGGCTCACACGCGACGCAGGAGGGACACGCCGTCCGGTAGAGCACGAAGCCTTGGCGACGATCTCCCACTTCGAGTCGGTCATCGAGTTCCTTCCGATCCAGCGGCCGCGACGGCAATCGGAGGGGCATGCGTGCCACCCGATCGCGCAAGTACGGACAGCGCTGCGGACGGTCGTACACGATGAGCTCGGGCGGGCTGCCGAGCGTCAAACGAGGAACACTCACCTCTGTCCCATCCACGCCAATGGCCAAATGATAACCCGAGTCCTTCGGAACGCACGAAGCGATCGCCTCCGAAGTTCACCGCCCCCCACTTCGATTCACCCTACGAACGCGCCGACTTTCCGACACCAGCGCACGATGAGCCGCTCTAATTGGTCACGGCTCTCCGCTGCAGCACGCTGGACATCGTCGTGACTCAAGGGCTGATTCCCCGTTCCGGCCGCCGCGTTGGTGATGCAGCTCACTGCACCGACGCGCACGCCGCGATGACGAAGCGCGACGACCTCGAACACGGTACTCATGCCGACGGCATCTGCACCGAGGCGTTTCAACATCCGGATCTCTGCAGGCGTTTCATAGCTCGGCCCGAGTACTCCGGCGTACACCCCCTCGTGCAGCGGGAGGGATTCTTCGGCTGCAGCCTCGAGCGCCAAAGACCGCAGCGTGGCGTCGTAGGCATCGGTCATGTCGGGAAAGCGCGCTCCCCACGCAGACTGGTTCGGTCCCACGAGGGGATTTCGGCCGGTCAGGTTGAGGTGGTCGGTGATGAGCATCAAGCTGCCCGTCGCAAACGACGGATTGATCCCGCCTGCCGCGTTCGTCAGGAGCACCGCGTCACAACCAAGCTCGGCGAGAAGGCGCACGCCGAAGACGACGTCGCCAGGCGCATGCCCCTCGTAGGCGTGCACTCGACCGGAGAGGCAAGCGACGGGGACTCCGCCCACACCGCCGAGCACTAGGCGCCCGGCATGCCCCGCCACTCCGGGAACGGGCATGCCGGGGATGTCTCGGTAGCCGACTTGCACCGGGTCCTCGATCCCCTCGGTAAAGCCCCCGAGGCCCGATCCAAGCACCACACCGACGCGCGGCCGAGGTGCTCGTTCGAGGACCGCTCGAGCCGCAGATTTCAGCTGACCGACGTCGGTCGTCTCCACCATGACCCCACGATACCCGAGAGCGCCGGAAAAAAGTCGAACCCTGAGCGGGTGTTCCGCGCGCGCGGCGTGGGTGCAGGCACGAACTTCGTAAAAACGTCATGCGCCGGCTCTGGGATGCGGACCCGGCTGCTGCTAGGGTCCCGCCCCCTCCGGAGCCGGGCGACACCGCTGAGTTCCGGACGAGACCATCCATCTCTCGAATGTTCATTCCGAGCCGCGAACGCTCCCACGGCGCGCGTTCTCCCCAGTTGCTCGGCCCAGGAGAAACCCATGGCAAACAAGTTTTCCGAGTTCCTCGCGGCGAAGAAGATCGACCAGCGCCGCCTCCTCGTCACTTCGGCCAAGCTGGAGAAGCTGCGCCCCGAGGACCGCGCTATCCGCCTCGCCCGACGAAACAAGAGTGAGGAGTCCAGCAGCGCAGCTGGCGACGAGGAGAAGGCTGCGCCTGCAAAGCCGCGTTCGGGTCGCCCCGTGACCGGGGTCCTGCTCGATCGAATCGCCGCCGGCAAGCCGGTGTCCGGTGCCGCCAAGACCCGCGTCCTGCGCGCGGTCAATGCGGTTCTCGAGCAGAAGAAGCAGGAGCCAGCTCAGCTCAAAGACCTGTTCTGAGAGCCGCAGTCGCCGAGGCGACGCGCCCAAGAAAGCCCCAGTGCCTGCGGTACTGGGGCTTCTTCGTCATTCCTCTCGGGGCGCTTCGGGCGCCAGGACCACCATCATGGTCTGATGGCCTTCCACGGCCCGGAGTAACGTTTCGTCGGCGCCGGCCACGCTCTTCGCCTCCCCCCCGGAAGACCCGCGGCGGTGACTTGGGCGAAGTACGGACACTCACCGGGTGGCGTAATGGCGGACCCGGCCCGACCCTGGCAGTCGAGATTCCGCTGGGCATGCATTGCCCGGCAGGATCAGCGAGCTTTTCCGTTCACTGACGGTGCATCACGAGGGCGCGCCCCTCGCCGAGAATCCAGCGGAGGTTCCGTTCGTCGTCGAGGATCAACTCGAGCTCCTCCTGCTCGCCATCGGAGCTCAAGACGGCGAGACGAACGTTGCGTTCGTCGGTCGCCGCAATCCGATAGGTCCCCGTGCGAGGTTCCTCAGCGGGGATGGCGACCGTCAGGGTCGATCCAGAGAACTCGAAGCTCGTTCCCTTGGCCCAACCCGACGCCGCGGCCATCTCGTCGTCGTCAAAGTTTTCCACCGACTCACCGAGCCAGCGCCCCTGGATCGCTCGCTCGGCGGGGTGTCCGCATCCGGTCGCGAAGAGCAGAACAGCTGCGACGATCGCGAGCCAACCTGTTCGTCGCTCGAACCGAGCAACGCGAGCGCCGAGGGAACCGGGTGCGAAGCGGAGGGAAGCAGAAACCATTTGCTCGCGAGTGTACCGACACACGCCCACCTTTGCCGACATTTCAGCAAAGGAGTTTGGTGTCGGCCCGGCGGCCGGGTCCGTCGGAGCAGAGGTCATTGGTGGGGCTCTGGAGAGAATCTGGAGAAACGCACCAGGGCTTGCGGGACGGTGGGCTCCGCTCTCTGCGGGGCACCGGGCCCTGCACGCGGGACGCGTTCGAGACCTTTCTCCTGCGTGGCCTCCGACGAGCGAGCGCTGCATGTGCTCCACTGGAAGCGGCGGCCTTTCGTTAGCGGCCGTGTTCGGAGTGCCCGCGTACCAGTGTACGTGACCGCGAACCGATCCGGTCACCCAGCTTTCAATCGTCGAGTTCGATTTCGAACGAGTCGACGTGCACCGAGCCGCCGAGCGAGGTGGTCGCGTAGTTGAAAATCGCGAAGCGGTATCCGATGAAAAACTGCCAGTCGTTGTCCATCGTGTGGCTTTCACCAAACGATTCGAACGTGACGCCGTCCAGGCTGTAGGCAAAGCTCGCTTGGCGATTCGGGCCGGGCGTGATGTCGGCAGATACCCGGAGCCAGATCTTGTCGCTCGCGAGCGGTCGAGAAGCCACTTCGGTCCCCTTGCTCGACGTCGTCCAGGAGCCCTTTTCGAGGGCGAGCCCGTTGACCATGACGAGGGACTTCGAGCCGCCGGACATCTTGACTCCGACGTAGCCGGCGGTGTGCCGAAACAGGGCAAACCCGGCCACGTCACCGTCCTGCATGCCCGCAACATCCATCGCGATCGTCGCCGTCGATGCGGGCCCGATGATGCGCCGCGTGAGGGTGTTGCGCGCCTGGTAGAGATCGTCCGTCACCGACGCCGTCTGCAACGTCAGGCCATCGCCCGAGGACCATTTGTCGTGGTCCGGTTCGTGGTTCCACTCGAAGGCGTGGGGGAGCGTCTCCTCGTCGAAGGGTTCGAGCCCCGTGTGCGGCGCCATGAGGCGTGGAGGGCGCGGGACGTCGGGGTAAGGATACTCGGCGCCCCACCGACCCGCATCGTCCACCAGCACGGGCCAGCCGTCCTCCCAAGTGATCGGGGCCAAGACCGGCATGCGCGCGCCCGGAAAGGCGTCGACGAAAGCCATGTAGTACCAGTCGCCGTTCTGAGTTTCGACGAGCCCCCCTTGATGCGGCACTCCGGCGCCCTGCACCGGCCCTTGCAGATTGAGCAAGAACTCTTTGACCTCGTAGGGCCCCATCGGATCAGTCGACCGCAGGACGTATTGGCCGTTCGCCGGGCGCGTCGCCCAGATGTAATAGTAGTCGCCGACGTGATACATGCGCGACCCCTCGAGGGTCCCGATGTTGCCCGGCGTTACAAAGACTTGCTGGGCGCGCACTTGCCCCGACGCATCGTCGTTGAGCTCGGCGACACTGATGTTGCCGTGACCGTACGCGACATAGATCGTGTCGTCGTCGTCGATCAGCATGCCCGCGTCGTAGTAGCAGTTGCCGACGGACGGCCCGCGTTCCCAAGGCCCTTCCACTCGGTCGGCCTTCCACACGTAGGTCTGCCCCGTCCGGATACACGCCAGAAAGTAGAACTTCTGCTCGCTCTCTCGAAACTGGAGCGTCGAGGCCCAATCGCCACCAATGTAGGCGCGCCGCCCATTTTCCAGTCGATAGTCCGCCCCAAAGTCGAGCGAGGGGATCGCGTGGCCCGCAAACTCCCAGCTTACCAAATCGTAGGAACGCAAGATGGGCGCGCCGGGAGACAAGTGCATGTTGGAGCCCGTGTAATAAAAGACGTCCCCGACTCGGATCACCTCGGGATCGGCAATGTCCTGCCACAAGATCGGGTTGGAATAGGTCTCCGCCGGCGGCCACGGACCGTCCCAGGGCTCCCCCCCGGTCCCGACGCCACCCCCTCCCGCCCCAGGTGCTCCGCCCGCCGGAGCACCACCCGTCGCGGAAAGCCCACCGCCACCAACAACCCCGCCCGCCCCCGACACCGAGCCAGTCGCAGCTCCTCCCGCTGCGGATCCCCCCGCTCCAAAAGCTCCGCCCGAAGTCGTCCCCGCACCGCCGCCTTTCTCCGGTTGGCCGCTGCACCCCATAAGCCCAACGAGAGCTACGCAAGATGCATGAACAGCTCGCCAGGTTCGACGGTGGCGAAGGGCTCGGGAAAATTCGTTCGGCATGGGCGTTCCTCGAATCGGCAGTCTCCCGAAGCCGCCCCTTCAATCCCAGGGGATGAGTCTCTCACCCCGCGCTGGAACTTTTCGGCAAGCGGCGTCCCCGGCCCAGCTCGGCGACGCCAACCAGCTCGGGGGTGTTCGGCGAGGACGAGCCGAACCCGCTGAGGCACCCGTGGGCGTTTCTCCTGCGCCATGTGTTCCTGGTGGACGTCACCACCTGTCCCGATTGCGGGCGACGCATGAAGTGGCTCGAAGTCTGCCGAGCGCGGCGCGACATCCATCGGGTCATGAGAGCTCACGAGCTCGAGCCTAGGGGGCCGCCCCCCGTTGGACTTTCCCTCCGTGCCGTCGGGACAGATGGGGTCGAGGTTCGGGTCGTCAACTGCCGGGTGACGAGACCGTGCTCGGGTTGCCTCCGCTCTGGCGAACTCGCCGCGTCGACTGGACGGCGCGGGAAGCGAAGGTGCGCTCTCAGGCGAGCTCTATGGTGTTCAGCGGTGGCGGCGGTGGGGCTGCTTGTCGCAAGCGCGGGTCTCGCTGGCCCGATTTACTGGCCGTAACCTGAATCCGAACTGACAACGAAAAAGGGCGCCTCTTCGGAGGCGCCCTTTTTCTATTTGAAGTGGGGAGCGGGGGCCATTGGCACGTTGGAACTTCTGGTCATATTCACTGACACAAGCCCACGGAGTGCCGCTTTGTAGCCGCATGTGGGTTTCGGAAAACAGTGCCACCCGATGACTGCAAGCAGCTGAAACGTGTGCTAACTCTGATCGGTTTGAGGTGTCGCCGTTTTCTAGTCTAGAACGAAGCGGGTGACGCACCCACTTACAAGATGACCAAGGGCTCGGTCGAACCAGAAGTAGATTCTTGATGAACATTCCTGAAGGATATTCCCTCCCCGCAATCACTTGGAGCTCGCCAGATCATGCGCTCTAAGTTGATGACTTTCTCTCTGGGCGCGCTCGTGATGAGTTGTACCGTCTACGACTCGGAGCTGCTCTCGGATGCTTCCGGGGGAGGCGGCGACCTTTCAGGGGGAACGAATGGTTCCACCGGGGGCCAAGGAGCCAGCGGCGGAGATATGGTCGGCGGTGGCGGCGGAGGTCCGGTGGGGTCAGGGGGGGCCGTATTGGATCCAGGTTCTGGCGGAACCATCGAGAACTCCGGTGGGACCAGCAGCGCCGATGGCGGGAGCGCCATGGGAATGGGGGGCAGCGTGAAGGGTTCCGGTGGAAGTGCTTCGGATGGGGGCACGAGTGGAGGTTCCGGAGGGGACCCGCCCACCGAGGTGGAGAGCATCTTTGATGACTTCAACGACGGGAACTCGACGATTCGCATCGCCGACGGGAGGTCCGGCATCTGGTACGCCTACAACGACGGAACGGTCGAGAACAGCAACATGGCCCCTGGTCCCGGTCAGGCTTGGTTCACGGAGACTATCGGAAAGGGAGACGAAGCCCTTCACGTCACCGCCACGGGCTTTACGAGTTGGGGCGTGGGACTCGTTACGGCCTTTGATGACGGCGGTGGCGGAGGGACTGCGAAGCCCTATGACCTCCTGGCGCGCGGCTATGACGCCGTTCGGTTTTGGGCCAAGAAGGAAAACACTAGCGACACGACCCGGCTGACGCTTGTTATCGGGGACGTAAACTCCACCGCAGTGAGTGGGGGGGGACAGTGTCCTGATGCGACCTGCTCTTATGATCACGCTAAGGCTGGGGTAGATCTGACGACTTCGTGGAACGAGTACACCATTCCGCTCGGCGACTTTGCCCGGTCATCTTCCGCGGATCCCATCGACTTCACGAAGGTGCTCCACTTTTCCCTGGCTCAAGGAGGCGCATCTATCGAGTTTTGGATCGACGACATTCGCTTCGTTGACCAGAATCCGTAGGCGGGCGCCGCTCGAAGGCCTCCTGGCGGTCCCCCCCGAAAGGCGGATACACCCTGATACACCCCACATATGATGCCAGGATTCCAACTCCGGTCCCTTGAGTCGCGCGGGAGTGAAGCGGCGAAGTTCGGATTCTAAAGACTCGAGACGTCCGCTCTTCGCTAGCCCGCCCACCAGGTCATCAATCCGGTTTCGCTTCTGACGGTTGAAGGGTTACAACGACCGGCCGCCACGACCAAAGGGAGTGATGAGCGGCGGCCGAGGGACGAGCCTCAAGCGAAACGGTCGCCTAGACCGACGCGGTCAGCAGAAATGGCTTGTTGGGTGGCAATTGCATGCAACTGGCTGGTCCCCGGGTGGCGGGTCGACCGTCGTCGGGGCTGCAGCGAGTTCCAGAGGCATGACGGTGGGTTCGGGCCGCTCGTCGAGCCCAACTCAGCGGGTCACGGTGCGGGTCGGCTCAAGCCTGCGTTGAACTCCATCACCACATGCGGCGCGGTCGATTCTTGATGGCCGCGAGCTCCGCTGCAGAGGCAGCGCCAGGGTTTTCGCCGCTGGGCCCTCATACCCCTTCTGAGAACTCGGGGACCTGGTCTACGAAACGGAGGGGGGGGCAGACCACTTGTTGGAAATTGCCGAGTGGGGCGCGCGCTGCGCTCCGTCGAATCGTCGGCGCGTCGCTCCTGTGCGTCGATGACGACGAGTCACGCTGGGCGGCATTACGCCTGGCTCCACCGCTCTCTCCGCGGGCGCCCACCCCGCACCCGGCGATCGGAGACCTTTGATTCTTTGGTCGCCGTGCCATCGAGGCAAATCAAGCGAGCTAGTCGGACCGAGCAACGGACATCCTGACAAGAGGAACTGGAGCAAACGGGAAGGACCTCAAACTCACGGTGCACCTACGGTTGGCCCGGCCTTTGCAGTGCTCGCCCGCCATGAAGCTACCGCCTCGAACCCAGTCCGTCTTAAAATGGCTCCGTGCTCGCGCCGTCGTCGGCCTTCTCGGAACCCTCACCGCTTGCACAGTGCAGCCGGACGACGGCAGCGAGCCCCCATCTAGTGGGATGGAAGCCGTAGCAGAACCGTGCGGCATCGGCGGCAACGGTTCGACTCTTACCTGCTCCGACGGCGCGACGGTGTGCACGCAAATCGTCATCCCCGAACAACGCTGTTCCTTCACCCAGTCCGAGGCCTTTGCCGGGATCGACATCACCTATCAAGTCGTCACCGACGAGCCTGTCGACGGCGTGTTTCCAGAGCCTCTCGACGTCGGCGGCTGTGCCGAGCCCGACGATTCCGGGCTCATTGTCTTCGAGGAACTTCAAGCCACCGACGGCGGAGGGGCAACGTTCTGCCAATGTGACATCGGGACCTGCGATCCCGAAGAAACCGTCTCCACGACTCTGCCGGCCGGCTCCTTCGACCGAACGTATCACTGGGACGGGCTCACGTCGTTCGGCCCGAACGACCCGAGCGAGGAGGCGGGCGTAGTTCTCGATCCCGGACTTTACGTCTTGCGGTTGAGAGCAGTCGGCGAGCAGGAACGCCAAGGAGAGCGCGCGGTGTTCGATGTGGGCGCCGCGATGACCATCCTGATCACCGACGACTGAACCCAGGCCACGAAGCGTCTCTCCCGGTCAAATGTAAGACGTATCAAGTGATAGTTTTGGTGGGGGGCGACGACTGACGTCCCCCCAGTCAGAATAACACGACCGGCTCACGCATTCGAAGTCGTGGGTTACTCTTGAGCTGCAAAGCCCAAGCGCAGAGCCAAACGAAAGGAGAGCCGGTCGATGACGAAGAATATCAAATTTGTAGGACTAGACGTACATGCTGCCACGGTAGCGATTGCCGTTGCGGAAACGGGAGGCGAGGTGCGCTCGCTGGGGACGGTCGCTCACGAGGTCGGCGCTATTCGCCGCGTTCTGGGCAAGCTGGGCAAGAAGGAGCAGCTCCGCGTTTGCTACGAAGCGGGGCCTACAGGATTCGCTCTGTACTGGGAGCTCACTCGTCTCGGCATCGAGTGCATCGTGGTCGCTCCTTCGCTGATCCCCAAGGCTGCAAGCGATCGCGTCAAAACGGATCGCCGCGATGCTCTGAAACTCGCTCGCGCCCATCGCGCTGGAGATCTCACAGCGGTGTGGGTTCCGGACCAGAAACATG
>JBNKGC010000034.1:0-43102 GCA_050289625.1 Polyangiaceae bacterium | reverse complement strand
CAGTCCGCCGGAAAATCCGGCGGCTCGCAAGGGGGCTTGCTCGCCGACGGTTTTCCGCGCCTCGGCCTCCGGCCTCGGGCTCAACGGGCATCTGAACTACTTTGCCGTAAGCGGGAACCAGCGGCGGGTCGCAACGATCTGCCATGAGCTTGCCTCGGGCGCGCTTTGCTTCGCTCGCGCCTGCGGAGGATGGTGAGCGGCGCGCGCATTACCTGCGCCCCATCGTCGATCAAGACGAGCGGGTGGCTCGCGCCTACTCGCGTCGCTCGACGGCGACCGACGTGAATCCGGAAACCGGCGAAGAAACGCCTCCGGCCGAATCTTGACCTTAGGCCACTGATCGATATCAGTTTGCCAACTGGTTGATCCGGGAGTGAGCCACCGCTGAGATCGCAGAGCACGCGGAGGTTGATTCGGGAACTTCGTTAACGAGCCTCCGGATGCCGGCCGTCTTCTCCGTGAGGTCGGCCAATCTCATCCTCTGCGTCCTCTGCGGTGATCTTATGTACCCCAGCGCGGTTCCAGCCAGCGCCTCACACCAAGGGCACCTCACCAGAGCATTCGGCGTACTCCGCTCGGCAGCCTCCGCATGCGCCTCGATGTACGGAAAATCCACCCAACGAGCCTTCCCCATGCGGCTCGAGGCCTAGATTTCCGCCCCACCAGCCCCTTCGCTGCGCCTCGATGCCTAGATTTCCGCCCCAGCAGCCCCTTCGACTGCACCTCAGGGCTCGGAACTTCCACCCGGCTAGCTCCTTCGGACACTTTCTAAGTCCCGATTTCCGCCCGACCGGCCCTTTCGATGCGCCTCGGGACCCAAATTTCTGCCCAACCAGCCCCCTCGATGCACCTCGAGGCCTAGATTTCCGCCCAGCCAGCTCCTCCGATGGGCCTCGGGGCCCAGATTTCCGCCCAGCCAGCCTCTTCGATGGGCCTCGGAGCTCGGAAATTCTGCCCGCCGGGTACCTCTCGTGGATCCACTTCAAACCGCATCGCTTTCACCCCCGGGACCTCGATCAGCTGTCGTGTCTCGAGTGATTCCAGGTCGAGCAGCTGGATCGACGTCCAGAACAGGTCGATGGATACGTTGTAGCGCGCCAGCTGAAAGGCAACTCCGCGATCGGGCACCGTTTGCAGAAGCCCTTGCTTCGAAGAGTCTGCACGGTCTGCGCCCAATCCGACTTGATGGACCCGTCGTTCACGAGGTACCGATTCGAGTGGTCGGCGGCCTCGTAGCGGCCGGTGTTGGAATTCCACGAACCCTGGCAGAGCTTCTCGTCATTGCACTTGCCGAGCTGGAGCTCGGCCGCGGTTCCTGGCTCCCCCGCGACGATGCGGGTCCCGGGACCGAATCCTGACCGCCCGTCCCCGCCCCATTGGTTGATCCAGTAGAGCACCTCGACTTGGTCGAGGCGGACTTCCAGAGTGATGGCTGCCGCGCCCGACACGAACGCACCCGTAGCCGTGCCGCCCAGGTCCACGGAGCCCACGGTTCGGAGGCTCCATCGACCCCGTCCACGTGGCCCGTGGAATCGAGGTGGAGGTCGAGGGGGCTGGCGAAGCGCAGCTTCTCCGGTTCCCCCCCAGCGTACTCTTCCGCGGGTCCTGCGACGTGAAGCTGCTAACCGTCGGTGCCCGTGCGATGGAAGAACAGATATACCCGGTGCACGCTTGTTCGCGATGAGGAATCTAGCTCGCGCTGACCGGAAACTCCTGCCGGGCCAGCTCCACTCCGTCCTTCGTGCTGACCACCGCGGTCCAGGTGCCGGGTTTCTTGATGTTTCGGGTCTGTCCCCAGGTGCGGTAGCGGCGGCTCTCCCCCGGCACACCGAGTTCGACGAAGCCGACCTTGTCGCCGTCGGGGTGCTCGAAGGTCACGACCACCTCGGTTTCATCCACCGACGAGTTCGCGAGTTCGACGAACGCCATGACCGGTTCGCCGACGCGAGGTGGATCGTTCAGGGCGAGGGGTTCGCGATCCTCCACCTTTTGGGTGACAGTGAAGCGCTTGACGGAAAGCTCACCTGCCTTGGCATCCTTTTGCTTTCGGGGCGCTTCTTCCGCCTTTTTTGCGGGGTCAGGCGCTTCCTGCTTCGCCGAGGCTTTCACGTCGGGAGCCGGGGCGACGGCCTTCGCCGGCGCCGTCGCTGCCTTGGGCAAAACGGGCGTCACAGCGTGCGGTTCGACGGCCACTTCTTCGCTCTCGATTTTCGCCTCTCCGACGCAGGCCAAGAGTCCGAATGCGGCAAACGAAATCGTGGCCATCTTGATGGCAAGGCGACTCACTCGGGGGATGGGGCTGTGTTGCATCGTCTCTCCTTCCGGGCTCTCCGTCCCGTTCGGTTCAACACACAGCAACTCGTGGGCCAACTTCTTCGCGAAGCCTCATGAGCTGATTTTCCGGGCAATCGACAGCGCGGCGTCAGAAGTCTGTGGGGCGCGAGACACAAAGCGCGTGGCTCAGGACACGCGCGCCGTCGGCAATCCGCCGCGCGGATGCGACGCATCGATCGAGTGAAGGACCAAGCGCATTCAGTGTAACGCCAGGGGCCGACCGTAGGCGATCAGTCCAAAATTCCGGTCGCAGAAACGCGCAGACCGTGCTGCCAAGGCACACACGTCAATCGACGCGAACCACACGCGTGTCCACGACGCCATCCGCTGCACTCAGATCGATGAGCATGAAGTGGCGCCCATAGCCGTCCCAGCGCTCTGGAATCGCGCCGCCACCGCCCGAGATGAAGGCCGGAATGCCGCCGTTTTCGAACGCGTAGTACGAGTGGATGTGTCCGTAGAGCGTGAGGTCGACCCCTCCGCGCGCCAGCCTGGTGAGCAGCTTCGCCGACTCGGGACGGCTCGCGAAGGTGCCCCCCCGCGTCCCGGAAGGATCACGGGGTGGAATGTGCATGGCGACCACGTGCACACCGTCCCGCCCCTGCGCGAGCCAACCGTCGAGCCAGTCGTACACGATGGGATCGATGGTGGCGCTCGCTGAATCGAGGAGCGTGAACCGCACCCCCTGGTAGATGAACGACGCGTTGCCCCGTCCAAAATAGTCGTGATACGCGGGCGGGTTTTCCCCGAGCTCGTGATTGCCGAGGGTCGCGTAGTAGGGAACGTTCAGAGTGCGCAGCTCTCGCTGAAAACGCTCGAGCTCGGCTGCACTCCCCTGGGAAGTGAGGTCGCCTGCTCCGAGCACCCAATCGACGTCCCGCTGCTGGTTGATTAGCTCGACGATATCCTGCATGCGAGTCACCGCGCGCTGGACGTCGCTGAGCAAACCGATGCGAAACGGACGCTGCGCATCCCGGTCCGGTGAGCCCAGGCTGAGGCGTACCTCACCCTCCGGGAGGTGCACTCGCCACGTCTTCCGCGTGGGGAGAGGTTCGTCGACCAGATCGACCGCCACGGACTGCCCCTGGGCGTCGACCGCCGTGAGCTCGACGTCCTGCATCACATTTTCGACGACCAGCTCCCACCGCTCCGGGCCGGAGCTGCGTTCAAGGCTCACCTCGAACGTCGGAGCACTCGCCCACAGGCGCACCAGGCCCGGCTCGAGCTGTCGCACGACGGCGCGTCCCTCCTCCACCGAGACGTCGAGGCCCGCACCGGAGGCGTACCCCACCTCCTGATCACGCTCGGCTCGCTCACGAGACACCCGGAGACAACTGACGAACACCGCGGCCACGAGCGTGGCCCCCAAGAAAGCGGTCCGTTTCATCGATGAACCCCCTGGCGAAACAACAAGCGCAGCCCAAACACGTGAGCGGAGCCGACCTCCGCCTCGGCGAGTACACCCCAGTGCTCGTCGAAATAGTAGCGACTCAGCATTCCGAAGTGCCCCGCGACACCGCTACCGAGACCAGTCACCTTGAGCCCGGCAGCGTAATCGTCGTGCCGGTGATCGTAGAAAACCTGCACCTCTCCTCCGCGCAGGTTGGACGTCGGGTCGCTCGGATCCCCCAGGTAGGCGCCGAAGGCGAAGCGGCCAAGCAGCTGCGCGTTGTACTCCTCATCGACTCCGGGAGCCTCGAAGTCCGTACTTACGACTGAAATTCCCGTCCAAAGTTCTCCGAAAGCTCCGCGCAGATTTGATTCGACCCGCGCGAGGTCGAGTCGTCCTCCGAAGCTGACTTCTGCTGTTCCCTGCACGAAGCCCTCGGCGTGGAAGGTGTGGGACTGCCAGCCGAGCTCGAGGTCGAAGAAACTGTTGTCGGGAGTTCTCACCGGACCAGGTACCGGGCCGACGAACCGGTAGGCACCCTCCAGACGAAAGCGGGTGTTCTGATCTTTCGGAGCAAATCGCGCTTCGGGAGAAAGGCGGACGCGACCTACCCGATAGTCGAACGCCGTGACCAACAAGGAGCCGAAGGCGAATTGCGGATCGTTTACGTAGGCGAAACCCAGATGCGTCTCGAGCACGGGTGGCGTGAGCAGGGGCCTTCCACGCTCCGAAAGTGGTGTCGCCACTCCCCAGACGTCGGCGAGCCAGCTCGTCGTGAAGAGCCCCATTCCGCTGATGACCAACACAGCCATCGGGCCTGTCAGGGTTCGGTTGGCGCCGGTGAGGACGATGGGGGCCCCGCCGAGGAGCACGCCGCCGAGCCCCGCTCCCTGCGCCAGCAGCAGATTCGTCCCGGTTTGGCTTCGGCCGAGCACGTAGTGACCGGTTCCGTGCACGACGACTCCGGGCACGATCGACGCGGCAATCGCCAGAGCTCGACGCCCCTCCGAGACCGACGAGGAGTCGTCCTCGGAAGGCTGGGTTTCCAGGGGCGGCTCGGCGCGAGGCGCCTCGACGAGCTCCTGGGTCCCGGAGGCTCGCGTCGCCGCGTGTCCTGTGCGTCCGACGAGCGATGTTCCGAGCGCGCACGCGACGATCGACCACACGAGCGACGAAACCCGAGTCGCCACCCTCAAATGTACCTCGACAGCGCCTGATCGACCGAGCCGACATACCCACCTCCGAAGAGGTTCACGTGCACCAAGAGTGGGTACAGTTGGTAGAGGGGCACACGTTCCTGGTGGCCGGGAGACAGGGGATATGCCTCGTCGTACGCGGCAAACACCGCGCCGGAGAAGCCCCCGAAAAGCTTCATCATCGCGAGATCCATCTCTCTGTGTCCCCCATAGGCAGCCGGATCGATCAGCACCGGAGCGCCGGCTTCGTCCCCATGGAGATTGCCCCCCCACAGATCGCCGTGGAGCCGAGCTGGCGGCTCGGCGGGACCCACGAGGTCGTCCAAACGCGAGAACAGCCGTTCGAAGCGCACCCTCATCCCGGACCCGATGAGGCGACGGGCTCCGGGAAGCGCAAGCTGCGCCTCGAGCCGCTCTTCGCGAAAGAAGTCTGCCCAAGTACCATGCGCTCGATTCGACTGCGGCAGGGATCCGATGAAGTTGTCGTGGTCGAGGCCGAAGCCGCCGGGAGGGCACCCGTGCAGCGCCGCGAGGCCTCGGCCGAGCACTTGGTCGAAGTCCGGCTGTCTGCGCCCCGGGCGAAGCAGTTCGAGCACCAGGAACGCGGGCCCCTCTCCGCCTCGCGAGACGGCGAGAACCTCCGGGATGCGCAGCGCCCGCGCCTCTGCGAGCCACGCGAGTCCCTTCGCCTCGGCGGGGAACATCGCGGCATGCGCGCTCGAATTCGTCTTCACGAACACGCTGCGACCGTCGGACAGCTCCACCGCATGCGCTTCGTTGATGTCGCCTCCCGACACGTGTGCGACTCGCGCAACGTCCGCCCCCAAGGCGCGTCCGATGGCCCCCCTCACTCGCTCGTCCATCGCTCTCAGGAAACCTCGCGCTCGGCAACGATGTGATCCAGAAGACCGCGGCAGGCCGCTTCGCACAGATCGATGACCTCGTCGAAACCGTCCGGGCCGCCGTAGTACGGATCCGGCACTCCAGCGCCTGCCGGTGAAGCCGGATCGAAGGATCGCAGCAGAAAGAGTTTCCCCCGAGTCACTCCCTGGGGCGCCCTTGCCTCGAGATCGTCATGATTGCTCGTGTCGAGAGCGAGCACGTAGTCGAAGCGCTGCCAGTCGGTCGGCACGAACTGCCTCGCCGACCCATCGACACTGAGCCCTCGTCGCGCGCCCGCCTTGCGAGAACGAGGGTCCGGCCGCTCTCCCACGTGATACGCGGCGGTCCCCGCACTTTCCACCGCGATCCGTTCGGTGAAACCGCGCTCGAAAACCAGCTTTCTCATCACGGCTTCCGCCGTGGGCGACCGGCAAATGTTGCCGAGACAGACGAAGCAGACACGCACCATCGGGTCCATCGATGGCGATCATCGCTTGCGATGATCGTGGAAAACAAGACCGGCACGGGCAGAAAGAAGAAGAACCGTCAATCAGCTGGAACGGCGCGCCCGCGAGCCCAACTCCGAAGCTCGGCAATGCGCTCGCTCATCGTCACCGACAGCGGGCGGGTCTCGGCGATTTCGTCGAGCAAGAGCTGGGTCGAAAGGTCCCCCCCCGAGGACAGCGATGTGTAGAGACCGGCCACGACCACCTGCTCGATCTCAGCGCCGTTGAATCCCTCGGTCGCTTCGGCGAGCGCTTGCAGATCGAACGTGGCGGGGGCTTTGTTTCGCTTCTCGAGGTGCACCCGAAAGATGTCCGTTCGCACCTCTTCGCGCGGAAGATCCACGAAGAAGATCTCGTCGAACCGCCCCTTGCGTAGGAGCTCCGGGGGAAGAGACGAGATGTCGTTTGCAGTCGCCAAAACGAACACGGACTCCTTCTTCTCCTGAAGCCACGTCAAAAAAGTACCGAAGACGCGCCGGGTGGTCCCTCCGTCCTGGTCTCCCCCGCTCCCCCCAAACGCCTTTTCGATTTCGTCGATCCATAGCACCACGGGAGCGACCGCCTCCGCCGTGTTGATGGCGCGCCTGAGGTTTTTCTCGCTCTCTCCAAAGTACTTCTGAAACAAGCTGCCCGGATCGAGTCGGACCAGGGGGAGGCGCCAGTTCGTCGCGATGGCGCGGGCACAGAGACTCTTGCCGCAGCCCTGCACGCCGGTGAGTAGCAGGCCGCGGGGCGGCGTGAGCCCCGCCTGACGTGCCTTTTCGGGATCGCGAAACGCAGCTCGACGCTTGTCGAGCCATCCAGTGAGACGGCCGAGACCGGCCACTCGCGTGGAGCCCTCGTCCGTCGGGATGTACTCGAGCACCCCCGTGCGCGCGACGGCCTGCTTCTTGGCATCGACGATGGTGAGAATGTCCTCACGACTGAGCCGTCCGTCTTTCACGATGGCCTGAGTGACGATCTTGCGGACCTCGTAGAACGGAAGACCCTTCAGATGCTCGAGCATCTCCGCGACGTCTGCCCCCGTCAGCTCGACCTTCACGTCCATCCGCTTCTTCACGTCGGCGAGCACTTGCGACACGTAGCGGTGGTACGCGTCGCGGTCGGGAGTTCTGAGATGTAGGGTCGTGACGAGCCTCGCAAGATCCGGCGGAAGGTCCGAGGTCGTGCAACCGAGGACCACCGCGCCGCGATGACCGTGGAGAGCATCATGCAGCTTGCGGAAGCGTGAGGCGATGTCGGCATCGTCGAGGTGGCGCTCGAACCCAGCCAGGTAGGCCACCGTCTCCGAGTCTGCCGAAAGCAGATGGGCCAAACACTGCCCGGGATCGTCCGTCTTGTAGATCGCCGCTCCCTCGGTTCCCTCCTTGCGGAGACCCTCATGCGCCGTCCACACGAGAAATGGCATACCGAGCCCTCGCGCGGCCGCGCGGAGGAGAGCCGTGACCCGAGCTTCCTCCACCTCGTCGATGACGATGAAGGGGTGATACGAACGGATCAAAAGGCTCAGATCGGCGAGATCTTCTTCGACGATCGGGACAGTGGGGGACACGGCTACATCCTACCGGCTATTTCTGCACTCCGCGGGCTATCCTACCAGGGAAGGCGGGGCGTTCGGCACCACCGAACGAAAGCCAAGCGAGACCCGAGGATTTCATGACCACACTACGCGGGAAAACACTCTTCATCACGGGGGCGACCCGGGGCATCGGCCTGTCCATCGCGCGGCGCGCCGCTCGGGACGGGGCGAACATCGCGGTCGTCGGTAAAACCGCCGAGCCTCACCCCAAGCTGCCCGGCACGGTGCACTCCGCCTGCGAGGAGCTGGAGGCGGAAGGCGGACGGGCGCTTCCTCTCGTCTGCGACATCCGGTTCGAGGACCAGGTTCAGCTGGCGGTGGAGAAGGCCGCCGGAGAATTCGGGGGCATCGACATTCTCGTGAACAACGCGAGCGCCATTTTCCTCGCGGGCACAACGGAAACCCCGATGAAGCGCTACGACCTGATGCAGCAGGTAAACGCCCGCGGCACCTTCGTCTGCTCGCAAGCCTGCATCCCCTGGCTCGAGAAGGCGGACAACCCGCACATCTTGATGCTGTCCCCTCCCCTGAACATGAAGGCCGAGTACTTCTCGGGGCACCTTGCGTACAGCATCGCCAAATTCGGGATGAGCCTCTGCGTCCTCGGTCTGTCGAAGGAGCTCGAGCGCCGAGGCGTTGCGGTGAACGCCCTCTGGCCGCGCACGACCATCGACACCGCGGCCGTACGGAACCTCTTGGGCGGCGAGGCGGTCGCCAAGCGTTCCCGCAAGCCCGAGATCGTCGCCGACGCCGCGCACCACGTCTTGACCAGGCCTTCGAAGGAGTTCACCGGGAACTTCCTGATTGACGACGAAGTGCTTCGGGACGCGGGCGTCACGGACTTCGACCAGTATTCCGTGACACCGGGTCGCGAGCTCCTTCCCGACTTCTTCGTGGACTGACAGCCCTCCTGCCGTGCGGCCTGGGGGCCAACTAGCTTGCGCGCGCCGACTGCGGGTGCAAGTTTGCCGGCGCCTTGGCGCACGTTTCCCCTCATGACTCTCGGCCGCCTCCCCCAGCGGGCACCGTCGAGCTCTCCCCTCCGCCGACCGATACCGTCGAGAGGTGGGCCTACGACTACGTGCTCTCTCAGAGGCTCGACGAGAAGCGAAATCCGCCCTTGGTCCCCCAGGACTGGGAAACGGAAGCGCCCTCGCGCTCGCTCGACCTTCCGGGAAGGCCGGCCGAGCTTCGCGTCAGCCTCGAAAAGCCCAAGTCGATCAAGCTGGGCGCGCTGCGCGCCCCCCGAGCCCGTGCGAAGCTCTTGCACAAGTTCTGGCACCACGAGCTCCAGGCGGCGGAGCTCATGTGCTGGGGCCTGCTCCGGTTTGCTGAGGCCGAGCCCGAGTTTCGGCGCGGTTTACTTCGCATCTGCCGCGACGAAATCCGCCACATGAATCTCTACGAGCGTCGCATCGAAGCGCTCGGCTTTCGCGTGGGGGACTTCCCGGTTCGTGACTGGTTTTGGGAGCGGGTCCCCACCTGTCAAACTCCCGTCGAGTTCGTTTGCCTGCTCGGTATGGGTCTCGAGGCGGCCAACCTCGAACACACCCCGCGCTTCGCGGCGTGGTTCCGCGCCGTGGGAGACGAAGAGGGCGCCCTTGTCCAAGAGCAAGTGGGCCGGGAGGAAGTGGCGCACGTTCGCTTCGGCACTCGCTGGTTCGAGCGATGGACCGGCCGAGACGACTTCGAAACTTGGGCCGCCTCGCTCCCCCCGCCCCTCACCCCCCTCCTGATGCGGGGCAAGACGATCAACCGCGAGGCCCGCCTGAAGGCAGGCATGACCGAGGACTTCGTCGAACGGCTCGCCGCGTGGCGTCCAGAACCGTCACCGAATCAGCGATGACCCGCGTTTGGCTCCTGAATCTCGACGCCGATCGGGAGCTCGCTGCCCAGGGCGGATACCAGACGTCGCGTAAGACCGCGGCCCAGATCGACGCGCAACGCACTCGACTCGAAGGTCTCACCCATGGTGAAGTCAGCCTGCCGTATCAGGCGTTCGTCGACCAACGTCCCGAAGCGCCGTCACGTTTGGCGGAGCACGGCGCCGAATCCCAGATCGTCTGCTGGTGCCCCACGCCGAACGCCCGTTCGCTCCTGGCTGAGGCTGGGCTGAAACCGAGCGGCCCGGCTCCGGCGTTGGAGATTCTTCGACACACCAACGATCGCCGGTTCGTCCTGACCCTCGGCGGCGGCGCAGCACTCCCCGGTCGAAAGTGGGTCGCACCGCAGGCGTCCTTGGCCTTTCTCGACGAACTGCCACCGGTGGGCGACCGGTGGCGTCTCAAGCGTGCCTTCGGTTTCGCCGGCAAGGGGCAACGTACGGTGGGCCGCGCCTTGAGCCGAGAAGACCGAAAATGGCTCGACGCGTCCCTTCGCGGCGGCGGGTTTCTGCGAGAGCCGAACGTTCAGCTCGTCGAGGAGTTTGCGCTGCACGGCTGGGTGGACGCGGACGCCCTCCTTTTCGGAAACGTCTGCCACCAGGAGGCCACACCCTCCGGGGCGATTCGTCGCATCGAGCCGCACGACCCGCCGCTCTCCGTGAAGGCCCGACTGTTTGCTGCCGCCGAGGAAGTCGCAGCAAGGCTCCGCGCACTCGGGTACAGCGGCCCTTTCGGCGTGGACGCGTTCACCTACCGGAACGGCAGTGCCGTCGAGCTCGCACCCGTGAGCGACGTCAACGCCCGCTTCACCATCGGCTGGTCCCTCGGGATGGGAATGCTCCGCGAAACGGCCCTGAGGCGGCACGCCGACCTCACGTGACCTACCGAAGATCGAGGGACTCGAAAGAACCATCGACCCGGTTGACACCGAACGGGCGGCACCTCAGCTTGATCCCATCACGATCACGACCGAGGCGGGCGCTGAAGCGACGAGCGGTTTCGCGGCAAACGGATCGGCGCGCTGGGGGACCCAATGGCGGACTCGAAGGATCTCTACAAGCTGCTGGGCGTCGAACGCACTGCCTCGAAGGACGACATCCGCAAGGCGTACCGCAAGCTAGCCCGGAAGCACCATCCCGACATCAACCCGAACGATGCGGAGGCCGAACAGCGCTTCAAGGAAATCTCGGCGGCCCATGATGTCCTGAGCGATCCGGACAAGAGGAAGCTCTACGACGAGTTCGGGGAAGCCAGCCTGCAGGGCGGCTTCGATCCCGAACAAGCGCGCGCCTACAGGGACTGGAACCAGCGTGCGGCGGCTGGCGGTGCAGCCCCGGGCCGGGGCATGCACTTCGACATCGACGACCTGGGTGATCTCTTCGGCGACTCCGGCGGCTTTGGTCGCGCCACGGGGGCGCGCCGAACCCGCCCCGTGCGAGGTGACGATCTCAGAGTCGACGTGGAGCTCGATTTCGAGGAGTCGCTCCGGGGCAAGGAGATCAAGCTCCAGGTTCCCACGGTCCAGCCCTGCGCCACCTGTCACGGCAACGGCGAAAAGCCCGGAAGCCAGCAGACCTGCCCGAGCTGCCACGGCGCTGGACGGCGAAAGGTCGCCGAGGGGCCGATGCAATTCATGGTGTCCTGCCCCACCTGCGGCGGCGAAGGAAAGGTGGGCACCCCGTGCCCAACGTGCGATGGCACGGGCAATCGCGTCGGAGAAGACTCCTTCACCGTACGCATCCCACCCGGCGCCGAAGATGGATCGCGCCTGACCATCTCCGGCCGAGGTGGACCGGGCTTGCACGGAGGTCCGCGCGGCGATCTGGTGATCATCACACACGTGCGCCCCCATCCGCACGTTCGTCGCGAAGGGCTCGACCTCTACCTCGAGCTGCCGCTCACGCTGGAGGAGGCGTACTCCGGCGCGAGCATCGAGCTGCCGACTCCGAGCGGGCCGGTGAAGCTCAAGGTACCGCCCCACTCGCAGAGCGGCTCGCGACTCCGCCTCGCGGGAAAGGGTGTACGGCGCAAAGACCAGCGCGGCGATCTCTACGCAGAGCTCGTCGTCCGAATGCCGGATCGTGCGAGCGACGAGCTCGCCCAAGCCCTGAAGGAAGCGCAGAAACTCTACACGAAGCCCGTACGTGAGGGCCTCGGTGTCGAGTTCGGGAGCGGGAGTTGACCATGGCCGAGCGCATCGTTCTTCGACAGATCCTCACCCTGCTACGTGACGATCGGGAGCTGCTCGAGGAAATGCTCGAGGCCGGATTTCTCCCGCGCGGCGCCACCCACTACACACCCGAACAGGCGGAGATCGCCCGGGTCATCGACACGTTGGTGCACGATCTCGAGGTGAACTGGGCCGGCGTCGAGGTGATCATCCACATGCGCTCCCAACTTCTCGCGACCCACCGCCAAATGGGTCAGGTGGTGGAAATGCTGCGCCGGCGGCGCGCGGCCCGCTGAAACCCGAACGGGCCCGGCGCCGCCATCGGGAGCCCCATTGGGTTTGACTGCCCTCTGACCGACCCTCGACCCCCCCGATGGGTATGGCGCCGATGTCAGAGTTCTTGCGACGCGCCCGGATGAAATCGCTCACGCACACATCAGGATGAGTGGTTCATCGCAGCCTTCACTTGCGGAAAGCGCCATCGCGCACGGAGTCCGACGACCTCGCTGACTTTCCCGCCCGAACTGAGTACGAGGGGGGCAGAAAGGTAGACGACTGTCGGGGCCTATCCTCTCGATTCGCTCCAATCACCGCGGGCAGTGCTACCGAACGGCATGGCGCTTGCTACCCTAGCCCGCGAGTCTCCTAGAGGAGGCATCGAGTCCAACAGCGAGCATCGCTTGCGATGGTCGACGCACACACGAGCGGAGAGACGACGATGGGACGAATGCAACTTGGTTCAAGCTGGCTCCTCGCCGGTGCAATGCTCTTTGCGGCTTCGAATGCAGCCGCCGGAATCCCCGAATGTAACAACCTCCGCCTCGAGGACGTGGGAAGCTGCGAGCTCAGAGGAAACGTGGAGTGCCAGGGAAGCTGCAGCGACGTCGGCATCTACAAGAAAGCGTGCGCCACGCAGCTCAAGACCGTGTGCGACGAAGAGTGCGTGCTCGAGTCCGATCCGGTGTGCGAAGGAGGCTGCACCGAGTCGTGTCTTCAAGGTTGTGATCGAGGAGAGAACGTGGTCTGCATCCACAACTGTTTTGGTGAGTGCGTCGGTGCGTGCGACGTCGAATGCGCCGACGCCACCGACCCGGACACCTGCATGGCCTCGTGCGAAGCGACCTGCGACTCCGAGTGCGATAGTCGCTGTCGTCCGCTGGTCGACGGATCTTGCGTGGAGCACTGCATCGAGTGCTGCGGTGGATCATGCACCGCGCAGGCGAACATGACGTGCCAGACCACCTGCCAGGAGAAGGAGTTCGAGACGTGCGAGCACGAACTTCGCATCGATTGCGACGCCTCGTGTGAAGCCGAAGGCGCCATCTTCTGCGACGGTGAATTCGTGCTCGCGGGGTCGCAAATCCCCGCATGCGCAATCGCGCTAGCCGAGCGGGGTATCGCCAACCTCGACGTCGAAGCCTCCGGCTCCGTCGACGCCGCGCTGGGCTCGGCTGGAGGTGGCGCCGCGGGCTGCTCCATCGGTCTCGGAGGTGCCGGAGGCGGCGCCGGCGCCCTACTCTTCGCGCTCTCGGGCCTCGCCTTTTTCCGACGCAGGCGCGCGAGCTGAGCTCGAGCCGCGTCTGCATTGGCAGTCCAGAGGGCCCTGACCGGGCCACCAAGCTCGAGGTTCTGAAGGACCCTTCGCGCGATCCGACGGCTTCCGATGCGCTGGCCGCTCGGAAGGCCCCGTACAAACGCACCCCGCAGCTCCCCTAAATTCCAGCGGAAATCGGGATGCGCGCCGCGGGGTGATTTCTCAGCCACTTGCCCTATGTTAAAGGCAAGTCCCGGGACTAATGAATAAACACACTCCACGTCCAACCTCGAAGCGTATCCCACTCAAGCGTACACAGCTCCGTTCGCGACTTGCCGGCCTCGCTCCGCTTGCCAAGAACGAACGCCAGGAGGGGGCGCTCTGCGCCGCCATCGAAGCGTTCGACAAGTATATGGAGACCGGAAAACGCGATCGCCGCCGTGACGCCGAGGAACTTCCGACGGAGTTCACCGAAGGTGTCCGCATCGCCCTCGAGCTCGCTGAGCTCATGGGTCGGCGCACCATGAAGTCCGCCGAGATTCGCGAAGAAGCTGTCGCGGCGGAGGTCATGGGGAACACGGACCCGAGGTACGCGGTGAACAACGCGCTGACTCGCAACCGCTATCTGTTCGAGCGAGTGGGTAGCCGCGAGTACCGCGTGAACCGCGACGGGCTCCGGTCCATCCGACGCCTCCGCAAGCAAGCCGACTCCTAAGTCTCGGCTTACGCCAGGTGGGTACCAACGAGAACCCTTTCGCAGGGTGACCTCTGCTTTCGCGTGGAACACGCGCGACGGCAGAGGACGCTCCGCGCGCTGGCTCAGTGCGCCCGACGACGCACTGAGACGTGCCAGCTCAAACCAAGCGCGATCAGAGTGGTCCCAACCAGTAGCGTCCGAGCGTCGACCCAGACGGCGAGGGCGAGACAGCACACGAGACCCGCCCAGGAAACCCAACGCGGGTACAGACGCGCTGCCGCGGGCAACCGCAGGGCGGCCAGGTTGGTGAGCGCGTAGTACACGAGCACGGTGAAGGCGCTGAAAGACCACGTGATTTCAACGCTGCCGAACAGGGCGAGCAGGCCAATCACCGCGCTCACGACGAGAACTGCCCGTCGAGGGGATGGGTCGCCTCCCTCGACGTGAGAAAGCCCCCGGGGCAGGTCCCCGCGGCGTGCCATCGCCAACGCAACGCGTGAGAGGCCGAGCACCAGATTCAGTAAGACGCCCACCATGGCGGTGATCGCGCCGAGCGCTACGGCCCACCCGATACCCGGAATACTCAGTGCGCTTGCGACCCTCTCGAGGGGAGCCGCCCCGCCTCGAGTGGCCTCAGCCAATCGGTCCGCCCCCACTGCGGCGACCGCGACGAAGGTCACGCTCACGTAGATGAGCATGGTCACGCCCAGGGTAATCACGATGGCCCGCGGAATGCTCTTTTCCGGGGTCTCGACCTCCTCGCCCAACGTCGCGATACGTCCGTACCCCGTGTAGGCCACGAACAGAAGCGCCGTCCCGCCGAAGAAGTCGCGACCCGAATTCGCTCCACTGGGGATCAGGTCCACTCTCGCGATGCCCTCGAGCGCCGCCGGAGCAGCCGCCACGACGAAGGTCGCGAGTGCAAGTAGCGTGATGCCGACGATCACGGCGTTGGCGCGATTGGAGCGACGCATGCCGCCGATCACGACGGCCGTCACCGCCCCAAGCACTCCGAGAGCCAACGCGACCTGCACCGACCCACCGGCTCGCCCGAACGTACCGAGCACGTATCCCGCACAGCCAAGCGCCGCGGTGGCTGCAGATGCCGATTTCGCCCAGAGAAACATCCAGCCCGCGACAAAACCCAGGCTCGGGTTCAGGTATCGGTAGCCGTACTCGTAGGTGCCGCCGCTCACCGGATGGTTGGCGGCGAGCTGCGCACTCGAAAGACCGTTGAAAGTGGCGACCAGCGCCGCCAAGGCGACGGCGATCACCACGGACGGACCGGCGACGCCCGCCGCGATACCGATGCTCACGAAGATCCCGGTGCCGAGGATTGAACCCAGACCCAAGAGCACGGCGCCCGGCACGCGTACCACGCGAGCCAGACCCTCCCGATCCGTAGTCGAGTCGGTCATGCGGCTGGGAAGCGCACCGCGTAGATGGTATCCGGATCGTTCGGATGGACCGCTACGGCGAAACGAAGACCGACGGCTCGATCTCGGTGATCTCGGCCCAAGTCCGACCCGCATCGTCCGATCGGAACACCCCGTTGTGGTGCTGGCACCAGAAGCGGTTCGGATTCGCGGCACATCGTACGTAGTTTACGGGGCGTCGCGTCGCCACCAAACCTCGAAGCCGCATGCGCGCCGATCGCCCACCAGAGCCGCTCACGCCGAGGCGGGGCGCGAATGCCTCGCGTTGAGGGTGGGGTCGGACTGCCCTTCGGACCCCGGCTCGCCGGAAGGGCGATCTTGTTCGAGCTCTGCCCCTGGCGCGACCATCGGCATGGCGAGCGGGGGCACCGGCGCGGGCTCATGCACCGGCAGCCTGCGACGGCGCGCGATCCGGAGGACGGCCCATGCACCGAGTCCGAGATTCATCACCATCAACACCGGCGGGAGCGCCTGCGCCCCGTAGACTTCGAGCGCCAGAGAACCGAGAAGCGGGATCGCCGAGCTTCCGGCTGCGTACGCAAGCACCATGGTGCCGCTGGCAGCGATCATGTCGTCTGGTGCAACCAGGTCGTGAGCATGAGCGACCGAGACCGGGTACATCACGAAGGCAAACGCGCCGAGCAGAAAAGCCGTTCCGACGACGTAGCCGAGATGCTCGGTCCGCACGAGAAAGAGCGCGGAAACCGCCACGGTGCACAGCGCTATCAGCTCGATGACAAGCCGCCGATCCATCCGATCGGCAAGGTGCCCGATGGGCACCTGAAGCACGAGCCCACCGAGCACCCCCGATGCCATGAACGCTGCGACCTGGGAACTGGAAAGCCCAAGGGCCGTTGCAAACGGCGCTCCCAGGTTGATGAGAGTGCCAGCCGTACCGCCAGCCACGAAGCATCCGGCTACGGCTACCGGCGCTTTCCTGAGAACTCCTCCGAGCCCAGCACGCGCCGGTTCGACGACGGCAGGCTGAGGCGTGCGGGTGAGCGCCACCGGCACCAGGGCGAGCACGTACAGCAATGCGGCGAGGAGAACCGGAGTGCCGCCGTCAGGGGGCTGCACCGTCACCAGAAGCTGCCCCACCGCCAAAGCCACTTGGCAGGTGATGACGTAGATCGCGAGCACCCGGGCCCGATTGCCCACACCAGCGCGATGACTCAGCCAGCTCTCGACGACGAGGTAGTTCCCAGCCATCGCGAACCCCTGGGCGATACGAAAGAGCACCCAGACGGGCACCGAGTCGACCACCAGAATGCCGAGTGTCGCCGCCGCGACCACGGCCGAAAATGCCGCGAACGCGCGGATGTGCCCGACCCTCTCGAGAACGCGGGACGCGCGCCACGCCCCCAACCCCAGGCCCACGGAAAAGGCGCTGACGACCACGCCGGCCGCACCCAGTGACTGCTCGCTGGCGAGGCGAATCCCGAGTGAGGTACCGAGAAGCCCGTTGCCCGCCACCAGAAGCGCGGTACCGAACAAAATCGATGAGATCGACCTCACGCCGGAAAGGTGACACCTCGAAGCGCTTCACCCAAGACTCCGATTGACGCTCGGAGTTTTGGGTGCCGAGGATGGGGCTCAATGCTGAAACCTCCGTCCCAGCTCCCTCGTCTCGGCGATCTCGAGCTGGAGGTGATCGAGCACCTCTGGAGCACTGAAAACGCCGACGTGCTCGAAACGCGCGCAGCGGTCGGAAAGAAACGCGGCATTTCGCCGAAGACGGTGGGTTCTGCGTTGGAGCGACTGCATCGCAAGGGCCTGCTCGGTCGTGAGAAGGTTTCCCATGCCTATCCTCGATGCACGAGTCATCGAAGCGGTCCTCAGGGCAATCGACGCAAGTGGCTCCCGCAGTAAGCGTTCTTTGGGAGGAATGAACCGATGCAAACGCCTCGCCCCACCGACTCCGGCGAAACTCCGACTCAGCCTCGGAGTTCTTTTACCTCACTGGTCGCCCTGGCGAGCTGCCTGGCGCTGCCCTGCGGTGCGGCGGCGCAGGAATCGCCGGAACCCGTGGGAGATCACTCCGTCGCGACACCCCCGGGCATTCCAGCCGAGCCGGGGCCGGCTCCGCTGACCGACGTCGAGTCTCGCCCGCCCCCGACCGTGACTGGCCCCCTGGGCGAGGATGACGTCGTACGCCTCGCGCGTGGTCAGGCCCTTGGAGTGCGCGTCGCGACTGCGACTGAACGTCTCGCCGCGGCGCGGCTCCGCACCTCGGGTCTGTTGCCCAACCCGGCGATCACCTGGGATCGCGAAACCATCGAGACCGAGCCCCTGGCGGAAATCGAGGACTTCTTCCTGCTGACGCTCCCGATCGACGTCGCGCGCCCGCTCACGGAACGCTCACTCGCCGCATCCGAAAGTGAATGGCTGCTGGCGGAAGCCTCGATGCAGAGAAGCAAGACGGTGCTGGAAGCGGTGCTCGCCCACCACGATCTCGTCTTCGCCAAACGCCGCGTCGCCATCCTCGAGCAAGCCGTACGGAACCTCGAAGAGGCGAGCCGAGTGCTCCGGCAACGAGAGCTCGCCGGCACGGCATCGGGGTACGAAAGCGCACGCCTGACCATCGCCAAGGATCTTGCCGTAAGTCGTCACGCCGAGGCCCAGGGTCAGGTGACCGGCGCTCGCGCCCGACTGGCCGCGCTCTTGGGTGTCGATCCACGCGCTCTCGAGGTCCGCCCCGAGCTCGATCTGAAGGCCCTCGACCGTCTCACCAATGCGGCAAAGCAAGCCACCATCACGCGCCCGGCCATGAAGCACGCGCGCGAAGCCGAACGCCACGCTGTGACGGCTCGAGACCGCTCGGCGTGGACCTGGGTCCCAGTCGTCGAGGTGGCCGGGGGGATCAAGTTCACCGATGCTCTGGGTGGAGGCACGGGTTACGTCCTCGGAGTCTCCGTGGGGGTTCCCTTGTTCGACCGGGGGCAAGCCCTCCGCGCGGAAGCCGACGCGCAGAGAAAGCTCTCGGAGGCTCGCACCGACGCACTCGAACGAACGATTACTGTGGATGTCGCCGGCACCTTCGCCATCTATCGAGCCGCTCGAGAAGAGCTTGCCCGGTTCGAGGCAACGACGTCGAACCAGGTTGATGTGCTGCTCCAGGCTGCCGTGAGCGGCTACCGCGAGGGGGAGCGCAGCATCATCGAGCTGCTCGACGCCCAGAAGACTCAGATCGACGTCGCCGAAAGGCGTCTCGACTTGCTCGGCGTCGCCAAGCGCGCCGAAGCGCGCCTGCGCGCGGCTTCCGGAGAGTTCTTGTGAGGAAATCCTATCGTCCCATTCTCCTTCTGGTTTGCCTCACCCTCGGTGCCTGCGAAGGCTGCGAATCCCACGACGCGGAGCACGAGCACGAAGAACTGGAACACGGAGACCACAGCCATGCCGGCCATGACCACGCCGAACATGGCCATGGCCAGGGGCATGCGGGTCACGATGAAGTCCATCCACATGGCGACGGGCACGATCACGGAGAGGACTCCCAAAGCTTCACCGCTTGGTCGGAAAAGCTCGAACTCTTCGCGGAGCATCCTCCCGCCGTCGTCGGCCGAGAGATGCCCCTCGCCGCACACATCACCCTCCTCGAAGGGTTTCGTCCGCTCGAAAACGCCACCGTGCCCCGACGCGAGCATGCGGGTCGGCGCGATGGTCCGCGTCGCGGTTCCCATCGGAGAGCCGTGGCAAGGCGTTCGCGTCCCCAGGGACGCCGTCATCCGTGACGAGGGCCGACACGTGCTCTTCGTCCAGACGGAAGGGGAAACCTTCGAGATGCGCACCGTGCGGCTGGGACCGACTGGCGGTGCCTTGGTCGGGATCGATGGCGGAGTCGAGCACCCTCGGTCGGTCATTCTGGCAACAGCCGTGGTGATTTTCGCGGGGCTCTTTTCCCTCAGCCGAGCGGGCCGCTCGTTCCTCCCCGAGTTCAACGAGGGGAGCCTCACGATCGAAGCCGTCACCCAACCGGGCACTTCGCTCGAACAGAGCGATGCGCTGGCCGACCTCGCCGAACGCGCTCTACTCGATGATCCGGCCGTCGTCTCGACGTCGCGGCGGACGGGACGCGCCGAACGGGACGAGCATGTCCAGGGGGTTGAGTCGTCGGAGATCGAAGTGCGCCCGCGCAGCGACCCGCGTGACAAGAGCGCGATCTTCATCGACATCCGCGAGCGCTCGCGGCCATTCCGGGGCTTTCGTTCACCATCGGACAGCCGATCTCCCATCGCATCGATCACATGATCTCGGGGCAGCGAGCAGCGATCTCGATCAAGGTCATCGGCGATCACCTCGACGACCTCAGAGCGACAGCAGACGGTGACCGACGTGGTCGTGCGCTACGACGACGAGGTGCGCGAATCGATCGACCGGGTGAAGAGCACTCGGGTCCCCACCCCCTCCTGACGGGGCTCGTGACGTCGACCGCACTCAACATGGTCGTGGTGCCCGCGCTCCTCTCGAAGTGGGGCGGTACGACCACGCGTGAACCGCTTAAGTGAAGAATCGCCGACACGGGACCGTCAGCGAAGCACATCCGCTTCGGATTCCGGGGGGGCGTGCCTGGACGATCCCGTGGCGCCGTGGTGGTAGCCGTCCAGATGGCGGTCGGAGGCCACTCGAAGTCGACGAGCAGGCCAGGCGCGCAATCCGCGTCGTCCATTTCACGGTGCACCGAGGTCCGGCACGGGGCATCCTTCGCTCATGGGGGTGCTCTCGCACTGGATCCGGCCCGATCCCCAGGGACCCGACGAGGTCCATTTGCGCGAATTCGCTGGTGAGGGCTCACCGGCACTCCTTGTGCACGGAGCCATCGAAAACGGACGCGTCTTCTACAGTCGGTCGGGGAAGGGTCTGGCTCCCTTCCTGGCGAACGCTGGATTCAACCCGTTCGTGCTCGACCTCCGGGGCCGTGGTGAGAGTCGACCCAAGATCGGTCCGCATGCGACGCACGGGCAGTGGGAGTCGATCGTCGTCGACCTCCCCGCCGTATCGGACTTTCTGTGGAACGCTCAACCCAGGCGTCAACATTGGGTCGCCCACTCCTGGGGCGGCGTGCTCATGGCGGCTGCACTCGCGCGAAAGCCCGAGCTTCGCGCGCGCGTCGCTTCGCTCACGTTCCTGGGCAGCAAGCGAGCCATTCGCGTCTCGGGCCTCCGCAAGTGGTTCATCGTCGACCTGGGGTGGTTTTTCCTGAGTCGAACGCTCGTCGAGCTCTACGACTATCTCCCGGCGCGCCGCTGGCGCTTCGGTTCGGACGACGAATCGCGCCTGAGTCACAGCGAGGGCGCCGTATGGGTCGAGCCAGGTCCCTGGATCGACCCTCGCGATGGGTTCGACTACCGCGCCGCGCTCGAAGGGGTGGCCCTGCCTCCCTTGCTTTCCCTGGCCGGGAAGAACGACCGCGTGCTCGGTCACCCGAGCGACGTGGAAGACTTCCTCCGCGAGTGCGGCACCGGCCCCCGCCAATCGATCGTGCTCGGTCGGGCCGCAGGCAATCGCCGCGACTACGGACACGTCGACATGCTCACCGCGCCGGAGGCCCCCGACGACCACTTTCCCCGCATCGCCGAGTGGATGCGTAGGGCCGAAGAAGTCTGACCAGAACTCGCCGTGCGGCTTCAATGCCGGACTGTCACCGAACCTGCCCAGGCCAGGGGGAGGTTGATTGCCTGCATGCTCAGCCACGGGAGTACCACCATGAACAGGAAGAAGAACCCGCCGCCGGGTCCGCCATAGACCACCGTCCCGGCTTCTGCGTCCGGTGGCACAGACGGATGCCAGGCCAGCGCCACGACGTTGAGGACGAGGGCGCCCACCACTAGGCAGGACGCGGGCTGCGCACAAGTTCCGACGCAACGGCTTTGCTGCCGCGTGATTCTCCGCCTCCCTAAAACCCGCGAGCTCCGAGCAGGAGGGTCAGGGTGGGATGATGAATGTCGTCGCGGGCGATCTCGTTCAGCTCCTCTTCAGCCTCGCTCACGAAGTCGTCCACGATGTCGATGTCACGGATCCCGAAATCCTGCGCGATTCGGGAGCTGGCGCCCAGTGTGGACTCCCAACCCAGCGCACCTTGCAGGAATAAGTTGTCGGTCACGAACCACTTGTATCCAACGTCTGCGGTCAGGACGTGGAGATCGAGCTCGACGTCGAACCCAATCAGATCGACCACCGGGAGGTCGACTCCCGTCGCTGCGACGATGACGTCCCCCACGGTGGTGCTGCCACCGAACCCCTGAAACGCATAGCCCACGTCGAAGTAGAACCCCCACTCTTCCCAGGGAGTCCACCCGAGAGCCGCCCGTAAAGTCGTCGCGCGGTACAGGCCCTCTTCGATGAGCTTCGCCTGACTCTCGTCGAGGAAATCCAAGGTTTCCCCGGTCGAGGTGATCAGATCGACGTAGCCGTCTGGGATGGTTCCGGCGCCGAGCGACAACTGAATCCGATGGGGTCCCCCGATGGTGATGCGGCCTCCCACGTCCATCGGAATCACCGTCCCCACTGCAATGTCCAAATGCCACGAGGATGTGGACCTGGTCTCAGGAGGCGTTTCGCCAGCAGGCGCCGCTTCGGCGGGCCGGGCGATCGCACCGAGTGCGCCTACAATAGCTGCCGTGACGATCGCACGGCCACGATTTGCCTGGATGCTTCGACGGTTCACCGAGGCATATACGGCGACCTGGGGACCCGTCTATAGCGATGCCGCTTGCGGTGATCGCAGAAAACATGAGCGGTAGGTGCAGAAACGTGCCCTGCTTCCAACGACGCGCTCGAGGGCACTGAAGCATGGCGCGCCCGCGTCCCAGTTCAGAACGGGACCGAGTAACCCATGTCCGGGGACTGGGCGCACCACGCTCCGCGGCCTCCACTAATTACATCCGAATCGTTGACTCACCCCCCAGCCTTCTTTAGAAGCAACGGCGGCGGATTCTTGTAGTCACGACAACCGTGACAGTGTCGAGACCCGTCCCCAATGGGACTCGTCCCAGAAAGGCTGAGCGATGAAGAAGTGGTTCGCGCTGTGCGCGCTGACGTCGACGGTAGCTGCGGTTGCTTGCTCCGGTGGTGATGGTGAATCGGCGAATGACGGCGCCGGCGGCAGCACAGCGAACGGATCTGGGGCCTCGGCGGGAAGCGCAGCGAGCGGCGGCAGCGCGAACGGTTCGGGCGGCAGCACCGGCGGTTCAGGCGGCAGCACGTCGGGCGGAGGGAGCTCGGTGGGCGATGGCCCCGGCCCAGCAATCACCATGGAGGAATACTGCGAGAAGCGGATAGCGCTCGAACAGCCCTGGTGCGACTACATCAGCGAGTGCTGCACTGCCGAGGACCAAGCGGACTCCAACTTCAACGTTCCCGCCTGCTCCGACGGCATGACGACTGTGAGCGAATGCGTCTCGAACTTCGACGGTGTGGCGGGTGCCGGCGCCGTTTGGAACGGCACCTGGGCTGACGCGTGCATCACGGAGCTGGCAAAGCTCTACCCGCTCCCCCCGTCGACATGCTCCGGAATCCGAGCCGCGGATTGGGTCCAGTGGGGTCGTGAGCTTCCCGGATACTCCCAAATCCCCGCGTGTCGAAACATGATGCGCGGCAGCAAGGCCCAAGGCGAACCCTGCGAGTACTCAGCCGAATGCGGCGGCGGGCTCATCTGCTTTACAGTCACGGGCGACGCCTTCGGAGACTACCAGTGCGTTCCCGAAGGCACGTCAGGTTCACACTGCGTCACCGACAACCAGTGTCAGGCTGGCTTGTTCTGCGTCGGCGAAAGCGATGGGTACTGCGGAGAGCTGGGTGGACAGTTCGCTCCGTGCGTCTACTCCAGCCAGTGTGAGCCGGGCCTGCTTTGTACCTCCACGAACGGTTGTCAGCCGCCCAAGATGCTCGGCGACAGCTGCGATTTCACCGACGTCTGCGACTACGGAACGGGCTGTGGATTCGCCACGGACACCTGCATCCTGATCGGGCAGTACAACGAGGCGTGCACTGATTCATACACTTGTGATGGTCGCTGCGACCAGACTACGGGGACGTGCACCCAGATTTGCGGCGGCCATCTCTACTGAGCGTGAGTCGGCGTCGCATCGAGACTGCATTGCTCGCGCTCTGCGAAGCAAGCGAGAGCAAAACGAACCGAGCCGTCTTGGTCCCGCTCGCCCGGGCCAAGACGGCATGCCATTCGAACGAGCGGACGGAGCCGACTCCAGCGGATTCCGAAATACTTCGAGCCCGCCGAAGCGCGGTGCACTCGGGCTCGATTTGGCAGTCCACGCTGCAACCGTCGAAGGGCAGTGTGTTTTCGTCGTCGCAGAGCTCCGCTCCTTCCATCACGCCGTCGCCGCAGATCGTTTCGGTGCAAGAGCTCGGGGAGCCCTCGCATTTGAAGCCAATTTCGATCTTGCACGTCGGTGAGCAACCGTCACCCGGTTCGAGCCCGCCATCGTCGCACTGCTCGGGAAACGACTTGAGGCCGTCGCCAACAGGGAGGGGACGAGCAGAGAGATTCGAACACGAGCCAAAGCGTCGTCAGACTAACAAGCGAACACGGTAAACGGATCGCGAACCAGTACATCCACACATTTCCACCCTGCTTGCCCGCCTCGCGTGGCCCGATTTGGAGTCTCACGAAAAAGCCGAACGCTAACGCGATAGACATAGGCATTGTCGCGGAGTGAGAGCAGCACCCTGCACCGTTTCGACCGCCACCGGATGTCCAGTCATCGTGCAAGCGGCGGACGCAACGACCGTGCCAAGCTAGCCCACCTCGCCGTAGGGTAATAAAGTACCGAGGCAATGCTGCCCGATTCAGCTGAATAGGCCCAAATCACTCTGACCGTTCGTGCGGCCATTCCTTGTCTCGCCGATGGGCCGCTGCCGATCGTTGGGGCATGCTGAATACGGCAGGCACCACGATCACCGCAAGCGATGATCGCGCCAGCGAGGAGCGAGGATGAGTAGCCCCGGCGAGCACACGCGCAAGGAACGCCGGATGGGCCTCCGTCGAGAAGCCAAGCCCCCCCGGAACGGCCTCCGTCGAGAAACCGAGCACCCCCGGGAGGGTTTCCGCTCGGAACGCCCCTCACGGCTCGAGGACGACCAAGCAGCGGCGATGTTCCGTGCGATGTACGATCAGGCGACGCATTTCATCGGAATCCTCGACCTCGACGGCGTCCTCCTCGACGCGAATCAGACCGCCTGCGACCTCATCGGGAAAGATCCCTCCGACGTCATCGGGAGGCCGTTCTGGGAAACCGGGTGGTGGGAGCATTCCACCGACCAGCAGCAGAAGTTGAAGGATGCGATCCAGCGCGCTCGCGGCGGCGAAATGGTCCGGTTCGAGGCGACCCACCGAGACCCAAGCGGCGTACTCCACCAAGTCGCCTTCAGTCTCAAACCTGCGCGGGATGCATCCGGCCGAATTTTCTGCCTCGTACCCGAGGGGCTGGACATCACCGAGCGCAAGAACGCCGAGGTCGCCCTCCAGCGCAAGACGGAGGAGCTCGACGGATATTTTGCCAACGCGTCCGAGCTCCTGTGCATCGCGGATCAGAGCGGTCGCTTTCGTCGCGTGAACGAGGAGTGGCGCACGGCGCTGGGGTATTCGACTCCTGACCTGGTGGGGAAGTTCCTCTCGGACTGCGTGCACCCGGACGACCGACCCTGCACCCTCGACGCGCTCCAGCGGATTCACGACGGACTTGACGGGCAAACGCTCCTCAACCGAGTCCGGTGCAGGGACGGCTCGTACCGTTGGATCGAATGGCGCTTCTTCCCGACGGGCGACCGCGTCTGTGGCGCCGGTCGCGACGTCACCGAGAGGAAGCTGTCGGAGGAGGCGCTCCGAAACAACACCAGGCAGCTTCAAACGATCATTTCTGGTGCTCCCATCATCATCTACAGCTTCGACTCCCACGGGGTCTTCACGCTCTCCGAAGGAAGAGGCCTCGAGGGGATGGGCCTCGCCCCAGGAGAGATCGTGGGCCGCTCGGTGTTCGAAGTCTACCGAGACCGACCCGACATCTTGGAGAACATGAAGCGGGCTCTGGCGGGCGAGACCTTCAGCGCCCCCCTCTCCGTAGGCACTCACACCTTCGACGGATATCACTCCCCGCTGTGGGACGAGCACGGCGCGTATACGGGAACGATCGGCGTGCTCGTGGACACGACCGAACGCACACGGGCAGAACTGGAAAGGTCTCGACTTCAGGAACAGCTCCAACAAGCCATGAAGATGGAGGCTGTCGGTCGTCTCGCGGGTGGAGTCGCCCACGATTTCAACAACCTCCTGACGGCCATCATGGGCAACGCCGAGCTGGCGCGAATCGAACAACCGGACTCGTCGAATTCCGATCAGCACCTCGAGGAGATCGTCAAGGCAGCAGAGAGCGCAGCGTCGTTGACCGGGCAGCTGCTCGCCTTCTCGCGGCGCCAAATCACTGAGCCACGACTGCTGAGGTTGAACGAAGTACTCGCGAATCTGCGAGGCATGCTCGCTCGGATGATTGGCGAGGACATCACCCTCGAAACCGACTTGGCAGACCGAATCGGCGCGGTGAAGCTCGACCCCGGTCAGTTCGAGCAAGTCGTCGTGAATCTCGCTGTCAACGCGCGGGACGCCATGCCGAGCGGAGGTAGGCTCGTCATCGCTACATCCGACGTCGCTCTCGACGAACGTGACACCGCTCGTCTCCCTACGCTGAAGCCCGGCAAATTCGTCCTCCTCCGAGTGACCGACACTGGGCACGGCATGGGCGACGACGTGAAGAGGCACCTCTTCGAGCCGTTCTTCACCACCAAACCTCGCGGCCGCGGCACAGGCCTCGGGCTTGCCACCATCTTCGGTATCGTCAAGCAGGCCGGCGGCGCGATCGAGGTCACGTCGGAGCCGAAGCGCGGCACCACGTTCGACATCTACCTCCCCGCAACGCCCGCAACGCCCGCGACCCTGCAGGACCTTCAGGCAGACGCCCCTGCGCCCGAGCTACCTCGGGGCGACGAGACGATTTTGATCGTGGAGGATGAACCTAGCGTGCGCGAGGTCGCGATGACCTTGTTGACGCGGCTCGGATACGTGGTTCTCAGTGCTGGAGACGCCAACGAGGCGATTCAAACTCTCGAGGGACACCTCGGCCACGTCGACCTGTTGATGACGGACGTGGTCATGCCCGACATGAATGGCAGGGCGCTCGCAGAGCGGCTCGGCAGACTACATCCGGAGATGAAGGTCCTCTTCACGTCGGGATACACCGAGGACGTCGTTCTCCGTCACGGCGTGCTCGTGAAGGACCTCAACTTCCTCGGAAAGCCCTACTCGATTCAGGCGTTGGCCCGAAAGCTCCGCGCCGTGCTCGAACGGACGTCCCCCCGCTCCGTTGCGGACGACCCTTCGACGGCGCCGTCGAAGTAGGACGTCTCCGCCAGGCGTGGCGCGCGGCGGGAGCTAGAGCGACAAATGGTCTACCTTTTGTCGCGACCAAACAAGCAACTAGAGCGGCGATTCGTGCAGCGCGCGAAGCCGAGCAGGCGAAAACCGCCCCTCGCGAGAGGTGGGGGCGATTTTTGCAGGCGTCCGGAAGGCAAACTGATCGGCGCTCTGGTGGGGCGCATCCGAACGCCGATCGTCCCGCCGCCAACGCCATCCTTCGCATCAATGCCGACGGATCCAATCTCACCGTGGCGCTCCGTGCGGGCTCCGCTCCAGAGGGCAGTCGTGGGTTTCACCATGCGAAGCGCTGGAAAAATCAAAGGATTTCGCGGGGCCTAAGTCGCCCTTCCCGCGCGTGCACCCCGCTTCGGCGCTCAGCTCAGCTCAGCTCAGCTCCCCTCCGCGGAGCACAGGCCTGTTCGACCGAGCCGAGCTCGATTCGTCAGACGCTCGGGGGGAGGGACGGAGGGGGGGGGCAAAAGCGCGAATGAATCTTAAGATGTGAGCGCGATGTTACTTGACGGGCTATCGCAAAGCGGTCATCGTTCATGTTGACATCAAAAGTTGGGTCGAGCGCTCCTCGTCACGTCGAGCCGCGCGGTCCTTGGAACCGCGGTCCTTCAGGAGCGCGTTCGTTGGAATAAGGGTGGGAAGTGTCTCAACTGACGATCCGTCAGAGGAGCGAGCGCGGGCTTCGTTTCCCGCGTCAGATGACCGAGTGTGGTGCGGTGGAACTCACGCCAAACGGGTTCCCCAGAGCCGCCCTGGCCCTGCTCCTGCCCTTCTCCCGAACACTGACGAGCTGGAAGCTCCCCTGGCTTCCGGTTTCGCCGGCGAAAACGACGACGAGTTTCTCGTCGCCGCCAGCATGTGCGTCAGCCAGGCGCCCAGCGCGTGACCCCCTCTCGCGTTGGGCGCCTCCCCCTAAGCCGATGGGCGCTCCACAGTGGCAGCTACCCTGACTGCCCTCCCCCCGTGCAGCGATGAACGGACGCCAGTTCGCGACGGCTCCTCGAGTCGGGCGAGACGCGTCACCGAACTCGGTGAAATACTCCCCCAGCCTCGACCAGCACCCGAAACCCTTCGAAGCGCGGCAAGTAGCTTGCCGGCGGTGGCTTGGCTCGCTGGCCCTTGACGATACTGAGCAGCGCCTGGTTCCGTTCGAGGTCGTACTCGACAGAGTACTTGCAGTCACCGACGTCGACCTCGAGGGGAAAGTCGCTGTCGAGCTGCGGAGCAAGCTCGGCGGGCACGTCGTCGGGAAGCAGATCGCCTGGGCTCAGGAGTTCCAAGTCTTCACTTCTCTCCATGCCAAGCTCCTCCAAACGCGCTTCGAACCACTGCGCCAGCTCGGGAAGCGCTTTCACATGGGAGAAATGAGCGTACGCGCTGCGGCTTCCGAGGCGGGCCGCTAGCGCTCGTCGTGACACGCGACGTTTGGCTTCTTCGAGCACACGGGGCTGAAAGCGCCCTTCGACGAAGAGGCGGGCCATGGCGCGGCGCGCGAGTGTTCCCACCGGCTCACGCTCCTCGGTCCCGATCACCTTACCCGCCCAGGTGCGCTCCACTTCCACTGCGAGGCGCCCCTCGTTGAGACGAGCGCTCCCCACCTGCTCCTCACCGAGCTTGGCGTCGACCAGCCAACGGAGGGGGATTGGACTCGCAGCGGTCGCGAGGATTTTCCGCCCGCGCGCCCCCGCGGCCAGGGCATGTGTCGCGAGGACGATCAGGGCCTCCGCCGGCTTGGGCCGCTGCTGGTTGCGTTCGGCGAGGCTTTCCCTCGCCAGGTCGATTTCGGTTCCTCCATTCGACCAGGCGGTCCGATTCTTGCGCCGGCGGGCCACGTGAGCAGCTGCTGGGTCCGCTCGGAGCATGGCGCGGAGCACTGGCTCTCGATCGATGGTCGCGTCTCGGTCGGCCGGAGCGACGTCAAAGGCCGTACGCAAGCGCGCCGAGGTCTGCCGGGCTTCGCGGAATAGAGGGCGCGCATGGCCCGCCGGGCGGGCGCGGCGGATCGCCGCGATGAGAGCAACCGCGTCGCAATCGTCCGCCTCGCTGGGATGAAGATCCGCCTCGAAGTCGAGAGCACGGACAAGATCCGAGGGCCGCCCTTGGTCCAACGCCGCCACCAAGTCGATGGCATCCTGGAGGCAACCGCTGCGCTCACTCTCGACGAGCAACTGCCCGAGCGCTGGGTCGAGAGGCAACTTTTGGAGCCGCTCTCCGCGAGCGGTGAGGCTACCCATCTCGTCCACTGCACCGAGCTCCCTCAAACGTCGCGTGGCGTCCTCGATGGCGAAATCCCGCGGCGGGTCGAGATAGGGCAACGCTGCTGGATCGACTCCGAGCGAGGCTGCAGTCATTACCAAGGGCACGAGCGACTCGCGGTGGATCTCGGGCGGCGTGGTGCCTTCGAGGAGGGCGCGACGCCCCCAAAGGCGAACACACTTGCCGGGCCCGGTGCGCCCCGCTCGCCCCGCCCTTTGATCAGCGCTATCGCGCGCAACACTCGTGAGCCCCAGGTAGCTGCGCCCCGCGTGGTACGAGGTGCGACGCACGAGCCCCGAGTCCACCACCGCGCGCACGCCAGGCACGGTGACCGACGTCTCCGCCACGTTGGTGGTC
Source organism: Polyangiaceae bacterium (assembly GCA_050289625.1). GTDB lineage: Bacteria > Myxococcota_A > Polyangia > Polyangiales > Polyangiaceae > NIC37A-2. The sequence goes on along the minus strand of JBNKGC010000034.1, from coordinate 13,445 downwards.
ACCACGACGCGGCGCCTCGTTCCCGGTCGGAGAGCTTGAGCCTGCTTTTCGAGGCTCAGTTGGCCGTGCAACTGCACGACTTCGAGCGGCGAGCCGTCGAAGGCCAGACCATCGAGAGCACTCGCGACGCTTTCGATCGTGGCCTTGCCGGGCACGAAGACCAAGATGTCGCCTTCCGGAGCGAGTCTTTCGACTGCTCGACGTACACGAGTCTCGAGTCCGCGCAGCGTGGGATGTGAGTCGTCGTCTTGGTCGTGGTCGATGTCGACGGGGTGCAGGCGCGAAGCAACACGGAGGTGTTTGCCCTCGACGTGCTCCGCGACTCCTTCCCCATCCAACGTTGCGGACATGACGATGAATCGCGCCTTCTGCCGCACCAGGAGGGCCAAGATGAGATCCGTATCCAGACGGCGCTCGTGAAACTCGTCGAGCACGACCACGTCGAAGTCTTCGAGGAGTTTCGGCGACGAAAGAACGATCCCCGGCGTGACTACCAAAAGCCGGGTCCCCGGGGTCGAACAGTCGTCGTCCCGCACTCGGTAGCCGACCTCTTCACCCAAGGGCGTCCCGTTGTTGTCGGCGATCCGTTGCGCCACGGCGCGACAGGCCACCCGGCGCGGTTCGACGACCAGCACGCGCCCCGAAAGCCATCGAGGGATCTCTGTCGATTTTCCCGTACCCGTGGGTGCGGTCACCACAATGGGAACGCAATCGATGGCGGTCAGGACGTCGTCTCGGATCTCGCAGATGGGCAGCACGGTGCTACCCAAGCATGTCGGAGTCGGGCGAGCGAGCGAGCGAGCGCTGACGCTGACGGGGGCACCAATCAAAGCGCAAGGCACAGGCAGCGATCGCATGAAACAAGGAAATCGACGCAACTGATCATCACTTTCGGACTCCACGTCGGGCAAGCTCTCCCGTCAGTAAGGGTACCCGGGCACGTTGAGCCGCACCGAGTGGATCTGCGGCGTTTCGCCGAGGCTCGTGACGTAGAGGGTCTGCCGGTCGGCTCCACCGAAGGCGACGTTGGTGACTCCTCCGGCGCTCGGCACGTCGAGCGCTCCGATCTGCTCGCCCGCCGGGCTCAGCACCACCACCTTGCGGTCCGAGTGCACGGTCACGTAGATGTTGCCCGCGCAGTCACGACCCAGGCCGTCGATACCGCTCCCGCTTCCGAGGTCCGCCGTCGTCACCAGGGAGCCTGGTGTTTCGACGGAACCGTCGCTGGCCAGAGTGTAACGGTAAAGCCCGTTTACCCCACCGATGAAGAGCGCCGTTTCATCGACGGAAAGAGTGATGCCGTTGGGGTTCTCGGGCTTATCCACGACGCCAATCGCCGTAGCGACGCCGTCCCTCACCCGATACGCGCGAGACTCCGCCTGCGGGACGGGGTCCGGCGCTTGCCAGGTGGGGTCGGTGAAGTAAAGCGTTCCGTCCGAGTGGAAGACGAGGTCATTCGGTGAGTTGAACCGGGCGCCCTCATGGGTTTCGATCAGGGGGGTCGGTGTCGCCAACAGGTTGGTGACGGACCTAGCCGACACGGTCCCGTTCGAGTGCATCGCCAGGACGAGATCGCCCGCGGAGTTCACGGCGAGTCCGTTCGAACCGGCGTCGGGCACGACGACCGTTGGCGTACCTCCCGGCACGAGTTTCCAGACCACCGATGGAGGCGGGTTCGCACCGCCGCTGATGTTCGAGTAGTACAGTGCGCCCCCGAGCCAAACGGGGCCCTCGATGTTTCCGAAACCCTCGAAGTGGTTCGTGACCCCCGGCACCGGCTCGAGACTGGCTCCGCTCAAATCGAGGCTGAGGTTCGGAGAACCCGGTGGACACACAGGATCGCTCGTCGCACCACCCGTGCCTGATTCGGCGCCGGCGGAGCCATGCTCTTCGGGCTGGTTCGCGGCCTTCGCCCCGCTGCCGGCGTCCTCTGCGGTCAGGTTGTTTCCGTTCCCTCCGCAACCCGCAATCGCGAGAGCGAGGGTGGCGTGGGCGAGAGTAGAGCGCTTCGTCATGGGCGCACGATGTCGCAGCTTTTCTCCCCTGTCGACCGTCGCCTCCCTCACTCACACGGTGGAACCAACCCCGACCCGATGCGGGCGGACCCCTACCAGGTGATGGTCTATTTCCCCGCGACCTGGATTTCCACCCGGGCCCCGTTCCGAATCGTGTTGAACACCGGGGAATACTCCGCGAGCTCCTTGAGGCGTCCGTAATCCTTCGGGTCCGCGTCGACTTTGAAGTTCACGCGTAGATCGGTGTAGCCGCGGGGCACCGCTTTGGAGAGACCGAGATACCCCCTGAGGTCAATCTCGCCTTCCACCTCCGACTCCAGCGAGCGGATCGGAATACCACGCACTGCAGCGTGAGCCACCATTGCGGTCGTTACGCAAGAGACCAACGCATGAAGCAGGTGTTCGACCGGATTGGCCCCGTTGTCCTCTCCCGCCAAAATCGGAGGTTCATCTGCTTCGAGTTCGAAGGCCTGCTTGTGCGGGATTTCCTCCTTCGCGCCGTAGAATTCGACCACTGTGGTGCGATTGTGATTACCCGCGACCCACTTGTTCGTGGCGTGAAAACGGCAAGCAGCAAGTTCCGGATCGCTCTTGATGGCGTCCACGGTCTCCGACAAGGTGTCCACTTCGATGCCGTTGACCACGTGTGGAGGGGCCCGTCTCGCCTGTTCCTGTCGTGGTTCGTGACCAGCTGTAGGGTGCATCATTGCCTCCATTGGTTGTGCCTCGCTCCCCGTCGAGCGAGACGTTCGAGGGCCCGCGACACGGAATGAATGTGTCAGTGCGATCACGGCAAGCGCCGGCCCCTAGAAGGATGAGACGAATCGGCGGCGGCGGTATGGTGCGCTCGTGCCACCCCAGCGCGAACGGGTCTCGGCAATGCCAGAGGCCCGCGGCGGCGACCACCTCGTCGGTGGCCGCTGCTCAGAATCGCCCCGAATATCGCTCGAGCAGCGCATCGATCTCCTGAAGATCCGCGTCGTCCGCTGCGGCGCGCGCCTCTGTGACGGCCTCCCGTCCCTCCTCGATCCGCGCGCGCCTGTCCTCGTCGGTCCACAGCAAGGCGACCTCGAGACGCACGGCGCGCGCGCCCAAGTCGACAACCTCGGGGAAGCGCTCACCCCGAGCATGCGCTCAGCCTCGGCAGCGGAATCGAGGTACACGTAGGCCGCGCGCCCCGCATCCGTGAGGCTGGCACAGCTCGTCGCTGCGCCGTCGCGCACTTCGCGGCTGAAGCGACGAGCGGGTTTAGCGTTCGTTCTCGGGAGGACCGGGCGCAGCTCCCGTCGTCAGCCGCTGCAGCACTTCCGAATACCCCTCCCGAAGACCCTTGTACTCGCGAACCGAGTGGGGAAGCCCGACGAAGGCTCGTTTGAGCACTTCGCGCTCGTTCGGCTCGAGTTCAGCGAAAGGGTAGAGGTACGTCCGAATCAAAAACAGACTGCCGTGGTGCTGGGGGAAGGGAACCGTGACCTGCCGTTCGACTCGCAGATACCCCGGGCTGTCTTGGGTCCACGAGTCGCGCGGGGCGTGGTCGGGATGGTGATCGAGCCGTGAGTCGGCGGTGATGGACCAGACGAAACGCACATAGGGTCCCCGCTCGACCATGGCCGTGACCAGCTGCCGACTCCTTCGCGACAGCTCTCCGAACTCGGGCACGGGCGAGTGCGTTTCCAGGAAGCTCTTGCCCAAGAGCTTCTCGGGTCGCCAACCGCTCGGGAAGCACACCGAGACGAGCACGATGCGGTCCTTCCCTTCCGCGTCGCGCTGGATGAGCGCGAAGTCCTCCTGAATCGCGAGGGAAAATTCACGAAAGTCCGACTCGTCGGGGCCTCCTCGTGAATCGACCGCGGCGGAGTCGGAGTCGATTGGACAGAACCCGTGCTCGCTCTCGAACCGCGCATTCATCCAGAGAAACGCCCGAGCTTGGAGACCTTGTGCTCGCCGGTCGGAGAGCGAACGCAGGCGCTCCGGATGCGCGGAGAAGACCTGTTCCTTCTCCCTCCGGTACGCAGCCGCAGTACGATCACGCTGAAAAAACAGGTACTCCGAAAGGCCGTTGCCGAAGTCGTGACCGAGCCGATAGAGGCCCGGACTCATACGAAACGCGCCCCGCTGAACCACGAAGTAACGCGCCGGAGCCGTGTTCACGGCGTTCGCTTCATCCGGGGTGGTCCTCTGGTCCTTCGACACGGCCAACGTACTCCTCCTCATTGTATTGGATGACCGCCCAGAACCCAGGATCGTGCGCAGTCGAGTAGCGTTCGTGGGTAACCCAGACCGGTCAGCCCGCCCGCGTCTGCTCGCGATGTCTCGCGATCGCCCCCCCACCACCGAGAACCTGCGAAACCATGACCCGCGTTTCGCTCCAGCACGCCCGAGACCGCACCGTGAGTAATATCTCGTCCACCCGCGGTCCGCGGCCTCAACGAGTTCACCGCGATTGTTTCATTCGCACACCGTGAAACCTTGATGCCGAACCATATAGTCTGTTAGCAGGTTCGCCCATCCGATATGAGGGAGGTGATGATGAGGCGCGCGGGCGGGCGAAGGATTTCTGCACCAAGGTTGTTCCGTTCGAGTCGCACGGTCGCACTGCCTTGGCTGGCCTTGTCGATCGCGGTCGGTCCCGAGGCTCTGGCTCAAACGGACGACTCGGGCTGGATGCCCCCGCGAGCGGTCGAGCCGCCGTGGGATCACTTGCCCACACGACCCGTTCGGATCGTCGATCACCTCACTCAGTGCTTCAGGATCCCCGAAGACGCCGATCGTCGGCGGCGTTGCTTCGGCGAAGCCGCCGAAACGCTCCGCAGGGGAATCAGATACCAGCGGTGCCTCTGGCAAGACGCCCCCGGAGGTATTTGCTCGCGCCCCCACGCCCAGGTCAGTTGCCGAGACGCAACGTGCCGTGAAAACCGCGCCAACTTGCTCGGCAGCGCACGCCAGCTGGCAAGCTTGCTGGAGGAAGTCGCCCGGGGTGGAGACGAAGGCGAGCTCCTGCGCACCGTGCAAGAGGTTCGTCGGGCAGCGCAGGCGGTCATCATGATCGAACGGGGCACCTACTCACTCGTTTCTCAGGGCGGAGTCAGCCTGGGAAGCTGGCAAGCGGGCTACGTCTATTTCGTCACCGAGGTGCTCAAACGGAGACGCTCTGCGGATGGCTCCCGTGGCGCATTTCGCACAACCACAGGCGCATCAGCAGGTGCGGTCAACGCCCTCGCCGCAGCGGTGGAGGGGTGCCGACCGACTCCTCGCGCCCCGCAAGAGAGCCTGGTGTTCGACGTTTGGGTGAACCACCTCGCGGCCTTCGACAGGAAAGGCGCACCCGGCCTTCTCCGCGTGGAAGGCACGAAGGATCGGCTCTCCCTCTTCGATCCCGCCCCCCTCGAAAGAGCCATCGACGCCGCCCGGGAAAGCGTCCTCGACGTCGCTCGGCAGACTCGCAACTGCACGTTCGACTTCGGCTTTGTCGTCACTCACATGAAGCACCGCACGACACCGGTTCATGCGGAGCAGAGCCTCGATGGATCCACGAGCAATGGCCTGGTGCAGGCTCCACGGCTGACGGAGCGGTTTCCTTTGCGTCTCACTCTCCATCAGGGCCAGGTGCAGGTGAAAAGCCTCGAGGCGAAGGATCCTTCGTCTTTGGACGAAGAGCCGTCCGTCCCCGACCGGGCCTTTTACGGCAAGCTCGGCACGGGTGGGCAGTCGAGCTTGCAGAACGTCCTCGATGGCGTGCGCGCCTCTGGCGCGTTTCCCATTGCTTTCCCCCCGGTGGACCTTTCCTACCAGATCTACGACGTCGAAAAGGGGCACTACGTCGATCGAACGTCTCGGTTCGTGGATGGCGGCACCCTCGACAATCGACCCATCGGACTCGCCGCCAGCATGAACTCGTGGAGCGGCTCGGAAGCACCCAACCCCTGGCTCGCCGACTTGGCGACGGATCCGGACACCTACGTGTTCGTCAACCCGAACGTTCGAAGCTGGAGCTACGGAGAACGGAAGGCCCCATCCGACAGCTGCCCTGAATGGTCGGTTCTGCCGTCTGCCCGCGCTGGAATGCCGTGGGCACTCGAGCGAAGACGGGTCGAAGCGCTTCGTCGAGACGACGCCGATTCATCGTGCCGTCCCGAACCAACGGACAGGCCTCGACCGCCCCGTGCGAAAGCGGCCCGCAGTGGTTGGGTCGGAACGCCCGAGCGGCAGCGTGAGGCGAGTTCTTCCGAAAGCATGCTCGAGGCGTTTGGTTCGTTCGGCATCGAGCTCGTCAACACCAGTACCGACGCGCAGCTCATGAGCACGGCGGAGCACCTGCCCTTCATTCGACAGGCAGATAGCAAGTCCCTGCCGCGCATGGTGGTCCCGAGACGCCATCTTCCGATCACGGGAGAGCAGTTGCTGCACTTCATGGCGTTCCTGGAGCGCGACTTCCGCGTCTACGACTTCGTAGTGGGGATGGCCGACGCGAGAGAACACTTCGCTCAACTGCTCCCCAAGGAGACCAACTCGGTTGATGAATCACTGAGTGAGTCGCGCCGGCGGACGGGAAATGAGTGTGACGAAGAGAAGGACCCCAAATGCGACGACCTCGCGGGGAAGTACGTTTGCCTTCGCTCGCTGTACCGGACCCATCTCCACGATGCCGATCTCGACCTACCGTACGAATGTCACGTGCTCGCCAACACTTCTTCGAACTTCACCGCCCTCGTTGAGGCGATGCGCCGCTATCGTGCTTGGACGGAAACGGAGTACGACGCGGGCGAGGAGCTCCGAACGTTCTTCTCTGCACTCGAAGCAGCGAACTACGACTTCAAGGACGTTCCAGATCGGTACTTGAACGCCATCGACGGCATCGGAGCGGACACGGGTGAACTGCTCGTCCGCAACATCCTCGAAGACGCCGTCGAGCAAATCGGTGACAAACACGAAGGGATGCAGCAAGCCCTGGTCGAGCTGACCGGCCGCGCCGCGGCCGACGCGGCCGTTCGACGATTTTTTCCCCGGTTTTGGTCCGTCGGCGTCGCCGACGACGGGCTGGAGTTCGAGTACGGCGGCGCTCTGAAGACCGTCTTTTCCCCTCGCCTGGCGGCGCGGCTCGATCTGCGAGCGCGCCCCTACCTCGTCGGCACGCGCCGCCAGAGCGAGGCCGAGGAAGTGACCACTGCGACCACGACGTTCGGAGCAGCGCTCCGCCTTGCTTGGGGTCCGTTCCTTCGACCCGGGACCTTGGATTTCGAGGTGGGCGTGGGGGCGTTCTTCTCACCCACCTGGGCCTGGGCCAAGCCACCGAAAACCAGCGTCGGCTACGACTGGGGGCTGTCCATGACCGCAAGCACGGTGCTCCTGCAGCGCTTCTACCTCCTCATGGACTACGAGAGGTTCTTCAATCGAACCTTGCACAACGGCTACGAGACCACTCGATTCGTCGAACGCGATGAGGACGACCGGCTCGGCCTCAGTGCGGGAGTGCGTTTCTTCTGAGGTCTCGGCAAGCGCACATGTCGCGCGTGAGCTCGCGACCGTCGTTCGGCGACCCGGACGGACCTTAGGGGTGATTCTGCGCTTGCAGCAATCCAGAAGTGTCAGTGGTTGCCGAAGGGCTTCTTCTCGATGGTCTTCAAGTAGAGGTAGAGGGCCTCGATCTCCGTGTCCTGCAGGTTCTTGGTGAGCGCGATCGGCATCACGGGATTGATGGTTTCGCCATTCGGCCGCACGCCCTCGCGCAACGCCTTCTCGAAGTCCTCGAGGCTCCACTCAGCGAGCCCTGACTCATCGAAGGTGAGGTTACGCGCCGGAGGCCAGGTCGGATCGCCCCCGATGACGGGACCTCCCGAAAGATCGTGTCCGTGGCACCCCTGGCAGGTCGTCCCGAGATGCTTGCCGAGCTCCACACTCGCGGTGAGTGGCGGGGGATACTTGGGACGGGGACTTTCGTGATCGAGCCTTTCCGCAGCCAAGGGGAAGTCCCCGTTGACGAGAATGAGAGCGAAAATCGGCCCGAGGCTCGACGGAGGCATTTCCCGATCGACCGGCGGAAGACTGCGGATGTAAGCGGCGATGTCACTGATTTCCTGATCCGAGAACCAGGTGAAGTCCTGCGCGGGCATGAGCGCTGGTTTTCCGTTCGGCTTGATGCCGTGGCGAATCACGCGCACCCAGTCCTTCGACTGGTAATCCTTGGTCACTCCGCCGCGGGTGATGTTCGGAGCGATCCACTGACCCATTGCCGGATTGTCGACGACAACCTTGCCGCCCATGTCCTTGCCGTGGCAGTCAGCGCAACCAGCTCGGCTCTCCAGGTAGCGCTTGCCGCGAGCGATCGCCCGCTGGAGAGCGATGGCGCCGATGTCGCTTTGCGGAGTCGAGGCAGCTGCTTCGGCCGCCTGCGCCCCAGACTCCGAGGCGGCTGAAAGTCCCGGGTCGCCCGCCTCGAGCTCTTTAACCTTCCCCTCTTGGCCCACCGCTCCGACGGACGACCCCGCTGCCTCCTCTTCGTGCGCCACGGGTGTGGCTTGGACAGGGTCGGCGTTCGCCGAATCCTCGACATTCGCTCGCTCTGCGCCGGCGTCGTCGTCCCCGTTGGATGCGACACCGGAGACAGCAGGCGCCACCGGCTTGGGGGTCTCTTTGGTCAGCGCTGCGATCTCCCGCGGCGAGAGCGGGAATGGAATTGGAATCGGATCGACACGGACGTCATGAACCGCATCCAACTTCGCGGCCGCGGCGGACTTCAAATACATGACTACACCAGCGAGTCCAACGACCAGGACACCGAGCAGGAAACTGATCCACTTCAGCGCTTTTTTCATACTTGGTTCTTCCTTCGACCCAAGATCGGCCGAGCTACCATAAATAGTCAATCCATTTAATGGCTCTAGCTGTTCTTCGGAGGCCACGTCCCCCCGAACGCGCGCTCGGCAGGTGGCGCCCCGCTTCGGGCGCCGCTTCGCGCACCCAGTCCAGGTTCACCGCGACTGGAGGCATGACGAGCACCGACATCGGGGTCGGTGAGACGGGCAGCACTCCCGAGGGGCTATTCGCTGCAACTCGTGGGCACGGGTGAAAGCGCGCTCGATTTCACTTGGGCTGCCCCGGCTCCCGCGAGCTTCGACGCGATCAACGCGGGGCAGTCGTTCGACGGCACCGGCGGCATGGGGGGAAGCGGCGGCCGCGCAGGCAGCGGTGGCACTTGCGGCGATCCGAAAACGGCGATCGCCGTGGTGCAGGGCCCCGGCGCGGAGACCCCGCTCGAGGGGCAAACGGTCGTGCTCGAAGGTGTTTTCTCCCTCGCTCCGAAACTCTTTCAGCCCACGGCGCGTACCCCCCCAATCATGGGGTCTTCGTCTGCTTCGCTCCGCCTCTTGGCTTTGGCTCCTTGCGCCTTCTTCGGGGCTTGTTCCAGCGGGGGAAGCGAAGCACAGCAGGAGCGCACGGGTCAGCAGCTCTACTCCGAGCCTCTCGCCGAAGGGAACACCTTCGCTTGCGCCACCTGCCACGCGCTCAGCGAACCCGCCGCCGACGGTCTGCGTCGTCCGGGGCACGCCATCGCCGGTTCGCCGCGCCGCTCGAGTTTCAAGAACGGCCAGGTCGGAAGTTTCCTCGACGCGGCCAACAGCTGTCTCACGGAGTGGATGACCGTGGAGATCCCCTGGACTGAGTCCACACCTGAGTTTCGAGCGCTCCGCGACTACCTGATGGACGGCGACGCCGTCGGGGACGTCACGTACGAGATCTCCGCGCCACCGGCACGGGAAGCGCTCCTCGTGGGAGGTCCCGAGCGAGGACACGACGTGTTCCACGAAACCTGCGTGGTGTGTCACGGCGCGGAAGGCACGGGAACAGAGCGGGCGCCGGCGATCGCGGGCCTCGGCCTCGATCCGGAGTACGTCGCCGAGAGGGTCCGGCTCAGTGGAAGGAAGGACAGCACGACCTATTCGGGCCTCACCGGCGGACGCATGCCTTTCTGGTCCGCCGATCGCCTGACGGACACCGAACTCGCCGATATCACCGCCTATCTTGCGATGAGCGACGGCACTGGAGGTGCGGGCAGCGGTGGATCCGGGACGGGCGGTTCCGCCGGCGCGACGTCGACGGGAGGCTCATCGGGCGTGCTTTCGTCCGATCCGCCCGCGAGGCTCCCCGCTGCACGCTCGTGCGACAGCAGTCATCCCAGGGTCGGTCAAACAGCCACGCTCATCGAGCACTACCACGACGTCGGCGGCACGGTGACGATCGTCGACGACTGTACCCTTTCGTTCTCCAACTTCACCTTCGATGCCACCGGCGTCAACGTGCAGTTCTATGGCGGACAAGACGGCAACTACGTTGCGGGTCGCTCGCTCAGCGGCGATTTGAAACGCTCCGTTCCCTACGACGGCGCAAACTTCGAGCTCACGCTCCCCGAAGACGTCACGCTCGACGATCTCGACGGGATCAGCGTCTGGTGTGTCCCCGTGGGAGTCAGCTTCGGCGACGGTTCCTTCGAGTAGCGGGGCACCTTCCAGCGAGCATCGCTTGCGATGCGCGGGCAGGTTGCCGCTGGAGCAGCGGTCCCCATCGATGGAACCATCGTGATCTTCAAATTTCGCGCTTGGAGGCTCGCCTCGAGTGAGTGGCGAACGGCGCGAGTCAACCAACCAGCATCTCACCGCGGGCGATCACGACTGCCTGACCCGCAACGCGAACCTGGCGCAGCTCTTCACCTTCGGCAGTCACATCGACGATAAGGGTGGAGGGACGTCCCATGGCTCGACCTTGCGCCACGCGGAGTTCGGCGCCACTCGGGCGTCGCCCCTCACGAACGAGCAGCGCCCCTAGAGGTCCGACTGCCGAGCCTGTCGCAGGATCTTCGTTGATGCCGGCCGCGGGCGCGAAGTACCGGGCATGGCAGAGCGCCGGCTCCAGCTCATCCATGGCAAAGACCAGAATGCCAGCAGTCGTGAGCTCCGGGAGCCGATGGAAGTTCGGGCGCAAGCCGTCGAGCTCTTCGGCGGAAGCCGCCTCGACCAGGACGTGCTCCGGCCCGTTCTTGGCGAGATGCGCCGCGATGGCGTGTTCATCACGCGGACCGAGGCCGAGGGCGGCTCGCAACTCTCCTTCGTCTCCGAAGGAGCGAAATTCGGGTGTGGGCTGGAGCATCCGGGCCCTGTGCACCCGGTCCCCCTGGCGCTCCAGATCGACGGGGATCACTCCTGCCCCGGTTTCCAGCCGGACCTGCGCCATCTCCATCGGTCCTGCGAGAACCCACGCGCTACCGAGCACCGGGTGCCCGGCGAAGGGAAGCTCCCGATAGGGTGTGAAGATTCGCAGGCGCGCGTGACCGCCTTGCTCTGGTGGGAGGAAGAAGACCGTTTCCGAGAGATTCATTTCGCGCGCAATCGCCTGCATGCGCGGATCGCTCAGACCAGTGCCCTGGGTGAAAACCGCCAAGGGGTTTCCTTCGAGTGGAGTATCGGTGAAGACGTCGACCAAGTTGTAGCGAAGGGAGCGCTTCATGCCGGAGAGCCTATCGCGATCATCGCTCGCGATGACCGAAGAAAACAAGAGCGCTCCGGGGGCCTCGGCGGCTCAGTCGTGCGTCTGCTCCCCGGTGTCGAGGGGCCAGCCTCCCCCGAGCACGCGGTAGAGGCGCGCAAACGCGGAACGCTGGCGCCCCTGCGCGTTGGCGAAAGCAAGCTGCGCGCTGAGCAGTCGTTCCTGGGCGGTGAGCACATCCAGATAGTTGGCAACGCCACCGGTGTACCGGTCCAGAGCAATGCGCTGGGCCTCTTCCGAAGCACCGACAACTCCTGCCTGCTCGCTCACGACTTGCCGTAGTCGCTCCACCGAGACCAGGGCTTCGGCCACCTCGCGAAACGCGTTGATGGCGGTGCTCTGGTAGCTCGTCACTGCGAGATCCCACGCGGCTTGGGCGGACGCCACTTCGGCACGCTCTCGCTCGCCCCCGAGGAAGGGCAGCGTCCAGTTGAGGTTTGCACTCCCCCCGCGCACACCCGCTGCCTGAGTCAGGTCGTCGCTCACCACCCCGACGTAGCCGGTCAGGTCGAAGCTCGGCAGATAGTCGGCTTGCTCGGCGCCAATACGGGCGTTGGCGGATTGTACTCGAGCGGCCGCCGCGCGAATGTCAGGTCGTCGATTCAAGAGTTCGGAGGGTAGCCCCGAGGGCACCTCGGGGAGCTCCGGCCAAGGGTCGTCCGCCCCAGGGCGAGCGATGGGCCCCGGCGGGCGACCGATGAGATACGAGAGAGTGTATTCGGTCGAGGCGATGGCAATGGCGACGTCGTACCGCTGCCAGGATGCATCGCGGAGGTCTGCTTCGGCGCGGGCAACCTCGAGAGCGTTACCCACCCCACCCACGCTCCGGGTACGAAAGAGCTCCACCGTCTGCCGGCGCGTTTCCACCGCTCCTTCGAGATACGCGAGCTGGCGATCCAGGGCGAGCAAGTCGAAGTACCGCTCCGCGACATCTCCGATGAGCGTGATGTACACGCCCCGACGATCCTCGTCGGTGGCCCGGTACTCGTATTCTGCCTCCTCCGCGATGCGACGAATCCGCCCCCAGACATCGACCTCCCAGGACGCAGTGGCGAATGCACCGAAGTTCCCAGGAGTGTCGAGGGGCGGATAAAACGATGGAATGCTCGGTTGACCGCGCGCCGCGCCCGCCCCCGCGGTTCCCCCGACGGTCGGTGCGAGGGTCCAGACTGCCGAGCGATACGACTGACGCGCAATCTCGACACGGCTCATGGCGATGCGCAGGTCGAAGGCGCTGGAAGTCGCTTCGCGGATCAGGGCGAGCAGTGTGGGATCGCGGAAGACTTCCCACCACGGGCGCTCCAGAGCGCGCCGATCGCCTTGCGGGGGAGCGCCGGCGAAGTCCGGTGGGGTGGTGACCGGGGTCGGTGTGTAGGTCGGCCCCACGGCGCAAGCCGGACTCGCGAGGGCAAGCCCGATCAGGACTTTGACGCGTCGAAGCGACGTCGACGACCGACCGCAACGAGGCTTCATTCCCCTCCCCCGGCGGGCTGCTCGGCCGCTCGGGAGGGCACACCTCCGCCAAACCGCTCCTTCAGGGAAGCGGCGACCTTCTCGACGATCACGTAGAGCGCTGGGGTGAGGAAGATCCCGATCAACGTCGCGGCCAGGCTGCCCGCGACGACGACGATCCCCATGCTGACGCGTCCACGGGCCCCTGCCCCCGAAGCGAGCACGAGGGGCACGCAGCCCAGAATGAAGGAAAAAGACGTCATGAGGATCGGTCGAAGGCGAAGGCGCGCACCCGCCACGGCGGCTTCGAGGGGCGAAGCACCCGATTCACGCTGCTGCTTGGCGTACTCGACGATGAGGATCGCGTTCTTCGCGCTCACCATCGGCGGCGAGCGGCTCGAGCTCTCCCGCTATCTGAAGCGCCCGGCCTGGGCGCGGCTC
>JBNKGC010000033.1:0-43808 GCA_050289625.1 Polyangiaceae bacterium | reverse complement strand
AAGGAGCATTCCGCAGTCCGTGTCGTCGAGGGACGGCACTAGGTAGGAGGTCCTGTTGAAGCCGCTGCACACCAAGTCGCCAGCCATCCTGGCCACATACCTCAGGCGTGGCGATGGCTCCATGTCCACCGTGAGCACGTCGCCGTGGCCAGCCCAGTGCTCGCGGGCGACGAAGGCGTGCTGCGAGTTCAGCAGCCCGTTCAGAACGTAGGCCGCCAGAGCGATGTCATCGACGTAGCCGACCGGTCCCACCAAGCCTTCGGGGATCAGGTCGAGTGGGGAGATGAAATAGGCAATGGCGGCAGCCAGCTTGGCTTTCTGCGCGACGGGGACGCGAACGTCCACCACCAGCCGGCACAGCAGATGAAAGAGGTCGGGCCCGACCAAGAGGACCCCAGCGTGCTCGAAGCCGGCGCCTCTGCCACCGAGCCAAGCTTGCACCCGTCCTCGAAACTGCTGGTAAAAGTCCTCGTGCCGCTTGTCGAGAGGAGGCCGATTCGAGCCCGCGGCCGAGCCGGTCGCGCCTGAGGGGCTTTGGGGTTCGTCGCCGTTCACGGAAACAGAGCATAGCGCGCCCGTCGCGCGCCGCCGCATCGCAGCGCGTCAACGAGCCGCTTCCAGATTCCGGCTCCGGACAATCCGAATGAAATCGATGGCTTGACTATGGCAGCTGTCCTGAGCCGGGGTCCGGCAGGTGGTGGCTGGCGGACGGGCGACTACGACGCAACATGCGTCGTCGGGGATGACGCGCCCTGACGTGCGCCCTGCCTCCGCCGCTTCCTGTGCGCCATCGCAGGTTGTGAGCGCGCGCCGTTCGACTCGCTTCGAACCGCCGCTGCCTGGGGCGCCGTCCGAGTGGCCGATCCCGTGCGACCGAAGGGAACCGCCGAACCCGGCTGCCGACTCCGTGGACCGTACCGCGGTCCGGTCGGCACGCGGTCGGTTGGGAACGGGTCTCACACCGTCGCGAAGCCCATGGCGAGCCTGCAGGAGAACCTTTTTGCCCCGGTGGATCGACCGCACCGATCGACATTGCTTCACCTAGTTCTGCGCGGTGATTCTGCGGTATCAGACGGAAGAATATGGACGACTCGAACCCCGCAACCGCCACGTTCGATCCTTTCGCAGGCCCGGCCATCCTGGCGACGTTCCCCACCACGGAACCGCAACGCGAGATCTGGACGGCCTGCCAACTCGGTGACGACGCGTCGCTTGCGTACAACGAGTCGATTACGGTCCGCCTCGTCGGTCACCTCGCCGAGGATGCATTCGAGCAAGCGCTGAGCGATCTCGTGGAGCGGCACGAAGCGCTTCGATCGGGCACTTCACCCAACGGCTTGTCGGCGTTCGTGATCGCACCGTCGACGCCCGAGCTCACGCGCCACGATTTGAGTAGTCAGTCCGAGGAAGAGCGGGAAAGCCAACTCCGGGCTTTGGCGGCGGAGGAAGTCTCGAGAGTGTTTCGACTCGACGAGGCTCCCCTGTTCCGCGCGCACCTCGTGCGACTTGCCGACCAGGAGCACGCTCTCGTGTTCACCGCGCATCACATCGTCTGCGATGGATGGTCCACGGCGGTGCTGCTCATGGACTGGGCCAAGCTGTACAACGCGCGTCGGCTGGGTTTTGGGGCCGATCTTGCCCCGGCTTCGTCCCTCGAAGACTACGTGCGTTGGACCGTGGAGCGGGATCCGGCCGAGGTGGAGGCGGATGAAACCTACTGGCTCCGCCAGTTTTCCGGAGACCTTCCGACGCTCGATCTTCCGAGCGATCGACCGCGTCCTCCTCGCAAGACGTTCGCAGCAGCCCGCGAGGACGACTCTCTCGGTTCGGATCTGGTGCAGGCCCTTCGCAAGGCAGGTCAGCGATCGCGGGCAAGCCTGTTCGCCACCCTGTTCTCAGCCTTCTCTGCGCTGCTGGAGCGCCTCAGCGGACAGACGGATCTCGTCGTCGGCGTGCCGGTCGCTGGACAGGCGGCTTCGGGAGACCACGCCGAGCTCGTGGGTCACTGCGTGAACATGCTGCCCATTCGAGTATCCGTCGATCCGAGCGAACGGTTCGACGCCGTGCTCGGCAGGGCGCGAACCGCCCTGCTCGACGCTCAGGAGCACCAGAGTCTGACCTTCGGAGCGTTGCTGGCAAAGCTCCCCATCCCTCGCGATCCGAGCAGGCTCCCGTTGGTGTCGGTGATCTTCAATTTGGATCGCGGCATGACCAGCGACTCCATCGGGTTTCAAGATCTCGAGGCGCGTCTCACGACGAACCCGCGCGCGTACGAGAACTTCGACATCTTCCTGAACGCGGTCGAGCTCGAAGGGAGGATCGACCTCGAGTGTCAGTACAACACCGACCTCTTCGACCGCGAGACGATTCAGCGCTTTCTCAGGGCGTTTCGTCGCCTCGCCGAGCTCGTGGCGGAAAACCCGGAGCTCGAGATTCGGGCGCTCGATCTGTTGGGCGACGCCGATCGCCGGTGCATCGCCGAGTGGAATGCGACCGAGCGCAGCTACGACCCGGTCGTGGTCGATCGCTTGGTGGACCGGCGCGTTTCGGAAGACCCTTCCCGCATCGCCATCACCTTCGAGGGCCCGGGCGTCAGCTACGGTGAGCTCAGTGCCCGCGCCGACGAGCTCGCCCAGCGCTTGCTCGCTGCTGGGGTCCAGCGGGGACAGCTCGTCGGTCTCTGTCTGCCGCGCGTGCCGGATCTGGTGGCTGGAGCGCTCGCCATCTGGCGCGTCGGTGCGGCGTACGTTCCCCTCGATCCGGACTATCCCTTGGAGCGCCTCGCCTTCATGGTCGAGGACTCCTGCATGCATGCGGTGGTCACGGACACTCGTCTTCGCGACGAACTCCCCCTGCGTGCGCCCGCGGTGGTTTGTGTCGACGACGGTGCGCCACCGCCGGTCGCGGCACCGCTTCCGGCCGAGCGCTCCAGCGAAGACGTTGCCTACGTCATCTACACGTCGGGTTCGACGGGCAAGCCCAAGGGCGTTCTCGTGCCGCACCGTTCGGTGACGAACCTTCTCGGGAGCGTTGCCGAGACCCCAGGTATGACCTCTGACGACGTCGTTCTGGCGATCACGACGCTCTCCTTCGACATCGCCGTTTCCGAAATTTGGCTCCCCCTCAGCGTGGGCGCCCGCATCGTGCTCGCCAGTCGAGAGATCGCCTCCGACGGATCACTTTTGCGCTCCACGATCGAGACCGAAGGCGTCACCTTCATCGATGCGACCCCCGCGAGTTATCGGCTCCTCTTGGGGGCAGGGTGGGCTCCGAACTCGACACAGACGCTCATCTGCACTGGGGAGGCGATGCCGCTCGATTTGGCTCGCCAGCTGGCCCCACACGCGGGGGCCCTGTGGAACGGATACGGTCCCACCGAGACCACCGTTTGGTCCACGTTCTGGCAGGTGCCCGGCGCGCCCACGTCGATTCTCATCGGACGACCGGTCGCTAACACGCAGATCTACGTTCTCGACGAGGGCGGCCGCCCGGTGCTCCCGGGAGCCGCCGGCGAGCTGTACATTTCTGGTGCGGGGGTGACCCACGGCTACCTGAACCGCCCAGAGCTCACGAACGAGCGCTTCTTGCCGGATCCGTTTCAACCCGGCCAAACCATGTACCGAACGGGCGACCTCGGCCGGTACAAGAACGACGGAGACCTCGAGTGCCTCGGTCGCACGGACCATCAGGTGAAGCTGCGGGGGTTCCGTATCGAGCTCGGAGAAATCGAAGACGCCCTGTCGAAGCACGCCGCCGTGACCCAGGCAGTCGTGGCGCTGCGCGAGGATCGACCCGGCGACGCTCGCCTCGTCGGCTACATCATTTCCGCCGCTCCGCCGGCTCCCTCCGAGCTGCGGGAGCTTCTGAAGGAGACGCTGCCGGACTACATGATTCCGGCGATCTACGTCACGCTCGAGAGCCTACCGTTGACCCCCAGTGGGAAGGTCGACCGTAAGCGCCTTCCGGCGCCCCAGGTGGAAGACACGACCAGCCAAACGGCGTTCGAGCCGCCCTCCACCGAAACGGAGAAGGTGCTCGCTGAGCTCTGGGCAAAGCTCCTCGGCCTCGGGCGCGTTAGCGTGAGCGACGACTTCTTCGCCCTGGGCGGCCACTCACTCTTGGCGTCTCAGATTCTCGGGCGTCTCCGGCGCGACCACGGCATCGAGCTTTCATTCCGTCAGTTCTTCCAAACCCCGACCATCCGGGGGCTGGCCAAGGTCGTCGACGGTGGCCGCACCCAGGCGCCCGCGGAGCCTGCTGTTCGCAGCCTCGATGTGCGCCCTGCGGGAGAGCGGGTTCCGCTCTCGATCTCGCAGGAGCGCATCTATCGCTTGGAAGAGATGCATCCGGCTCAGCGCCTCGTGCACAACCTCCCCGCCGCTTGGGAGCTCCGGGGCCCGATCGATCGGGAGCGTTTGCAGAGCAGTCTGGACCGCGTCGCCGAGCGGCACGAGACCCTGCGCACGACGTTTCTGTCCGACAAGCAGGGTCTGTCCCAGCGGGTGCAGACCAATGTGAGCCTGCCGATCGAGGCGATCGACCTGAGGGAGCATCCCCCCGAGGAGCGGCGCGGCGCGATGTTCGAGCTCATCGAGAAGCGAAGCAGCGAGCCGTTCGACCTGCAGAACGGGCCCCTGTTCCGTTCGACACTGTTTCAGCTCGACGACGAACACTTCGTCTACTTCAGCGTCCGTCACAACCTGATTTGGGACGGGTGGTCCTTCGACATCTTCCTGACGGACCTCTGTGCGTTCTACGCAGGCCTTTCGAAGGGCGAAGAACCCAAAGTCGAACCGCTCGCGAACTCGTTTGGCGACTACGTGCTCTGGCACCGAAAGCGCCTCGCGAGTGAAGAGATGCAAAAGCAGGTCGCGTGGTGGAAAGAGCACCTGGCCGGAGCGCCCGGCGACCTGCCTCTGTCTCGAGACTTCGAGCGCCCGGCGGCTACGGACTATGCGGGCGGTAACGTCGCACTGAAGCTTCCGAAGTCTCTCGCCGCCTCACTCACCAAGGTCGCCCACCAGGAGCAGACGACCCTCTTCATGGTGATTTTCTCGGCTTACGTCGCCCTCCTCAATCGCTATTCGGGGGCGGATGACGTCCTGGTGGGCGTTCCAGTGCGAGGTCGTGTGCTGCCCGAGGTGGAGAGCCTGGTGGGCCCGTTCATCAACACGGTCGTGCTGCGCGCCGCGGTGCAGGGCAGTTCCTCCTTCGTCGAGCACCTGCGCGCGGTGCGCGACCGGGCGCTCGACGCCTTCAGTCACGAGGAGATGCCCCTCGAGATGCTCGGTGAAGAGCCTCCGGTGGTCCGCGCTCTCTTCTCGTACCAAGATGCTCGCAATCGCCCTCCGCGCCTCGGTGACGCCGTGGTGTCGCAGATCGACGTGGAGCCCCCGGCGGCGGCCAACGACCTCATGGTCTGGATCATGGAGCGGGAGGACCACTTGGTCGCCGTCGCGAACTACAGCAGCGAAATCTTTCGCAAGGAGACGGTGGAAGAGATGCTGTCGAGTCTGAACGCGATGCTTCACGGCATCGCCGAGGACCCGAACCAGCGCCTTTCGGCGCTCCCGCTCGCGCAGCCGCAGGCGAGCGAAGCGCTGCCGCCCGAAAGTGTCGGAGGCCGCACGCCGGCTCACGCGACCGACTTCTTCCATACACGCTGCCAGGCCACGCCCGAAGCAGTGGCTGTCACCCGCGGCGACACCTCGGTCACGTTCCGAGAGCTCGACGAGTTGGCCGGTCGCGTGACCTCCGCCCTGGTGAAAGCCGGCGCCGGCTCCTCGGCTCGCGTCGGGGTGTGTCTGGACGACTCGGTGAAGGCCTTCGCGTCGCTTTTGGGTGCGTGGCGAGCGGGCGCTGCCGTCGTCGCGCTGCCGGGCTCCGACCCGACTGCCGTGCGCGAGCAGGCCCTCGAGGCCGCGCGTTGCCGCTACCTTCTCGATCCAGCCGAGGTCGAGTCGCCCAACATCCAGGCGGTGCGGGTCGAGTGGGGGCAGGAGGGAGCAGACCCGGCGCCGGAGGTGAACCGACCCCGCTCCGGCGACTCCGAAGCGATTGTCCTGCCCATCTGGGGGCCGGCTGGCGCCGTGAGCTTTTCGGTGCTTTCGCACAGGGAGCTTTGTGTTGCCGCATCCACCCTGGCGAAGCGCATCGAGGTGGGCCCGGGGGCGACGATGGCTGGACGGTTCGGTCCGTGTTGGGCGCCGCTCGCTGTCTTGGTGGGCGCATCGGCAGGAGCACGCCTCGCGCTCGACCCGAAGAGTTCGGGCTCGCCGGCGGCGCTGTGGTGCCCGGTGGGGTCCGGAGTTTCCGTCGGTGAAGCGCCGCTCGTGATGCTTCTCGGGAGTGCCAACGGTGCCGTGCTCGAGCACGCTCATCGGCCGGGCACTCGCCTGCTGCACCTGGACTGGCTGACGACGGGCCTTTCGGGTCCACACGTCGACGAGCACCAGCCGCACCAGCCGCAGCGTTTGGGGCGGCCGCTTCACGAGGCGCGCTCCCTCGTCGTTCGAGACACCAAGGGCGCTCCTGTTCCACCCGGCGTGCTCGGCGAGCTCTGGTTGGAAAGACCCCATGGTCAGCGAGCCCCGACTGGACTCGTCGCGAGGCTGAGTCGCGACGGCGCAATCAGCATCAGCGAAACGGCGGGTCGTCCAGCATATGCGGTGGCGGGGCAGCTCGTGCATCCGGACGCCGCCGCACACCATCTCGAGGCGCATCCGGCCGTGGCGGAGGCCTACGCACGTTTCGAAGGGAGCGAGGACGAGCCGTTCCGTGTGGTCGCTTACTTCGGCGGTCACCCCGACGGCATGTTCACGGAAACCGAGCTGCGGAAGCATTTGCGGGAACGGATCCCGGGGGTGTTGGTGCCCTCCGTTTTCGTCGAGCTCGAGAAGCTCCCACGCCTCGAAAATGGATTGGTCGACGAGTCGCAGCTCCCCTCGCCGTACGCTGCGGGCGGGCGCGCCTACGTGGCCCCCCGCACACCGAGCGAGCAACTGCTCGCCGAGTGTTTCACGGAGGTGCTTCGCGTCTCTCGCGTCAGCGTGAACGACAACTTTTTCGACCTGGGCGGTCACTCGCTTTTGTGTCTTCGAGTCGTCGACTTGCTTTCCACTCGCCACGGTCTGGCGTTGAGCCCCCGCGCCCTGCTCTTGAACACTCTGGAGCAGGCTGCTGCGGAGCTCGATCGAGAAAACCCAGAGCGCGGCGACGCCCCGGCGGCCAGTGCCGTTCGACCGACAGCGAGCGTCGCCGCTCCGATGGAAGAACCCGGGCGTGCGCGCCGGGTCCTGAAGGGCCTCCGCGGCCTGCTGAGGCGATCATGAGGTGTGTCCCGTTCTGTGCTGCTCTGCTGAGTGTCCTCGGCTTCGTCGCTTGCAGCGGAGACGACGACGGAGAGAGTCCCCAGGGCAGTGCCACGGGGGGAACCTCGTCATCCGGAGGCGCGACCTCCGGAGGTGCGAGTGCGTCGGGTGGCGCCGCTTCGGGTGGCGCGATCGGGTCCGGTGGAACCACCTCGGGTGGCAGTTCGGGCTCGGGAGGCGCATCGAATAGCTCGGGCGGTAGCGCCGGCGCCTCGGCGTCTCCGGGGTGTAACGCGGGGACAGCACCTTCCGAGGGGAGTTACACGGTGGACGTGGATGGGCAGAGCCGGTCGTACTACCTCGTTCCGTCTCAAGTGACGGATCCCGTTCCCCTCGTGATCAGCTTTCACGGCTACGGTTCGAACGGACAGGCGGACGTGGGGACCTTTCAGCTTCCGACGCTTTCTGGTGGTGAGGCCGTCTTGGCCTACCCCGACGGTGTCGTCCAGGAATGGGTTGGGCAAGGCGCGGTGGGTTGGGACACCCGAGGCAACGACACTCCGGACATCGCCTTCGCCGCGGCTTTGATCGACCAGCTCGAAGAGGAGCACTGCATCGATCGGACCCGGATTTTCGTGATCGGCTTCAGTTGGGGCGGTTGGATGTCGGGACAGGTCGCGTGCGCCTTGGGGGACCGAATTCGGGCGTTCTCCACGGTGGCTGGTGGTGCTCCTCAAGGCAGTTGCCAAGGAGCCGTGCCGGGCATCGTCATCCATGGGGAGGCCGACATGGCGGAGCCCTTCTCCTCGGGAGAGGCGGCTCGCGACTCGTGGTCGGGGACGAACGGTTGCTCGTCTTCGGAAACGGCGACCGCCGTAGACGGATGCGTGGCACGCGACGATTGTGAGGCACCGCTCTTTTGGTGCACTCATCCGGGAGGACACGAGCTTCCCGGTCCTTTTCAGAATGCGACTTGGGATTTTTTGATGGGAGCTCCCTGAGAGGCAGCCATGAAACTACTGCACACGAACGCTGACTTCGATCCGTGGCGGATTAGCCGCCTCACCCACGACCTGTCGAGCCATCCACTCCTTCAGATGAGCAGCTTGATCGAACTCGGTAAGCGGCTCGAAGCTCGAGGTCAAATTCGCACTCATTCGAGCGGGGCGGGCGCCGGGACGTCTTTTCACGATGCTCCCTGCTTGCATCCCAACGGCAAATCAGCCGTCGAAACCTTGTCCGACGTGGCTCGCGCCGGGGCCTGGATGTCGCTTTTGAACGTCCAGACCGATCCGGTTTATCGGGGACTCGTCGACGAAGTGCTCGACGACGTGAAGCCCTTGTTCGATAAGAAGGACCCAGGCATGTGCTACCGCGGTGGTTGGATCTTCGTGACGTCCCCGGGGACGATCACGCCGTTCCACATCGATACGGAGCACAACTTCATCCTCCAGATCCACGGGTCGAAGCGCATTTACGTTTGGGACCATCGCGATCGCACCGTGGTGCCTGAACGCGGCCAAGAGCTCTTCCACACCTATCACTCACGGGAGCTCGTCACCTTCCGCGAGGAGTTCCGGGAGCGCGCTACGGTTCTCGACGTGAAGGCAGGTGAAGGAGGGTACATGCCCAGCACCAGCCCGCACATGGTGGAAAATGGGCCAGAACCGTCGGTCACCATCAGCCTCACCTTCTACACCGAGTCGACCATCAGACGCTGCCTCACCTACCGGGGGAAGAGTCACCTCCGGCGTCTCGGTTTGAAGCCGCCGCCGGTGGGTCGTTCGCCCTTGCAGGATTTGGCGCTGGGGAAGGCGATGAACGCTTACACCGAAGCGAAAGGTGCCGCCGCGCGCTTGCTCGGCAAACAGACGGTGCCGATGCGAGCGCCCTACGCGTTCCATCTGTTTTCCTGAATCGGAGCCACCGCCTCAGCACCTAGCCTGCTTCTCAGCAGCGCGGCGACGGCCCGATTGCACCTGTCCGCATCCGGCACCTTCCGCATATTTGGCGATGGCGGCGCGGCTTGCCTCCACTGGGGCGCCTTCGAATCGCTCCGCGCAGGCAGGGAGTTCGGCGCAGCTCGTCAAGACTTCCTCGATTGCGGCATCGGCATGGGCATCGACTCGTTCGAGGGAAGCTCCGATCGGCACGATGCTATCGAGGAGGACCGCGAATCCGGGTCCACCGTCGAGCAACCACAAGCTACCTTCTGCCGCGCCCCTCGCCGGAACACGTCGAACCAGTACTGATGTTTTTTGCCCTTCCGGCTGCGTCCAATCGAGCGGCACCTCGGCTTGGGTGCAGTCGACGGAAGCCCCGCCGAGATCATCCGGGCACTGGCCCCATTTCAGTGATTTTGCTTCGAATTCGCTCAGTGGAACGACGGGCGGCGCTTGCCGTGAGCGGCTTCCGCAACTGAACAAGGGAGCGAGAAAGGGCGCCAATAGAGAGAAGCGCAGCGCAAAAATGCGACGAAGACGCATTCCGCGGTTTTACACCGTCAAACGCGTACACAGGAAGAGGCCCGCGTTTGATGCCCCGATCCAATGGTCAGTGAGTGCCCGCCTGAGCGGGACGCATCATCGCTCCGGCTTCGTCGAGCTGGAGGTATTGCCCCGGGCGCTCCGGATCGGGAACGAACCACGCGGGGTTTCCAGAAGGATCGCGCCCGAGGCGCGCGCCGGGTGTCGGAGGTGCATTCGTGTCGAGCGAGACGTCCTTCAGGGCGGGGCGCTTCTTGCCGGGCAAGAACTCCCCTTCCTGGAGTTCGAGGACACTGTCACGGAAGGCGCTCTCGATGAGGGCGAAGTCTTCGTCGGAGTGCGCGGTCGTGAAGAAACAGGGGAAGCCGTCCCAGATGTGCACTCCGCGATCGCGCATCATGTAAAAGAGAAGATCGGTCAGGTTCACCTTGTCGGAGAAGGCGATGCGCCAGAGCGAGGCGAACGACTTGATCTCGATCGGCGCCTCCACTTCGCGGACGAACGCATTCATGCGCTCGGTGAAGGCTTCGACCTTCGCGTTCAAGTCACTTTGCAGCGAGGGGCCGGCGTTCTTCAGGTGCTTGAGCACCGCGTTGGTCGAGGCAATGGCGAGGGGATGTCGGACGAAGGTGCCGGCAAAGTAGGTCACGCCGACCGTCGGCGCGGAGTCGTCCCCGAACTGCCAGTGGCCGCCGTCGAGCGCATCCATGAACCGTCTCTTGCCGGCAATGACGCCGACCGGCAGGCCTCCCCCGATCACCTTGCCGTAGGAAGCGAGGTCGGCTTTCACGCCGTAGTACTCCTGAGAACCGCCGGGCGCGACGCGGAAGCCGCAGACGACCTCGTCGAAGACGAGCACGATGTCCTTTTCCTCGGTCAAGCGGCGCAGAGCGTGAACGAACTCGCGCGGACGCAGATCGGGGCGGCGACTCTGGACCGGCTCGACGATCACCGCCGCGATGTCATCGGCGTGCTCGCGAATTACGTCGAGGCTAGCCGGGTCGCCGTATTCGAGCACCAAGATGTTCTGGTGCGCTGACGCCATGATGCCCGGAGCAGCTGGGATGGACCGGAGCTTCTTCGTCCCGCGCACGATCACCTCGTCGAAGATGCCGTGGTAGGAGCCGCTGAAAATGACGATCTTGCTGCGCCCGGTGACGGTGCGTGCGATGCGCGTGCAGCCCATCACCGCTTCGGAGCCGGTGTTGCAGAAGGCGGCCCGGTCGAATCCGGTGAACTCGCAGATCAGCTGGGCCGTTTCGGCAGTCAGTGGATGCTGCGGTCCGATCTCGTGACCATTGTCCAGCTGGGCGCGGATGGCTTCAGTGACGAAGTCCGGCTGCCAACCGAAAAGGCTGAGGCCGAAACCGTTCAGCGCGTCGACGTACTCGTTTCCGTCGAGGTCCCAGAGGTGCGAGCCCTTCGAACGATCGATCACGATCGGGTAGACGAGCTCCTTGAGCAGCGGGCGGAAACCGGTGACCACCCGCGGGTCGGCCATGTAGCTGCGGCTCTCCTGAGCGAACTCCTTGGACCGCGTCGTGCGCGCGCAGTAGCGGCGGATGAAGGCGTCGATCAAGGCGCGCTTCTTCGGAGTGATCTCTTCGACTGTGGAATGGATGCGGGCGATGGCGCCGTGGGCCTTCTTTACCTCGTACTTGACGCCCGTGGTGACGTTCTCGTCGTCGTCGCTTGCCGCGGCCTGCGTTTGACCCGTCTGTGCCGTGGGGCGAACCGCCGAGACCGCTGGCGCGCTCGCTGGGGCCGGTTCGGCTGCAAACGTCGGCGCAGGTGCGCTGGGAGCTTGAGCTGCGGTCGCTGGCGCTGCCGGCAAAGCGACGGGGGAGGGGGGAGCCTGCACGCCGCCGGACAGCAGGGCGAGCTGCCGATGCATGATGTCGAGCTGCGCCGTGATCAAATCCCGGACGGCGTCACCCGTGGGGGCGGAGGCCGTCCACGGTGCCTGGGGGGCGGGGGCCGCGGCCACGGCGGTCGCGGGTAGGGCTGCGGGAACGTGAGCAGGCGCAGGCGCCGCGACGACAGCCGGTGCAGGAGGCGCGGCCACCGCGGCTGCCGCTTCTTGCGGAGCGGGGGCCAGAGGAGCGAGCGTCTCGGCGAGCGCTCCCAGGGTGGGGTAGCTCTCCTGCAGATCGCGAATCGTCATTTTGGTGCCGAACTTCTTCTGCACGGCGATGGCGAACTGCGTGAGGAACAACGAGTCGAGCCCGAGCTCCAGGAAGGGCACGTCGGAGTCGTCGCTGGTTGCCTCGATACCCGACAGCTCTTCCAGCAAATCGCAGAGTGTTTCGATGACCTGAGACTGAGCAGGAGCGTTCATGACAGGAAGTTCCGGTGAGGCTTTCTGTGGCGACGGTGAGGGTGCCGCTTGCGGGAGGGGGGCTGGACTCGGGGCGCCTGAAGGCTGAGCGATAGGAGCCTGGATGACGGGGGTCGGGCCGACTGAAGGCTGGGCGACCGATGTCGGGGTGGCGGTCGATGGAGAATCGCCCAGTTCCACGGCTTCGATCCAGAGGCGTCGACGTTCGAAGGGATAGGTGGGCAGGGGGATCCGGTGGCGACTTACGTGCAATCCCTCGGCCCGCGGGGGAAAGCCCCGGCTGTAGAGGTCGGCCACGGCGGCGTGAAGAGATGCAACCGCCGTCGTCGGGTCTTCGGTCAGGGACGCCAGTGCCAGCCGCTGCTTTCGTGCGGTGGGATCCTGGAAGATGAGGGTGGTGAGGACCTTCCGGGGGCCCACCTCGAGGAAGAGCGGATTTTGCGTGACGGCACTGTCGGCTCGAACCGTTTGGACGGCGGACGCGAAGCGCACGGGGTCGCGCAGCTGACGGGCCCAGTAGCCTGGGTCGGTGGCTTCGCTTGGGGCGAGGTAGCGACCCGTCACCGTCGAACAAATCGGGATTCGAGGCTCGGCGAGGGGGACCGCACGCACACGCTCGAGGAATGGCCCCACCGCGCCATCCATCATCGGCGAGTGGAAGGCGTGGGACGTGTGCAGCACCTTCGAAGCCACACCACGCGCCTCGAGCTCGTCATGGAAGCGCGCCAGGGCATCTCTCGGCCCCGCAACTACGCTGAGAGCGATCGAGTTCTCGACCGCAAGCACCAGATCGTCCGGGAGCAGCGGCGTGACTTCCGCGGCGGGAAGGCGCACCGAGAGCATTCCGCCGGGTGCCAGCGCCTGCATGAGCCGTCCTCGGTCGGCGACCAGGCGAACGGCGTCGTCGGCTCGCATGACCCCGGAGAGTGCGGCGGCCACGAATTCACCGACGCTGTGCCCCACGAGGGCTTTGGGTTTCATTCCGAAGCTCATCCACAGACGAGCGAGCGCGTACTCGACGATGAAGAGGGCCGGTTGCGAATAGGCGGTCTGCGACAGCTCTCGCTCGGCTTCCGGATCGGTCGGCTTCGAGAAGACGAGCTCGCGGAGGCGCGCTGCGAGCTCGGGCCCGAGCTTACTCAGGAGCGCATCGACCTCGGCGCGGAACTCGGGGAAGCGCTGGTAGAGCGCTTCGCCCATGCCCGGATGCTGGGAGCCCTGCCCAGGGAACGCGAACAGCAGATCCTGACGTTTCGAGGGCACTCGGTGCCGTTTTCCTCCCGCGCGCAGCTGTCGCGCGGCCCCCGAGACGTCCTTTGCGGAGACACCTCGCCGGAAGGGCAAATCGCGGCGGCCGACGTGCAGAGTCCAGGCGACGTCTGCGAGGCAGGGGGCATTCGCCTCTAGATGCTCGGCGAGGCGGTGCTCGCTTTCCAGAAGGGCTGCTTCGCTTCGGGCCGAGAGCAGGAGGAGCTCTTCCGTGGTTTCACCCGCGGGAGTCGGCGAGGCGGGAGGAGCCTCCTCCACGATCACGTGAGCGTTCGTACCGCCCACGCCGAACGCGCTCACACCCGAGAGGCGAGGCTTCGACGATCGGGGCCAAGGGCGGTTTTCCGAGACGACCACGAAGGGGCTGCTCTCGAAGTCGATCTTCGGGTTGGGCTTCTCGAAATGCAGGCTTGCCGGCAGAAGCTCGTTTTCCAGGGCCAGGCTCACCTTCATGAGGCCGGTGACACCCGCCGCGATGACCAGATGTCCGACGTTACTCTTCACCGAGCCGAGGGCGCAAAACCTTCGATCGCTCGTGTGGACGCGGTAGGCGTCGGTGAGCGCTTGCACCTCGATCGGATCACCGACTGGCGTGGCGGTGCCGTGTGCCTCCACGTATTCGATGTCCCGCGCGCTCACCCCTGCATCCTCGAGAGCGTTCAGGATGACTTGCGACTGACCCTCGATGCTCGGAGCCGTGAAGCTCGCCTTGTCGCCGCCGTCGTTGTTCACGGCGACGCCGCGAATGACGGCGTGGATGGTGTCGCCATCGGCGACGGCGTCGTCGAGACGCTTCAGGAGCACCGCGCCGACGCCGTCACTGAAGACGGTTCCGGTCGCGCTCGCGTCGAACGATCGGGTGGAGCCATCGCGCGACAGCATTGAGCCCTCTTGGTAGAGGTGACCGCTCTTGACGGGTACGGTCACGGAGGCCCCACCCGCGAGCGCCAGATCGCACTCGCCGAGGCGCAGACTTTGGACGGCCCGAGCGACCGCTACGAGGGAAGTCGAGCAGGCGCTGTGAATGCTGAGAGCGGGACCGGTCAGCCCGAAACGATGCGCGAGGTGCGTCGCAACGTAGTCCTTCTCGTTGGCGAGCATCACTTGGAACTCGCCGAGCTCGGAGATCAAATCCGGACGCGAAAGGACGCGACGCAGGTAGTACGTGTTGTTGTACTTCCCGGCGAAGACGCCCACCGTGCCGTCGTACTTCTCCGGGACGTAACCGGCTGACTCGAGAGTTTCCCAGGCCACCTCGAACAGGATCCGCTGCTGCGGGTCCATCAGGAGGGCTTCTTTGGGAGGGATGCCGAAGAAGCCAGGATCGAACTCGTCGACACCCTCGAGCACGCCGCGGGCTGGTACGTAGGAGCCGTCGTTCACGAGGCTCGCCGGGAGGCTCGGATCGAGCTCGTCCGGCGAGAAGCGGCTCACCCCTTCGAGATTGTCGACGAGGTTCTTCCAGAAGGCTTTGACCCCAGCGGCTCCGGGGAAGCGGCCGCTCATGCCGATGATGGCGATGGCACCCTGGGCCGAGCCTGCAGAACGTTTGCGCGCACGCTGATTTTTCCGGTCGCCGTCGAGGTAGGCCGCTTGAGCCCGCACCGTCGGATGCTGAAATACTTGGACGACGGGCAGATGGATGCCGCGTTCCGTGAGGCGTGCAGCACCACGCACCGCGGCGAGCGAGCTCATTCCCAGCTCGAACAAGTTGTCGAGCGCGCCGAGGGGGCTCACGCCGATGATGTCGCTCCAGTGTTCGGCGAGCTGCTTTTCGAGTTCGGTCGTGGGGGCCACGAACTCCGTGGCCAAGTCGGGGCGCTCGAGAGACGGATCGGGCAGTGTGCCGTAGTCGACCTTGCCGTTGTTCGTCATCGGGATCGAATCGACCCAGACGAAGGTGGCAGGAATCATGTAGTCAGGCAGATCGTGAGCGAGGCGCTCGCGCAAAGCCGTGTTCGAAGGGCGCGCGGCGCCCTCTTGGGCCACCAGGTAGGCGACGAGCCGCTTTTCACCTTGGCGCTCGCGCACCGTAACCACGGTGCGGAGCAAGTCGGGGATTTTTGCGAGAGCTGCTTCGATTTCCCCGACTTCGATGCGAAAGCCGCGGATCTTCACCTGACCGTCGGCGCGACCGATGAAGTGGACGACTCGCTGCTCGTCCATGCGCACGAGATCGCCGGTGCGATACATGAGCCCCGCACCCGCGAACGGATCGGGAAGAAATCGCTCCGCGCTGAGCTCGGGTCGTTCGAGGTAGCCGCGTGCTACCCCCTGCCCGCCGATGTAGAGCTCGCCTTCCGTACCCAGTGGCACCGGCTTTTGGTCGGGCCCGAGGACGTAGAGGCGGGTGTGCCGAATGGCCTGTCCGATGGGGATCGCGCTGACGTCGGGCCCGACGGGGCGTTCGATGAGGTGCGTGGTCGCGAAGGTGGTCGTTTCCGTGGGTCCGTAGCCGTTGATGAGTCGCAGGTGGGGCAGACTCTCCAGGGCCTTTCGGACGTGAGGAACACTCAGGGCCTCGCCTCCGATCAAGAGCTCTGTCAGTCCTCCCAGCGCCGTGACGTCTTCGTCCACGACCGTGTTGAAGAGGGCGGCGGTGAGCCACATCGTCGTGACGCCGAAGGTGCGAATGGCCTCGCGAAGACCGGCGGCCGTCGGTACCGGCTCGGGGTAGAGGGCGACGGTGCCCCCGTTCAGGAGCGCTCCCCAAATTTCGAGCGTCGAGGCATCGAACGCGACCGGAGCCGCTTGGAGGATCGTGGTCTCGGGACCGAGGGACGCGAACGGAGCATTGCGCACCAATCGCTCCACCGCGCGTTGCGGCACGAGCACCCCCTTGGGCTTGCCCGTCGAACCCGAGGTGTAAAGGATGTACGCCAGATGCTCCGGGGTGAGCTGGCTCTCGGGGCGGACCGCGTCCGCGCTTTTTCGCGCGAGCTCGTCAAACCGATCGAGCTGGATGACGCTGCCGGAGAACGCAGGCAGCCGATCGGCGAGGGAAGTCTCGGTCAAGGCGACACGCGGTTTGGCGTCACTCAGCATGAAGTCGAGGCGGGATGTCGGGTAGGCCGCTTCGAGGGGAACGTAGGCGCCGCCTGCCTTGGCGATGGCAACCAGCGCGACGATGAGCTCTGGAGTGCGCTCGAGGAGCAGGGCGACGGTGGTGTCCGGCGAAACTCCCCGATCGATCAAGACTCGGGCGAGCCGATTCGAGCGTTCATCGAGCTCGCGATACGTGAGGCGCTCGCCGACGGAAGCGACTGCGATCCGCTCCGAGTGGTCCCGAGCTGCCTGCTCGAACAGTTCGGCGATGGTTGCCGGAGTCGCGGAACCCTCTTCTTCGGGCCAGCCACTCACCGATGGTGAGCGCTCCGGTTGCGAGTCGCCGCTCGAGTTCATGAGCGCTCCCCGACCGAGAGAGTTGGGTTGGTCAGGGGAGATTTCGTCGACGGTTTCGCTGGCTGGTGGTTAGTGTTCCGGGCAGCAGGCGAGACCGAGCGACCGAAATTTTCTCGAACGAACCGTTCCAATCGAGCGACAGCACGCGCGCGCTGCGGAGGTAGGAAGAAGACGTGATCGGCGTCCCGCCAGAACTCGAGCTCCACCCGGTTCGCCAGATCGCGGCCCCGCAGTGCGTCGAACAGCTGTCGTCGATAGGAGTACGTGGAGTCGCCTGCAACGTACAGGAAGAAGAGACGCGCCCCTCGGTCAATCATGCGTTCGAAATCCGAGCCGAGACCTTCGCGTGTCGGGTACTTTGGTAGGAAAACCGCCTCCTGTTCCAGCTCGGGCGCGGCCCCGCCACGCCGGGGTGAGAAGTGGCGCTCGTAGCGAAGGAGTGCGAGCCGGGCCCAGCGGTTCAGGTCCAGGAAGCGCAGCGGGTAACGCACGTAGTGGCCGAAGGTCTTGAAGTGGTGACCTTCCATGTAGATGACCCCCACGACGGAAGGATCCTCGACGGCCAGGGCGTGCGCGCTGTCGACGCTGGAGCAGAAGCCGAGAAGCACGAAGCGCTCGAACCCGCGGGTTCGACGCAGGAAGTCCATGGCCTCCCGCACGTCGTCGACGGCGCGCTCGTCTTCCGGGCGCGAGTCGTTCTTGGTGTGCTCACTGTCACCGAGGCCCGAGACGTCGAAGCGCAGCGA
Organism: Polyangiaceae bacterium; assembly: GCA_050289625.1. Taxonomy (GTDB): domain Bacteria; phylum Myxococcota_A; class Polyangia; order Polyangiales; family Polyangiaceae; genus NIC37A-2. The sequence continues at coordinate 26,257 of JBNKGC010000033.1, read as the reverse complement.
ACAGAAATCGGCGTCCGCCAGACGTCGGGCCAGATCGACGAAGAGTCGATACGGACCGACGTGATGATTGATGCCGACGTTCCAAAACAGGACGGCCGTCTTGTCGTTCGGATCCCGACCGCCAGCCGGTTCGCAGAAGACTCCGGAGAGCCCCTGGTTCTTTCCAAATCGGACGATGCGTTCGGTCTCTCTCACGACGCCTCCTGGCGTTTTGCGACGACGGATACGATCTCCTGGAGGATGGCCCCCGACAGCACCGCCTTCGTCGACCCCTGACGGTCGCTACCTTCGTCGACGACTCGACGCAGGTCCACGTCCCCTCCCGCCTCGCGCAAGTGCGCGACGAGCAATTCCTGATCGTGCGTGGCTCGACCCGTCACCAGCGTGACGCGGAGCGGCGGTGCCGAGCGACGGACCAGGTCGATCGACTCGATCTCGCGTCGGACGGATGGTGGGAGCGGATAGCCGAGCAGCTCGTTGTCGCGCAGTCCACGACGCGTGAAATGGAGGAGGAGCGTGAGCAATCGATTATCCTGACGCTCAAGCTCGCTCAGATAGGAGCGACCTGTGATGACCGGGTCCCACAGCACGACCTGGTCGACCGCCAATCCGCTCAGGGCAGCTTCGAAGCCCAGGGCTGCTCCGAGGCGCATTCCGACGATCGAAACGCTCTTTCGTCCCGACAGGTCCGCGAGCTCCCGAGCTGCGGTCAGGATGTCGTCGACCCAGATGCTTGGCCTGCCCTCTTCCGTTGCGCCGGACGAGTCGCCCGTGCCGAAATAGTCGAAGCGAAGGGCATGGCATCCCGCCTGGCTCAAGGATCCGGCGAGGCGGCGAAACGCCCAGTGCGCGGGATTGTATTCCTGCACACCGGGGTAGCAGAGCAGCACTGCCGGTGCGCCAGCACGCGGCGCCACTGGTGGGTGGTACACGCCGTACAGCCGTCGGGACGATTCACCGAAAAACAGCGCCTTCACGAGGCCTCGCTCTTGGAGACGCCTGTCGTCGCGCTTGCAGGCTTGGCGAAATAGAAGCCCGAGTACCCGTTCACACTCCGGCCGGGGTGGGTCGAGATGTAACACTGCTTCCCGGGATTGTCCCATTCGTCGCGAAGCTCGTAGCCGAGCTCCAGAAGCGACGACACGAGCTCTTCCCGGGAAAACACCTGGTAGGGGCAGAATGCCTCGCCCATGTTTTGCAGCGTCACGAACCCCTTGCCGGACACGACAGGCAGCAAGTTCAGGAGCAGATGGGACGGAGGGCTTTCCAGGTCGAGGAGCTGTGAGGCGAACGGTCGCTCGATGTACTGGAGCGCGCCAGCCGAGAACAACACGTCTGCACCGTCGGCGTCGGATACGTCCGAGGTAAAGAGGAGGGCCTCCGCGCCTTCGCTCGCCTGGAGCTCGCGTCCCGCTTCCGCGACCTTGGGCACGTCACAGACGGTCCAACGGAGGGAATCGTCGAACGGCAAGTAGCGACGGTACGCGTAGTAGCCGAGGCCCACGTGCCCCCCGAGATCGAAGACACGACGCGTGGTGGGAAGGAGCTCCCGGAGCCAGTGGAGAATCGGGTAGTCCTCCGAGTACAGCTGACCCAGGCGCTCCCGGTACATCGAAGCGGGACCCGGGTGGTCGTAGCCGATGGGTTTCGTCCCCGGCGCTGCGGCGATTGCTTCCGAAAACGACGCGTAGATCCCCCGGTAGAGGTTGCAGCCTTTGGCTTGCGCGAAGTGGCGTTCGAACGCCGCCGACCGCGCTGCGCTGACGAGCTTCGAGTCTTTGAGCGCAGCAGAAACCGAGTGGTAGACGTCGACGAAGGTGGTCATCTGATGAACCGTTCCGGCATCCTCAGTGAGAAAACGCGCACGATCTTCGTGCGGCCCGACCCTTGGCTTTCGAGCGTCCCCCGTACACCAAGGGTACAGTCGCTCTTATCGCCCGGAGGCTGTCTAGTAAATAGTCCATGGGGAGACTCGTGTCCGGAAAGTTTCCTCCGGACGCGAGGCCGCTCCTTTCGGGGTCGTCAGTCGAGGCCCGCACCGCGAGCGGTCGAGCGATCCTTTGTCGGCCGCGACGGTGGCAAGCGGATTGGGGCTTTCGAGCCCGCCGCCGGGACGTGACCGAACGGTGAACCGAAGGGTCGTGCTGATTCGTTGCGCATCCGAGCCGCGGTGTGAAGGGGAGCCGCGGTGTGAAGGGCAGCCGCGGTGTGGACCACAGCTCCGGCGGGTCATCTGCGGTTGAAAATCCGGCAGACCGCGGAAGGTTGCGCGAGCCCTTGGGATCTCGACGCGCATCGATGCTGGGCCGCGCATCGACACAGAGCAAAGTGAATTCATCTCGTCGCTCGAGATGTGCTCGTGTTTCGAGATGGTGGAGACGTCATTGCGAACTCGGCCGCCAGGCGAGGCACAGGCCTCCGCCCATGGACGTCGAAAGTATGTGCGAGTAATGAAGGGGGTTGGATGAAATGGAAGCCAGGAATGAGGCGCCCGGGCCTCTGGGGGCTGGACGCTGTAGAGCGTATCTTCCGTCACTGCCCGCGATTTACTGCAGCGGGGCTGCAGTCGGCCGCCCTGCGGGCCGCCGGGCTCGAGATCGGTGCAGCGACCGTCTTCTGGGAGCTACCGAAGCTGGTGGGCGAAGGCGACATTCGGACGCGGCTGAAAATCGGCGAGGGCTGTGGTTTCAACTTCGGTTGTTCGTTCGAGTTGGAGGACACGATCACCATCGGAGAGCAGGTGGCGGTGGGTCACGACGTGATGTTCCTCACCAAGATTCACAGGGGAAACAGCGACGCTGCCCAGACCGCTCCCATCGAGGTCGGGGATGGCGCCTGGATCGGTGCGCGATGTACTATTCTGCCCGGCGTTCGTATCGGCGCGGGCTCGGTGATTGGCGCGTCCGTCGTCGTGAGTGAGGACGTCCCACCGAACTTGCTCTTCACCGGAAGCCGCAAAATATCCCTCGCCAAATGGCGTTGAAACCCCAAAGAGGTAGAAGTCGGACCCATGATTGAACGTTCGGCCGCTCAGGCCATCGTAATTGCCAGTTTGAAGGAAGTATTCGCACAGACCGGAATGCCCGAACCGGATGACGTGATCGACGATACCGTCCTGGTCGGTGCAGACGCAGTGATCGATTCGCTGGGTGTCGTGTCACTCATCGTGGAGATCGAGCAGCGCGTGGAATCCGATCACGGCGTGTCCGTGACCCTCGCGAACGACAAGGCCATGTCGCAGCGCAACAGCCCGTTTCGTACGGTCGGTGTCCTGAGTGATCACGTCGTGGCGATGGTCGCGGAGGAATCCCAGTCATGACTGAGCGCCCCGTGATGCTGATCACCGGTTCCCGCAAGGGCATCGGACGCTACCTCGTCGATCACTACCTTCAGAAGGGGTACTTGATCGAGGGGTGCAGCCGCGGCGACAGCGACGTGCAGGACGAGGCGTACACGCACCACCACGTCGATGTCTCCGACGAGAAGGCGGTCCGCCACATGATTGCGGACATCACCAGGCGCCACGGACGGATCGACGTCGTCCTGAACAACGCGGCGATCGCCAGCATGAATCACATTCTGCTGACGCCGGCAGCCTCCGCCAATCGCATGTTGGAGGTCAACGTCACCGGCACCATGTTGGTCTGTCGCGACGCGGCCAAGGTGATGATGCGAAGGCGCTGGGGACGAATCGTCAATTTCACTACGATTGTGGCTCCGATCGCGCTCGCAGGGGAGGCGGTCTACGCCGCTTCGAAGAGCGCAGTGGTGACCTTCACGCGCATTTTGGCCTACGAGCTCGGCCAGTGGGGAATCACCTGCAACTCTTTCGGAGCGACCCCGATCATGACCGACATGATCAAGGGAGTGCCGCAAGACAAGATCGATGCTGTGGTGAACGGCCTCGCCATCAAACGTCTCGGCTCGAACGAGGACTGCGCGAACGTGTGTGATTTCTTCATCAGTCCGACGAGCGACAACATCACCGGGCAGGTCATCTACCTCGGCGGCATCACCTGAGGTGCGACATGGAGCCCGCCTGGTTCTTCGAACGTCTGCGCGAGTGGGACGATGAAGTCGCTCTGGTCTTCCAAGACGAGGAGACGACGTACGCGACTCTCTACGAGTCCGCCCTCGAGTTCCGAGAACGCTTTCGGGCCGAAGGGGTAACGCGCGGAGACGTCGTTGCGATTGAGGGCTCCTTCTCGCCCAACGCCTGTGCCGCCCTGATTGCGCTGGTCGGCCTCGGGGCAATCGCAGTACCGCTCACGCCCGTGGTCCGAGCCCACAAGGAGAGCTTCCTCGAGATCGCCGAGGCTCGCTTTTGCTGGGATATCGATGAAGACGACGCGATCGAGGTGTCGCGCTTCGAGCGCCGCGTGACGAACCCGCTCACGTCAAAGCTGATCGCGTTGGGACACCCCGGGCTCGTCATCTTTTCTTCGGGATCGACCGGCGCGCCGAAGGCGATCCTTCACGACTTCACCAAGATCCTGGAGAAGTTTCGTAAGCCGCGCCAGAAGAAGACGACCCTCACCTTCCTGCTTTTCGATCACATCGGCGGCATCGACACGATGTTCAACACCTTCGCGAGCGGCGGGAAGCTCGTGACGGTGCCGCGCCGGGAAGCGGAGGTCGTTTGCCGCGCGATCGAAAAGCATCGCGTCCATACTCTGCCGACCTCGCCGACGTTTCTCAATCTGCTCCTGATTTCCGGCGCCTGGGCAGAGCACGATCTGTCATCGCTCAAAGTGATCGCGTACGGCACCGAGCCGATGCCGGAGAGTACGCTGAAGCGCCTCCACGATGCATTCCCCGAGGTCGCTCTGGTGCAGACCTACGGCATGTCCGAGCTCGGTGTGCTGCGCTCTCGTTCCAAGGAATCCGGGTCGCTGTTCATCAAGTTCACGGGTGAGGGCTTCGAGACGAAAATCGTGGACGGCATTCTCTGGGTTCGCGCCGACTCCGCCATGATGGGTTACTTGAACGCCCCCGATTTATTCGACGCCGATGGTTTCCTGAACACCCAAGATGCGGTGGAAGTTCAGGGGGACTATCTGCGGATCCTCGGTCGCGCGAGCGACCTCATCAACGTCGGTGGTCAGAAGGTCTACCCAGCTGAGGTGGAAAACCATCTTCTCGGCCTCGACAACGTGAAGGACGTGGTGGTGTTTGGAAAGCCGAACCCGATGATGGGCCAGCTGGTTGCCGCACGGTTCAACTTGGCGGAGCCCGAGCCGCTGGACGCATTCAAGCGCCGGATGAACGAGTATTGTCGCTCCCGCCTCGCCGCGTACCAAATCCCGCGCCTCGTCGAAATCACCGACCAGGAGCAGTTTGGTGCACGTTTCAAGAAGGGGCGCCATGCCTGAGCAGGAAGAGCGCACGCTGCTCAAGCGGATCAGCGAGAACTTTCGCGTCGAGTCGGCAGGCGTCCACCCCCGCCTCTTCGCAGCGCACGTCGCGGCCTCGGTGCTGCCACGCCGAAGCCGGGGCACGACGCGAGCTCGGATTTTCTCGATGCTTGGTTTCCAGGTGGGCTCGGGCACCGTGTTTCAGGGCGTACCGCACCTGAACGGACCAGGGCGGCTGCACGAACGGATTACTGTGGGAAGCGACTGCTTCATCGGAATCGACTGCGTGCTCGACCTCGAGGAACACATCACGATCGGTGACCGCGTGACACTGAGCCCGGGCGCGATGGTCTTGACCAGCACGCACGAGCTTGCCTCGAAGGAGCGCCGCGCGGGCCCGGTCACCCGGAGCCCTGTCACCATCGAGAACGACGCCTGGATAGGAGCGCGCGCGATCGTGCTGCCAGGAGTGACGGTGGGCGCTGGCGCAATCGTGGATCCTGGCTCGGTGGTAAACAAAGACGTGGCGCCGGACGCGCACGTACGGGGGATCCCGGCGATGCCAGTCAAAGCGTCGAGCAAGCCATGAGGCGCGTCGCGCGACGCGGATTCGTTTTGGCGACTGTCGGTGCGGCCTTGGCTCTGTCCGTCGGTCTTTTTTCCAGAGTCTTTGGCCGCCGACGTCTGCGCTTTCCCTATCTGACCGGAGCCATCGATGCGGGCGTGTACGAGGACCTCGCTGCTCGAGAGGGCTGGACGCCCCTACGCATCGAGGTTGCTGAGGGAATTTTCCTGAACGGACTCGTGAGCCGCCCGCACGCACCGAGCGCGCCTTGGTTGGTCTACTACCCTGGCAACGACCGCACGATGCTCGCCCGCGGCCAAGCGGTGCTCGAGCGGATTCGCGCGAACACGGACTTCGGGCTCGCCGTGTTCGCCTACCGCGGTTACGACTCCTCAGACGGAGTTGCTCGCCTCGACGAACTTGCGCACGACGCACCACGAATCCTCGAACTCTTGTCAGCACACGAGAGCGTGCCGTTCGCCGCGATGCACGTCGTCGGTTTTTCGATCGGCGGGCACCTGGCGGTACGCGCGGTGGGCGGTCTGGCTCGGGCGGGCAAGCGCACAGCCTCGCTCACCCTCCTCGCCAGCGTGGACGACATCGTGATGGTGCCGCAAACATTTTACGAGCGCATTGACCCGGGTGACGACTTCCAGACGCGTCCCTACCTCGACGCGATTCCAGCCCCGGTCCTGGTGATCCAGGGGACCGACGATGAAGCGCTTCAGGGTGCCGATCAGGGTCGCGCCATTTCTCGAGCACTTGGGGACCGAGCGCGCTACGTCGAACTGTCGGGTGTCGGTCACGAGGCGCTCCTCGAAGATGCGCGCGCCATCGCGGAGGTCCAGGCGTTCGTATCCGAGCACCGCGCGACCGCCGAGGCCCAAAAGAAGTAGAGGTATGCGCCCCTTCAGCTACACGAACCCAACGCGTCTCGGGGGAGCCTCCTCCGGCCCGGCGTGTCAGGGAGCTTGCAGCAGGTCGGGGTCGGGCCCCGGGCCATCGAGAGCTCGGAGGAATGCGACGATGTCGGCGCGTTCCGATGCGTCGAGACCGAGGGGCTCGATGACCGATGTGCCCGGATAGGTGATGTCGGGATCGCCGCCGCGATCGAAATGCAGCACGACTTGATCGAGCGATTCGAGCAAGCCCGAATGCATGAAGGTGGGACGCTGATTCACGCATCGCAGGGTGGGCGTTCGAAACGCGCCTTCGTGTTCAGCGTCGACCTCCGGCAGACGTCCGTCGTCTCCATCGCTGTAGGGACCCGTGATCCCAAGAGGATCGTCTGCTGCCAGCTGCAGATCCTGCGCGGCTCCGCGGTCGTGTCCGTTCAGGATGCCTTCACGTGTGGGCTCTTCCGCTAGACCGACGTTGTAGAACTTCTGGTCCGAGAGGTAGGGACCCGAGTGGCAGGACACACAGTCGGCTTTCCCGATGAACAGGGAAAGGCCGCGCTGAGCGCTGGGACTCAGGGCGTCTTTTCGGCCCTGGACGAAATCGTCGAAGGCGCTCGGCCCGCACGAGAGGAGCCGCTCGTAGGCGCCAATCGCCTTGCCCATGTTGACGACGATCCGCGTGACGAGCTCCTGGTCGGCTGACGCCATGCCGTCGTAGTCGGCGCCATCGCCGGGCATCCCACGACATTCGTACAGGTCGTTTGGGGGCAGGGCTCGCGGGTGATCCACCGCGCGGGTCATTCGACACCCGGTTTCATCGGCGGTCAGGCGAGGGAATCGTTCCGTGTCCGCAAGCTCTGCCAGATGTTCCGTGCCGAAGATGCTCTCGTACTCGTCCCGGTAGTGTTCGGCGATCAGGTGGGCGACGTACAGCCGAGAGCTGTTCATTTCGAGCGGGTTCTCCATCGGGCCGAAGACCTGCGCGTACAGGGTCGAGTGTCGGCCGCCCCACATGATCACCTTTGCCTGGCCTACGTCGAGGACGGAGGGGGTGCGTCGGAGTGTCCAGCCGGTGCCGAGGGAAATTTCCTGAAAAGTAGAACGCGTGTCGGAAAACCCGCTTTTGGCCATGTGGCAGCTTTCACAGGACACTCGTCCCGTGTCGCCGACCTTGCCCATGCTGTTGGGTCCGCCGTCGTTGTCGACATCGAGCAAGGCGCCCGAAAACCTCGTGTCGAAGAACAGCTTCTGGCCGAAAGCTGCCGCCGCGGGATCGTCAGCCCAAGCATTGCTCACGTCTTCCGGGGGCGGGGGCAAGGCCGTTGGTGCGAGCGAGCGGAGGACTTCCCAGTCCGCCTCGCTGAATTCGGGGATTTCCTCCTCCGCCGAAGTCGCCGGACCGTTCGGGCTCGAGGTTCCCGACTGGGAGCAACCCCAGGCGCAGGCAGCAAGCCCGATCAAGCAGGACGCTGAGAAAGCGCCCCGTCGACGGGGGCCACGGGTGCCAGGGCGCCGCATGGTTATGGCACCTCGAAGTGGAGCACCGCTTGCTCTTCCTTGGTCTTACCGAGCGCGCCTTTCAGGTCGATGTACGGACGTCCGCGATTGCCTTCCGAGTCGTACGTGACGACCTCCAGGGTGTGGGCGCCGCTTCCGAGTGCGGAAGCGTCGAACTGAAACTCGACCCCTCCCTCGTGCGGCTGGTTCCACTCGAACAGACCATCGTCGGCGCCTGGTGCGGCCACCTTCGCGTTCGTTTGGACCGTCGAGTGGACCTCACCATCGATCAGAAGCTCGGCGCGCTCCACCCCCAGGTTGCGCGCAAACATCTGCACCTGCCGGGTCGAACGAATGCCAACCTGCAGTGTGATCATTCCGCTGAGAGGTGATGCGATGGTTAGTGGTGCGTCGGGGTTTTCTTCTCCGCCACCGAGGATGTCGTACGGACCGTCCGAGTTCAGACGCATTGCTTCGCCGTTGATGGTGCGGAAGTAGTGATCGGGCCCGAGGGGCTCCAGGGCGGGCACGGCGGGGTTTTCGAGGTAAGCGGCCGGCTGGGTGTACTTGGGCGCGCTGCCTGGATCGAAATAGACTTCGACGTGGGGATTCAGAAACACCGAAGCGGTGGTCGAAAACACGAATTCGTTCTTGCCGGTTTGCAGCGCGGCCAGAGGGAGCTCCACGCTCGTCGAGTAGATGGGATAGGCCTCCGCAAGGATCCCTTCTTCCCATGTGCCTGCCTCACTCGTCGGCTCCGGTATGGGGACCGCTTGACCGTTCACGGTGAACTGATCGGTGTCGGCCCACGTGTAGTTGGGAGTCTGAATCGAGTAGAAAAGACGCGCGCTCTTCGCTCCCTCGAGGGAGTCGGGGATTTCCACCGACCAAGTGACGGGTTCGTTGCCGCGCGCTTCGAACAGATCGCTCCGATCGAATGCGGTCTTATAGTTGTGCGTGACCGTCTTGGACGCGGGACCATCGAAACCGAAGTTGTCCCAGTTGAAGGTGTGCCAGGGCATGCCGATCTTGATCGGGTTGTATCCGAACTGGGACCAATGGACGATGCCTCGCTCGAAGTCGAGGTCGACGTCCTTGTTCTCCACGACCAGGACCCCGTCGATGTAGATGGCTGCGTAGTTTTTAGCGACCCGGAGCTCCCAGTGTCGCATGACCCCGCCCGAATCCAACTGCACGTTCGGGAACGCCGCGGCGAAGTCCGACTCGACGGTGTGGACGGGGTTTCCGGTCCTGTCGAGCTGGTGAATTTTCAGCGAGTTTCCTCCCTGGGAAAACCTGAGGAAGCGGCCCGGATGCCCGTGCCCGGGACTGAAGGAGACGTGTCCGGTCACGTCGAGGATGTCCGCCTCGGATTCATAGGGAAACACGTCGACGTACCAGGTGCTCCGGACACCGGGCGCACCGTCGAAATCGAAGGTGATCCGTCCCTCTCGGCCCTTGAAGTCGAACACGGCGCGCGGGCGAGCGACGTTTTGATCGCGGTCACAGCCAGCAATCGAACCGGGCATGTGAGTATGGTTTCCGAGCACGCTCACCGCGTGGCTGCGCTTGTTGATGTATGTATGACTCGCCGTCGGGTCGTTGCACGCGGAGAAAGCGACGTTCCATTTGAGCTCGTCGAGCGGCCCCTCGGATGCGTTGAAGTCGTCGAAGAACCCCGTCATCTCTCGGCGCATTCGCTTCACGCGCTCGTCGGACGCCGAGAACTCGACGGGTTCGCTCGGGGCAGAGACGTTGCCGTGTTTGTCGACCGTTTGCAGGACGGCAACGAGAGGCTCGCCGTTGTCGAGGTTGAAAATCTGACCGACGCGATTGGCAAAGATGGCCCCACGGCGGAGATCCTTCGTCGAAGGCCCCCAGCACACTCGGAATCCTTCAAAGTCACGCGTCCTGTCCAGGTCGGTGCGGAGATCACCCCCGAACTGAAAGCGGGCGCTCCGATCGTCGCCTTCCACTACGACGATTGCGGGAACGGGCAGCGACGCTTCGTAGTCACCGGAAAGGGCGGTTTCACAAGAAGCATCGATGGCGTCCGCGGGTGGCTTGGGACCTTGCGGACGGAGAGAAGGACCGGCTTCGCCGTCGTTGCTACTCGGATCCGAACCGGCGAGTTGTCCGCCGCTGCAGCCGACCACCAGTGCCAACGACACGCATCGAAACAAGTAGGACTTCATGATCAACTCCTGATTTCGGCGAAGCAGTACGGTCATGGACTCCGGCCCGGGAAACATGGTGTTGTGCGCACGTGTCTCACAACGCCGTACTCAGGGGCCAAGCCGATTGGGCGAACTATGAACATAGCTCGAAAAGTCCGCATTGCGAGAGAAACCACACGTGCTCGTCGCTGTTCGGCCCGCGGGTAGGCGTCACCTTTCGTGGCCGAATCCGCGTGGCGGAGCGGTTTTCATTTCAGTCGTGACTGGGCGTTTGCGGATAGGTGAGCTCGGCGATGACGCATCGGTGGTCCGACAGACCTTCGCAACCCACGTCGAAGCTCACGAAGTCGAACTCCTGGCTCGCCAGGATGCGATCGAGCCGCATCCAAGGAAACTTCTGCGGGTAGGTGTATCCGAATCCGCTCCCTGCTACCTCGAAACCGTCTTGGAAGCCGCCCAGATTGGCGAGGAAAACTTGGCTCAGATCGGGGAGATTGAAGTCCCCAGCCAAAATGATGGGCAAGGGCTCCTGGGTGGCGATCCGTGCGGCGCCTTCGATCTGCAAGCGCCGCAGCTGCACGTTGTATTCGAGGGCATCGATCGACTCGTCGTTCACGGCGGTGCCCCGAATGACGGATCGGATCGCGCCGCGAAAACGGTACATGTTCAGAGCGCCGCGAGGAGAGATCGGATGCACGTTGACGATGGCGACCTTCCCCTCTGGGGTCGTGACGACGTGCCGCTGGATGCGGGCCGAGCGAGGCCAATCCCGAATCGGGATTTTCGGATGGTCGGTCGTTTCCGTTACCGGAAAGCGACTGAGCACGAGAGAGTAGGGGCGAACTGCGATGTGGGGGTAGGTCTCGGAGAGCGCCGCGACGAGCTCGTCCGTTGCAGCCTTGGATTCCTGGATGAACGCGATGTCGGCGTCGATGCGCTTGATGGCTTCCACGACACGGCCAATCCCCGAGCGTCCCGAGTCGAGGTTGAAGCTCAGCACGCGCAGGGTGGGGCGCTCGGCATCGACGAAGCTTGGCGTGGGCAGGACCAGGCCCATCAGGGGAAAGAGAGCGATCAGACCCGCGACCGCCTGAGTCCACAGAAGCCTGGGGCGCTTGAGCCAGAGTAGCGCCGCGATCGAAAGAGGAAGCGGTGCGAGGGCGACCAGTCGCGGTAGATAGAGCAGGACTGCGGTAAGCCAAAAGTCGCCGCCGAAGAAGCGGACCACGACCCACCAAAGAAGGAGCGCCGCTGGATAGGCGAAGGCGAGGAAGACGACGAGTCGACGCAACGCTTTTCGGAGCGCGTCGATCACGTCGCCTCCGGGAGGCACGCCCGGTGCGCCTCCGACCCTCTTCGAAGACACGCGTCTGGCTCGTACGTCGGGAAGGTGTTTTCGGTGCTCTGGGGGCCGGTCTCCTGCGACCAACACCGAGCCGTCAGTCTCTGGGGGAACTCGTGCATCGAGGGTAGAGTTACTCCACGATGAGGGCCTCTTGGAAGTGGCGTGCGAATCCCGAAAAGGTAGGGCTCTTCGCCCACCGTCGCAGAGTCGCCGTGTCCGGCGCCTTCGATCGGGCCTCAGATCATTGCGCAGCCGAGGGGGCGAGCACCTCGGAGTGCTGGGCGGCGACGAGAGGTCGCGTTCTCACCAGGGCAGCGATCACACCGATCTGAATGGCGAGAAGCAGAAGCCCCAAGGGGAACCGGCCGTAGCCGAGACCATCGGCGAAGAAAGCAGCACCTCGCTCGAGCTTCAACGCGACGTTTCCACTCTGGTCACCCGCGTTCTGGGCGATCAAGAGTTGCGACCAGAACACGCAGACGTATTCGGAGATCACGGCACTCGTGGCCCAGAAGGCGACCCGAGGCGAAACTCGTGAGAACGCTCTCCACGCGATCAGAGTGAAGACGACGGTTGCCGGAAAGAACACCGAGTGGGCCCCGCCGGTGGCGACGGCGATTGGATGAAGAATGGCCCCAAGCAGCACTCCGACGACGAGGAACGTGGCGATGGCTGCAGCAGCTGGGGTTTTTGGAACGAGAGCCTGCGTCCACCGCCGCGAGCGCAGTGCTCGTCGGGCGACAATCACGGCGAGGATCGACCCGGTGAGCGTGAGCGCCCCTGGCAGGAGGTTCATGTAAACCCAGAAGATCGTGCGCACCAGCTGGGATGGCGAAGGTTGCGCCAAGAGGTCCTGAAACGCCGGGAAGCCGAATACGGAGTTTCCGAGATAGACGACCGCCCGGATCGCGCGTTCGAAAGCGTCCGGGCTTCGATGATCGTCGACCATCACCTGAGTTGGGCTCGCGGCCGCGATGCCGGACACACCGAACTCGACCAGGAGCCAGCCGTACCAGAGCAGGGCGAGCAGCAGCGCGGGAGTCGCACGAAGGAGCGCCGGTCCCAGGGACTGGAAGAAGGCTCGGCGACGTGCCGGAGACCAGATGGCGTGGAGCCCGAGAGCGCCCGCGTAAATCACGGCGATCTGATGGGTCAGAGCGCCCAGCACGAAGGAAGCGAGGGACGCGCCCGCGAAGCCCCTTCCCGCTGGGGAAAAGCCCGTGCCCAATGCGCGCAGGTAGAAATGCAGGCCGAGCAGGATGAAGTACAGCGTGAGCATCTTGGGCCACGGGTACCAAGCGTTGTGCATCATCCAGAAATTCGTCGCGGAAAGCAGCGCGAGCCACCCGGGCGACGGCTCGCGACCGAGATCGCGAGCCACGAGGTAGACTCCGACGACGAACAGTCCGTTCAGCGGTGCGCACACCATTTGGAAGCCAGCGAAACCGTCGGCTCCGACCGTCGAAAGGGAAGCGGCAATCAGATTGAGAAAGGGGTTTCGCGAAGGTAGCGAATAGCCACCGAACCAAACCGAGTCGATTGGTGTAGTGCCGACGAAGACACGGCTGATATCGAAGTGCATCCACCAATCCGCGTACCAACCTCCCCCGACGTAGATCGGGCGCAGCGCCTCGGAGAGAACGAGCTGGACCAAAGCCGCAGCGGTTGCCCAACGCAACGGGCCGGGTACTTCGGCGAGCTCCCCTCGAACCTTCGGGTTCGTGACGGCTACCACGGCGACCACACCGAGAAGCCCGAAGACCACGCGCTGGAGACCAGCCGTTTGCGGGGCGACGATGAAGGCGACGAGTTGTGCCGTCGCGACCAGCGCTAACGTGGGGAGGAACGCAACAGCGAAGCGTTCCGCCGGGTCCAAGGCCTTGATTCGTCGGGCCACGACCCACCCGCTGAGGAGTGAGACCGGCGCGATCCCGACCGCGACGATGAATGTGGCGAGCAGATCCATGGGCGGCTTCCCGGCGAACGCAGCTAATGTGACCAGCGCTTTCCCTGGTCGAGGAACATGGGATCGCTTTACCCTCCAAGAGAAACCTTGGGAACACAAACCTCCGGATCGCCTGCTGCCTGCGTGCGAATCGGGCGGGCGTGCGACGCGCCCGATTCCAACCGGATGCGCCGAGTCGGATATTACGCTCGCGACGAGCCTTCGCTGGCCACCCGGACGGCCGGAGCGTCCCTGCGCTCCGGTGCTCAAGTACCCACGTACGTCCCGCCCGGTGCTCGCGAAAGCCTCGCCAAAACTCAAGCTTGACGGGCGCGCTCGCGCCTAAGGTATCGGGGATGGACTGGCCCCGTTCCGGCGCGACTCACCGGGGCATTCGACGATTCGATGTCTCGGTACTCGGTGCGGGCCTGGATCGGAGCTTCAGCAACGCCGCGAAGCGCTCCTTGCCCTCTAGGGTGTCGGCGAGAGTGACCCCGTCCAGGCTTTGCAGGAAGGCCTCGGTCGCTTGCTGGAGCGCGCCCTTGAGTCCGCACACGGGTGTAATCACGCAGTGCTCCCCTTCGCGTAGGCAGGCGACCACACCCAGCTCGGCTTCGAGCTCTCGCACGATTCGACCGATACTGATGGTGGCAGGATCGCGGGTCAGCCGGCAGCCGCCTTCACGGCCGCGCTGTGTCTCGACGTAGCCCAAACTCGAAAGGCGCGCGACGACCTTCGTGACGTGGTGTTCGCTGATGCCGTACGCAGAGCTGATTTCCCGAACGCTGCGCTGCTCTGGCGCGACGCTTCCCAGGGCGATCAGAACCCGGAGGGCGAAGTCGGTGTGCGTCGTCAGTTGCATGGTGCGGCTGCGCTCGAGCGGTTTCCGGTTGCCTCGGGCCCGCCACGCCAGGCATCCCTCGGGATGCGGGCCGAAGCGGCGACGATTGGCGCCGAGCCTGTCACTGCCGCTATAGCCCGCACTGGCCCTTTCCGCGACCGGAACCAGCCGATCCTGCTTGGGCTCAGTCTTGCGCTGCCTCGAACGGGTCGGAGTGAATGCGGGCGAGGGTCGCACCGGCCAGGTACGCCTTCTTCTTGAGCGTGCGCACGAGCTCAGCATTCCCGCAGAGAAAAACTTCCAGGTCGCGCCAAGGTCGGTCTGGCGTACAGAACAGGTCCGGGAGGGGAGTTTCTGTGAGACCGGCTAGCTCGGCATCGTTGTCCAGCGCCGACACCACCACGCTGAGCTGCGGTACGGAGGACGCGAGCTCGAGGAGCTCGTCGAGCAGGTACAAGCGGGACGAAACGGGACTTCCCCACAGAAGCTCGATGGGGCCTTGATGCCCCTGGGCCATGGCATCTCGCAGCACCCCCAACAGAGGGCTCAGTCCGGTACCGGTTCCGGCCAGAAGCAGCGGCGTCTCCGGCGATGGGGGTGCATAGACGCACTCTCCGAGTGGGCCTCGTAGGGTGACCTTTTCGCCGACTGCGCACGCAAGCCAGCCTGACATGGCGCCTCCCATGAGCCGAGCGACGTGGAGCTCCATCCGTCCTGACTCGGGAGTGTTGGAGATGGAGTAGGCGCGGAACAATCCGTCGGGGCGGATGAGGTGAATGAACTGCCCCGCCTTCCAGCCGAGGGGTTCGAGGGGCTCTACCCAAACGCGAAGAACGTCACCGCGGAGCGGCTCCACCTCTGCGACGAGCGCGGGGACTTCGGGTCGCCTCCCGGCGCGCTCCAAGACGAGATCGGGTGCGGCCGGACATTGGCACGCGAGGAACTCGCCGGCCTGGATTTGCCCCGAGCGGAGGCCCTTTCGTGCCTGCGCGGGAACGGATCCTTCTCGGGCCCGAACGAGACAACTCTGGCAGGCACCCGCGCGGCACGACGAGGGGACCTCCACGCCGGAACGCACCAGGCTGTCGAGAACGGTCTCCCCGGTCGCGGATGCGACCGGGGTGTCCTCGTAATGAAAAAAGAACCGATCGCTCACGGCTTCGATTAGCGGTTCAGGACGTCGTCCTTCACGCTGAGCGCGATGGCAGCGGCCTCCCCAATCAATTCTTCGGGGACGTTCAGCTCGGTCAGCGTCGCACCGAGGTTCTCCATCACCGCGTCGAAATGCGCCTCGGTGAGGCTCATCTTGGCGTGAGCCGTGCGCATGTCGCGACCCCCGTACTGATTGGGACCTCCGAAAGCGAAGGTGAGAAAGGCCTTCTGCTTGGCGCGCTGCGCGTCCATGTCGACGGTGTCGAAGAATTGGCTGATGCGGTCGTCGGCGAGAACCTTGCGGTAGAAAATGTCGACGGCAGCGTCGACGGCGGCTTCGCCCCCGAGTCGTTCGTACAGAGATGCGGTCATGATGGGTTTCGTTCCTTCGGCTGGGAGCCGTCCCCCGGCTCCGGACATTCTTGGCCCGGGTCACTCCCGGGCTTTCCAATAACCTGCATATGATATGCAGGTTTGATTCCACAAGGTTTCCGCGAGTTGATTCGAACGTAAATCGGCCGCGCCGACGTCTTCGCGACGGGGGAAGCGCTTGCCTGCGGGGCTCGAAAGAGGCGCAGGCGGCCTCTGGGCCGGCATTGGTCGCGCACCCGCGCGGGGGTCAACGTGGGGCGTCGTTGCTCAAGGAGAGATCGTTGGCGCCGATGATCGCGTGGTCTTCGTTTCGCTGGACGAAGGCGACGATGCGATCACCGACGGCGCCCTTGGTGAATCGGATCGGTTCACTTGCGCCGTCCGCGACGGGACTGCTCTTCAACTCGCGAACGACACGAGCGTGGGAGAGCTCTCGACCCGCGTTTTCGCCTCGCGGAACCTGGTTTTCGACCGTGTCGATCACCAGAGCGACCTGCATTCGCGTTCGCGGCAGTGCAGGGATGGATTTCGTCCAGACGAGGAGGCGGTCGTCGGTTTTCCTTGCGTCGAGTTCGATGCCGACCCGACTGGGGGTGGTGAGGGCGTGAGCAACCGCTTCACGGAGCCGCTGTCCGTTCGACCCCACGAACTCGACTCGACCTCCGACGATCATCTGCGGGGTGTAAACTCTCCCCTCGGAAAGGCTCTGGGCATACCTGCGCTGGCGCGTGGAATGAGTGTGGTTGCTCCACGGATCCTTCCAACCGAGGTCGTTCCAGTAGTCGACGTGGAAGGACAAAGGGAACACGCGACCGCGGGGCGGCGGGTGCGCTACGAGTCGCGCCAGCTCGGAATCCGCCGGCGGGCAGCTGGAACAGCCCTGCGAAGTGAAGAGTTCGACGACGGCCACCGGAGTACCAGGGGGAAGGGCCGCTGCGTGCAGAGTTTCTGGCCGTGCGGGAGTGGCCGGCCCGGGCGGAGTGGCTTCGGGCGCTTGCGACGCCTCGGAACGCTGTCGTTCGGTCGACGCCGTAGCGACTGATCCCGGCTTCACCGGGGACGTGTCGATGGCGGAATCTCTGGAACAACCGAGGCAAAGGCACACGGCGAGCGCCGCACTGAAAAAGCGTGCCGCTCGCATGCTCTCCCCGGTCATTCTCTCACTACGTGTGGAGAAGGCCTTTGGTTACGGGCGAGGGCAAAGCCGCGAAAGAGACGGGTGCTCAAGGCGTAGATGGCGTCGTAGTAGCTCTTGACCGTTTCCTGAAAGCCGGGGAAGTCGGGCCATTGGTTCGGCCCCAACATGGCAAGAAGCCCCCGACACCGAAAGGTGACGAGGGCTTCGGCACTTCGAGACGATTGCCTCGTCAGCCCTGATATCCGCTGAGGTACGGGATCTTTTTGGCGGTTTCGAGGATGGCTTCCCTCCCCGTCAGAAGCTCGACCGTCGAGTCCCAGCGGCCTTCGACGAAAGCCTTGCGGGGGCCATCGGGGATTTCGAAGCTGACCGTCTCCGAGCCGACGCTGATGGTCTTGTCTTCGAGGGACACCGTGACTAGGGCCGTCGGATCGGCTTCGACCAGAGCCATCAACTTTCCGATGTTGGCTTCGCTCACCGTCGGGCACGGGATTCCGAGCGATTGGCAGTTGCCGTAGAAGATCTCGGCGAAGGACTCGCCGACGACGACGCGAATGCCGTCTTGCCAACGAGCGATGGCCTGGGGCGCGTGCTCCCGGCTCGAGCCACAGCCGAAGTTCTTGTTCACGAAGAGCACCTGGGCTCCTGCGAAGTGCGCCGCGTCGAAGGGGTGCGTCTTTCCCTGCTCGGTGAGCTGAAGGCGGTCGTCCTCGAACGCGTGCTCACCGAGCCCGTCGAACGTGACGGTCTTCAGGAAGCGAGCGGGGATGATGCGGTCGGTGTCGATGTCGTTGCCACGAACGACGATGCCTCGACCCTTGATGACCTGGCGTTTGGTATCCATGTCCGTTCTCTCTTTCAGTTCACGCCGAACAGTTTGCGGGCGTCGGTCACCTCACCGGCAATCGCGGCGGCGGCGACCATGGCGGGGCTCATGAGCAGGGTGCGACCCGTCGGGGAGCCCTGGCGACCCTTGAAGTTGCGGTTCGAGCTGGAGGCGCAGAGCTCTCGTCCTTGGAGCTTGTCCGGATTCATGGCGAGGCACATGGAGCAGCCGGGCTCGCGAAACTCGAAGCCGGCTTCCGTCAGGATCTTGTCGTAACCACGTTCGAGGGCGTCACGCTTCACCTGATGAGACCCGGGCACGACGATGGCGCGGACTCCCTCCTTCACCTTGAGGTTCTTTCCAGAGATCAAGCGGACGACCTCCGCGATGTCGCTCAGGCGCCCGTTGGTGCAGGAGCCGATGAACGCGACGTCGACCTTCGTTCCAGCGATGGCTTGGCCCGGCTGGAGGGACATGTAGCGGAAAGCCTCCTCGACCGTGCCCCGGTCGTCGGCACTCACTGAGTCCAGAACGGGAAGCGTTCCGCCGACGGCGGTGGATTGTCCGGGAGTGATGCCCCAGGTGACCACCGGCTCGATGTCGGCCGCATCGATCTTCACGACATCGTCGTACTGGGCGTCGGGATCGCTGCGGAGCGACTGCCAGTCGGCGACGGCCCGATCCCAGGCCTCCCCGGTGGGGGCGAACTCGCGACCCTTCAGATAGTCGTACGTCGTCTGATCGGGTTGCACGTAGCCGCAGCGAGCTCCGCCCTCGATGCTCATGTTGCAGACGGTCATGCGCTCGTCCATCGTCATGGCGTCGAACACCTCGCCGGCGTACTCGTAGGCGTAGCCAACGCCGCCCTTCACGCCGAGTTTTTGGATGACGTAGAGAGCCACGTCCTTGGCGTAGACGCCAGGCTTGAGCTGACCGTTCACCTCGATGCGACGAACCTTGAGCTTGTCCATCGCCAACGTCTGAGTGGCTAGGACGTCGCGCACCTGACTGGTGCCGATTCCGAACGCCAGGGCTCCGAAAGCCCCGTGAGTCGAGGTGTGCGAGTCGCCGCAGCAGATCGTCATGCCGGGTTGGGTGAGGCCGCGCTCGGGGCCCACCACGTGGACGATGCCCTGCTCTTCTTTTTCGGGGGTGAAGAGGCGCAGGCCGTGCTTTTCGGCGTTCTTCTCCAGCGCGACCATCATCTGCTCGGCGAGGCTGTCACCGAAGGGCCTGAGCTGGGTGTGAGTCGGAATGATGTGGTCCACCGTCGCGAACGTGCGCTCGGGGTACATCACCTCGAGGCCGCGCTCTTCGAGCATCGCGAAAGCTTGAGGGGAGGTGACTTCGTGGATCAGGTGCAGACCCATGAAGAGTTGATATTGCCCGGAGGGCAGCTGACGGACCGTGTGGCGGTCGAAGACCTTGTCGTACAGGGTCTTTCCCATGTTGTTATGACTCCTTTCCTCCGCGCGCCCCCGAAGGATTGCGCGGGGCGTGGTGGGAAGGGCCCGAGGAGACGATGTCCTCGGGCGCGGGGGAACGAACGTCCCGAGCGGAGCTCGGGGTCAGGAGTTGATCGAGGCGTTCGGCGAGCTCCTTGCCGAACGATGCGAAACCTCGCAGAGCCTCGTCTTCGAAAGTGAGCCAGACACGCTCGATGGCCTGCGTCCGAGCGCGCTTCAGGCTCTCGATGACGCGCCGCCCCCGAGCGGTCAAGGCGTAGTCCCGGTGTCGGGCGTCGCCTCGAGACACCTTCACCGAGACCAGGCCTTTGTCGACCAACTGGCGGATCAGCTTGCTCACCGCGGCCGGGCTACTCTCACGTCGCCGCGCGAACATGCTTGGCATGAAGTGGTCGGTATTGATCTCCTCGAGCACCTCCCACTGGGGGTCGGTGATGCCGGCTTCCTCGGCGAGTTGCCGGCGGCGCTGCCCGAAGAGTTCGACCAGCCGGCCAAGGACCTCGATGCACTCGTGCGCACGCTCGACGGAGGCTTTCGGTAGGGGTTCGACCCCGCTGGGCTCCCCGCGGAGAGCGCGTGCAGAATCATTCACAGACCCAATAGTTAACCACGGTTAATGGTTGCGCAAGGGAAAAATAAAGTAGCCCGCGCGGGGGGCCCGTGAGGTGCTTGTCCCGGCGCGCTCCGTCTTCGGTTGGGAGCTTCTGGAGTTCGCCCGCGACCCCGGCCGGGGACCGCATCGAAGCTCTCAGCAGCGCTCGAAGGAGCCGCTTTTTTGGTGGCTGTGGTTTTGGCCGTGTCGTCCTCTTGGCAGGAACCGAAGTGAGGGGCCGCGCGGGTGACTCTCACAGGAGCGGTGGCGACGCGGACGAAGACCCTGCTGCACTCCACTTGGGCAGGTGCAGAGAAGGCACTTGTCCTGCCTGCCGCAGGTAGCAGGTGCGGAGGGTCTGGGTGAGTCGGAAGAGGAGGATCCGTCGAAAGCTGTCTCCCTAGCCAGAGGTGGCAGGGGCGCAGTGGATGTCGGTCGAGGTCTGCATCAGGCGAGGAAGCAGGATGCTGCGAACGCGGTCAGATGATTCTGATACGATGGAAGCCTCTAGAGGGGAGTTTTCGCCTCTCCATCTTGGTAATTCGGTTCGCATCCCTCCACTCATCCTGCCCACGAATTCCTCACCATGCTTCACCGCAAAATCTCTACTCGCCTGACCCTCGGTGTGCTCACCGGCTTGGGTCTGATCATTCCCATCGCTTGCAGCAGCGAACCCGACGTACTGCAAGACGAGTGCGGAGGGCTCGGCTGCGTTGCGAGCGGTCAGGTTCCTCCCTGTGAAGCCGAGCTTTCCGGCAAGTGCGGGGACCCTTGCGAGGTGGGGAAGAAGGACGCTTGTGCCTCGGGTCTCTTTTGCGAGTCAGGCGAGTGCACCGCCGAGTGCGTCGCGGGCGACGACCGTTGCGACTCGGGTGAGATCTGCTCCTCCTCGGGACGCTGCACCGAGCAGGGTGGTGGTGTGAGCATCAACCTGGGCGGCGCAGGCGGTGGTGGCGGTGGTGGCAACCAGGAGTGCATCGACGTCGAGGTGAACTTCGAACCGCAGATCCCGACGGTGGTGCTTTTGATCGACTGGTCGGGCAGCATGACCGCCGGCTCGGGATTCGGAGAAAACATCCCCGACACCTATGTGCCGTGGGATTGCAACAACGAGGATTGGCGCTGGAACGTCGTGCGAAATGTGCTCTTTCATCCCGAGAACGGCATCGTGAAGCCCCTGGAGAGCGACGTCCGTTTCGGAATGACTCTCTACACTTCGCATCTCGGCACCTGGGATCCCGAAGCCGAGATGCACGACGACTCGAAGACATGCCCCGAGCTCACGACCGTACCGATCGCGTTCGATAACCATCAGGCGATGCTCGACGCGTTCCCCTGCGACGAAATCAAGAGCGACACGCCCACGGGCGAATCCCTCGCTGCAGTGGCGACGGACCTCGCGGCTTACGACGCCGAGGGACCGAAGGTGATCATTCTGGCTACCGATGGAGAACCGGACACCTGTGCGTGTCCGAACTTTTCGGGCAACGTCCCGAACAATCGCCCCCCAGAGTGCGACAGCGGTCAGGACGGCACCGACGACGCCCAAGCGGCCCGCGATCTCGTGGTCACTGCGGCCGCGACGGCTCTCGAAAGCGAAATCCAGACTCACATCATCAACGTGAGCAATCCGGGTAATGCCGGGCTCCAAGCCCATCTCGAGGACGTTGCACAAGCCGGTGGCGGAGCGGTCTATCCGGGTTTCGATCCTGCCGGTCTCGAGGACGCCTTCGCTGCGATCATCAACGGCGTGCGCTCCTGCACGTTCGAGCTCGACGGGAAGATCGCCGCGGGCAAGGAAAGCCAAGGCAAAGTGGTGCTCGACGGCGAAGCGCTCGCCCTGGACGACGAAGATGGCTGGCGCGTCAACTCGAGCACGGAGATCGAGCTTTTGGGCGAGGCGTGCGAGACCATCAAGGGAGGCGAGCACGATCTCGACATCTCCTTCCCCTGCGGCACGTTCATTCCAACCACGAAGTGACCGCTGCGGGGACCGGTTGGTCTCGGGCTGCCTCGCCGGCTGGGGCCTGGCGCACCCCGCGACCAAGCGCCGTCGTGCGGCTCAGATCCGTAGGAATGGAGTCAGGAGTCGGAGCTCCAAGTTCTCGAAAGTATGCGAGTTTTTGGCTCCTTTGCGCCGTCGCTCACCGGCTGGGTGCCACCGAGGAGCACGGGCGGAGTGTGACGATCGCGCGACCTGAGGCGAATCGAAATCGGACGAGTTCAAGCCGGGCCAGGCGCGACCGTTTGAGATGGTTGCTGGCAGTGCTCTGCCCCGCTTCGGCGCAAGGACGCGCTGCCCGCTCACGTCGGCCTCCTCGCGCTCACGCTTGGAGGCCGATTCCGATTTCAGCCCGTGTCGCCTCCGTCGTTGGTTCGCAGAGAGCGGTCCGTGGCGCACGGTTGCCTGCGCGCCCACGAGCGGAGTCGAAAACAGGGGCGAGTGGTTTCCTCTGGAGCCCGGATCTATCGTGGTGAAGGCACTGGGTCGGAGGTCGTCCGGCTGCCGATCCTGGAGGATGCATGGCGAGTTTCACCGTCGAGGACGTACACCGAGCATTGGACATGAAGTCCGAAAACCTGGGCCCCGACGATTTCGCGCGCATCGCCGAAAATCGACAAGCCGTCATGGCGAAACTCGCTGACATGCCGAGCTCTCTCTCTCGAGCGATCGACCAAGCGAAGTTGCTCTTGGAGCTCGTGGTGGCCCACCAGGATGGCTCGTTTGCCGCCCCGCCGAGTGCGCTGGCGCAAGCGGCCGGCGCGCTCATCTACCTGGCGTCTCCGGTCGATCTCGTGCCCGATCACATCGAGGGCGAGGGCTACCTGGACGACGCCGCCGTCGTGGAGCTCGCGGTGGAGCGGATCGGGGATGTGCTCTCCGCCTTCTGTGAAACGAAGGGCTACGATTCGTCCCGCTACGTCTGAGCCTCCGCCGCTGGTGGGTGGGCAAAGGCTGCCTCTCGCTTTCGCCTTCGTGATACGGCTGTGATGCAGCTCCGTCAGGAGCGCGTCCCGAGCCGTTTCGACGGAACTGCCGCGGTGGCTGGACCCGCGAGCAGCTCGACTGCGTGGTCGAGACAGCGGCGGGGACCCACCAGGTAGACCATGTCGCCGGCCGCGAGCTTCTGATCCGGCGAAGGACTGGGGTTCAGCTCTTCGTCGCGGTGAATGGCGACGAGCAGCGCGCCAGTCGCCTGCCGCAGATCGAGCTCGCGGGGCGACAGACCGACAGCCGGGCTTTCCGGGTCGAGGGCCACGTTTTCCACCTCCATCTTGGCCAATGCTTGATGCTTCGCCAGAGGTTGTGGAGCGGAGGTTTCCGCCCGAGCCGATCCAAAGGTTGTGGCGCGCGCCGTCGCGATCTCGTCGTTGACGAGGTTGCCTGGGAACCCGAGCTCGCGGAGCACTCTCGCCAGCATTTCCATCCCACCCTCGAGCTCTTCGGTGATCACGTCGTCCGCGCCCGCATCGAGCACGGCTTGTCGCTCGAAGAGATAGCGGGCGCGTGCGAGGACGGGGACGTCGGGGGCCACTCTTCGAATCGTGTCGAGGATGCGGAGGGCGGCGTGCGGATCGTTGATGAGGATGACCACCGCGCGAGCTTCCGTCACGTGAGCGTGGTGTAGGGCTTCTTCGCTGGTGGCGTCACCGTAGTACACGGCCACCCCCCGCTTGCGCGCTCGCCGTACGGTTTCGGCGTTCAGCTCGAGAGCCACGTGGGGGATAAGCATGCGACGCAGTGCGCGGCAGACCATGCCCCCCGCCACCCCGAAGCCGATGACGAGCACGTGATCGTGCAGGGTGACCTTCTCCTTTTCCACTTCCTCGATGCCACGCGCTCGCAAGAGGCGAGACAGTGGCGCGAGCACGCGCTCTCCGGCGGTGATGTGTCGGGCTCGCCGCACGAGAATGGGCGTCAGGAACATGCTGATGATGCCCGCCTGCAGCAGGGGGGCGATCTCTTGACCACCGACGACACCATCTGTGACGGCCAGGGTCCCCAGCAAAAATCCGAACTCGCCGAATTGGGCGAGTCCTACGCCGGCTAGCCAGGCCGCTCGCGGTGGGAAGCGCATCACGAGCGCTGCGAGAGTCGCGAGCACCCCCTTGCCGAGGGTGAAACCCAAGAGAAGCAGGAGCACTTCGAGGGGTGATTCGACGATCACCGCGAAGTCGAAAAACATCCCCAGAGAGACGAAGAAGAAACTGACGAAGACGTCCTTCAGGGGGAGTACGTCTCCCATGGCCCGGTGCCGGAAATCGGTACCCGCCACCACGACGCCACCCAAGAACGCGCCGAGCGCCAGAGACAGGCCGGCCAGGGACGTGAGCCAAGCGGTGCCCGCACACAGAGCGAGGACCGCGAGCAGGAACACCTCTCTGCTGCGGCTGGCGTCGACGTAGGCGAGGGCTCGCGGCACCACGAGTTTGGCCATGATCCAAACACCTGCCACGACGGCGACGGCGCGGGTGAGCGCCAAGCCAACCTCGAGAGCGAGCCCTCCCTCTTCTGCCGCTGCGTCGCCTCCGAGGAGTGGCACAATCAGCATCATTGGCACCACGCACAGGTCCTGAAAGACGAGTGCTCCCACGATGAACCTGCCGTGGGGAGCATCGAGCTCGCGGCGTTCCGACAGGAGGCGCAGAACGACTGCGGTGCTCGAGAGAGCGAAGACAAAGCCGAAGAAGACCGCCTGTTTCGGAGCTTTGCCTACGAAAATGGCGATGCCGAACGTGACCAGAAATGTGAGCCCGACCTGGATCAACCCGCCCGTTGCGACCTGCTTGAGGATCGGGCGGAGCCGTTCGAGAGACAGCTCGAGCCCGATCGTGAAGAGCAAGAGGACGACGCCGACTTCGGCGATGACCTTGATTTCCTCGGCATCGACGAACCCGAGGCCGTGGGGTCCCAAGATTGCTCCGGAGACGAGTAGACCGGCCACCGTGGGGAGCTTGAGGCGCCCGAGCACCACCGTGACGACCACGGCTACGGCCGCAATCAGGGCGAGGTCGCGTAGGAGAGGAATGTCATGCACGTCGCGAACGACCCTACACTGGCTGGTTCGGGACGTTACCGCGGTGATCACCCCAGCAGCGCCGCTGGGGCGGCGTCGGGGGCGCGAACACGGTACGATTCAGCGCCGTTCCACAGGGAGAAGGGGTGGCCTTTCGGGTGGCCCAGGGGACGGGAGCCGTGCGAGACGAAGATGGGGAAACGAACCAAACAACGGGTTGTGCTGGGAGAGGGAGTTCTGGGGGACGTGGAGCCGCCGCCGCTCGACGGCGAAACCTACGTCCGGGAGCTCGCTCGCATGCAGCTCGAGTTGGTGCGCATGCAGGAATGGGTGAAGCGCACTGGCGCGCGCATCGTGGTCGTCTTCGAAGGGAGAGACGCTGCGGGCAAGGGCGGCGTCATCAAACGCATCGTCGAGCGGGTGAGTCCCCGTGTGTTCCGCGTCGTCGCGCT
Organism: Polyangiaceae bacterium; assembly: GCA_050289625.1. Taxonomy (GTDB): domain Bacteria; phylum Myxococcota_A; class Polyangia; order Polyangiales; family Polyangiaceae; genus NIC37A-2. Next base: position 618 of record JBNKGC010000033.1, on the reverse strand, counting down.
CCCCGCTCCGAGCGATCGTGAGAAGACCCAGTGGTACTTTCAACGCTATGCCGCCCACCTTCCCGCTGCCGGGGAAATCGTGTTCTTCGACCGCAGCTGGTACAACCGCGCCGTCGTCGAGCGCGTCTTCGGGTTCTGCGACGATGCCGAGCGGGCGCTGTTCTTCGAGCAGGTGAACGAGTTCGAGCACATGCTGGTCAAGGACGGCATCCGGCTCTTCAAGCTCTGGCTCACGGTCAGCCGCGCCGAGCAGATGCGCCGGATGCTGGCACGCGAAGCGGACCCGCTGAAGCAATGGAAGCTGTCGGAGATCGACGTGAAGGGCCTGCGCAAGTGGAACGAGTATTCTGCCGCGATCGCGGACATGTTCCACCACTCGCACAGTGCCCATGCGCCCTGGCATGTCGTGCGCGCAGACGACAAGCGCCGCGCCCGCATCGCGACCCAGCACACGGTGCTCAGCGCGATCGAGTACGACCACCGCGACAAGGATGTCGCGCATCCGCCCGATCCCGGAATCGTGGCGGGGCCGGAGATCATGCCCGCAGGCGAAAGCTGAGCGCGGGGACTTGACCCCCTCCGGCAAGATGGCCACATGAGGCGCCCCAGAAAGCCAGC
>JBNKGC010000032.1:0-44912 GCA_050289625.1 Polyangiaceae bacterium | reverse complement strand
ACCGTTTTCAGCTGCGCGAAACGCCGAGAGCAACGCGCCCTTCGGTCGCTCGCCCTGCACGAAGGTAGCTCGCCCCGCCACACGCCCTCGCAAGCGCTGATGGAGCTCGCGCATCGAACGAATCGAGGTCGTCAGTACGAAGGCGCCACCGTCAGTGAGCTCGATCAGCTCAGCGATGCGCTCCGCGGCGCGATCGAGGAACTCGGGAGCACGAGGAGAAGGCAGGTCCCTCGGGGTGTAGAGCAGCGCCTGCTCCTCGAAGTCGAAAGGCGACGGGACCACGAGCTCGCGCACCCGGATCTCGTCGCTGATGCCCAGGCGGGCCCGCACATAGGAGAAACCGCCCGACCCACTCGACTTGGTCGAAAGAGTCGCGCTGGTGAGAATCACGGCGGGTACGCTCTCGAACAGGCGTTCGCGCAGGGTCCACGACAGATCGACCGGGGTCGAGCTCAGCGAGAGCGTCTTTTGGGCTCGCTCCGCCCAAGTGACTCGGCCCGGCGCACCTTCCACGACCGCGGTGAGCTGCTCGCGCACGGCCAGGCAGCGGCGCGCCACCTGCTCGAGAGACTCCCGCGCCGCGAGGTCGTCGCGCACGTCGGTCGCCCGTGACGAGCACACGTTCGACAGGTCGTCGAGGGCCGCATCCACCCGATCGGCAAACGCGCGCCGTTCCTTCGTCCAGAAGTCGGGCTGCACCGTCACGCGGGGCGCGCCCTCTGTGAACAGAGCGGAAATCACCTTCCAGAACTCTCCGAGAGCCGCTTCGAGCTCCCCGAGCGTTCCCGCCCCCGACGCGGGATCGAGCGGACCGCCGAGCTCACTCGACCGCCCCAGAGTGCGCGCGGCGTCTTTCGCGAGTCGTGCGAGCTGCGCGTCGGTGATGCGCACGCCGAAGAACAAGGTCGCGACGTCTTCGATTTGGTGAGCCTCGTCGAGAACGACCGCATCGTAGTCGGGCAGCACGCGACCCGGATGCGGTCCGCGCATGCTCAAATCCGCGAAGAACAAGTGGTGATTCACCACCACGACTTGCGCCGCCTCCGCCTGCCGTTTCATCTCCGTGACGAAGCACGAGTCGAAATGCGGGCACGACGCTCCGATGCGCGTTTCGCTCGACGAAGCCACTTCGAGCCAAGTGAGCGACCCCTCCGGTAGGGTGGAAAGTTCGCTCACGTCGCCCGTTTCGGTCTCCGGAATCCAGCGGCGCATCAATCCGATCGGGCCCGCGTGCAGCGGCCGGAGCGCTTCTTCACTGCGCAGAAACTCCTGGTGCCGTCGGCGACAGAGGTAGTTTCCGAGGCCTTTCATCACGGCCACCGGAACGCGAATCCCGAGTGCTTCCTGCACCAGCGGCAAGTCGCGGTAGGCAATCTGGTCTTGAAGCGCACGGGTCGCAGTCGAGATGACTACTTTGCGACCGCTGAGAAGCGCAGGAACCAGATACGCGAATGTCTTACCCGTGCCCGTACCCGCTTCGCACAGGAGAACGCCGTCGTCGCGTAGCGTCGCGTCGACCGCATCGGCCATGGACAGCTGACCCGGTCGGGACTCGTACGCCCCGAGTCGAGCAGCGAGCGGCCCCGCGGGGCCCAACAGCTCACGCGCGCGGCTCACGAAATGATTATCGCTCTCACGAAGAAGCCGGAGGGATGGAGGCTCCCTCTTCGACGTCGAGAAACTGAAGGCCGGCGATCTGACCGTCGGGCTCATCACGAACCCAAACGACTCGCACGGGTCGCGCCGCTCCTTCACCCAGGTACACGTCGTACTCGTCGCCGACCACCGCGGGCTCCTCGAGGATCACCCGCACACCACCGCGGCTGACGTTGAGCGTCCAACCATCAGCCTCGAAGCCATCCGCCTTCAAAACCACGCGTTCCGTGGCCTCGCGGCGCGCGCCGCCAGAATTTCTGCGCTGCGTCACGGAGCGACTATAGCAGAAGCAGTCACCTCTCCGGGAAGACCTTCCAGCGAGCGCGGGACGCGCACGAGTCGGCCGGGAGCTCGAACGACCCCCCGTCCGGTTCTCCCGTCCGAACGTGGTTTCGCTACCCCGGAGCTGTGGGCGCGAGCCCCCGCTCCCGGGCCCGCGCTTGACGGTCTCCAGGCTGTCTGCGAATTTCTGTTCGCCCGAGCCCTCGGGTGGCCCTCCCGACCCCATGCCTCATCCCACCCCCGTCGAGCTCAAGCGTGCCCTGATTCGTGAAGGATTCGAGATATATCGAACCCTGGGGGAGCACGTGCTCTTGGCCGATCGGGTCCGGGACAACCTGATCATGGACAGCGGCGTGGCCGCCGGAACCGGGTCGGCGCTCCGGGTGAAGGTCGTCGTAAAAGCTCAAGCCAACGACTTCCCGGGAGAAAGTTCGGACGACCTGATTGCCCGGGCGCGGGAGCTCGGTCAAACCTTCTCCGACCGCTCCTACGCCGAAGTCGAGGTGCAGACCATCGACGTGAAGGACCCCGGGAACGCGGAAAAGGTGCTGGACACCTGGTACGAGGTCAGCTTCGAACGGCCCGTCGACAACATGGAAGCGCTCGTCGAAGAGCTTCACTACGCCCTGGCGCAGCCGAAGACGGTCGGCTCCGCCGACGATTCCTGAGGGCTCGGCCACTCGTTTCTGGGGAATTCACGCCCGGGCGCGCCTTTCGAGCACGCCGGGCACGTGGTATTGCCGCGCTCCGCGCGTCGACGCGCACTCAGCAGAACGAGCTCATGGTCGGTACTTTTCGGCAAAGTGGAATTGGACAGCTCCTGGTCGGTGCGATCGTCGCCGCCATCATCGTCGTGTTCGTGTTCACGGGGATCAAAGGCGGGGGAGCGACGAACGGATGCGCCATCGAGGTGGGGGAGCACTGCGTCGACGCCAAGGAGTACAACGCAGCTTACGGCCTGGTGACGGCGATCGGGCTGCGCGAAAATGCTGCCAAGCGCCTCAAGCTCCCCGAGCAGGTCGCCCGTGGCCTTGCGGAGCGCGAGCTGCTTCTGGACGAGGCTGAGCGCCTCGGCATTTCCACCAGCGACGAGGACGTCGACGACGAGCTCGCCGAAGGGCGCACTCAGGTGTCGCTGCCCGCCGATGGTGCCGAGCGCCTCGCCCTCAGCCTTGCGCTGTGTGTCGATGGACCCCGGGGGTGCGCCCCGGGGACGATCGGCCTGCGTGCCCTGCCCGTGAAGCGGGACGGAAAGCTCGACTTCGAGCGATACAAGCGCATGGTCCGCGTCGTGACCGGACGAAGCCCCGGAAATTTCAAGGAGATGCAGCAGCGCGAGATGACTGCGGAGCGCGTCCGCAACGCGATCCGCACGCAGGTGCGTGTCTCGCCAGAGGAGACCTTTTTGGCCTACGAGCGCGCACGCTCCAAGGTCACTGCCCGCCTGGTGCGGCTCGATCCTGCCTGGTTTGCGCGCTACGGAGCGCCGCTCAGCGCAGCCGAGGTCGACGACTGGGCTGCCGGCCACGCGAAGGAAGTCGATGAGGCCTTCGCGAAGGTGAAGGACCAGTACACCGAGGGCTGCCCGGTGATCTCCGAGATCCGAGTGGACGTTTCCCCCGCCTCCTCCGACGACGACAAGGCGCTCGATCGGAAGAAGGTCGACGAGGCCGTCAAGCGCTTGAAGGCGCGCGAGGACTTCACCGTCATCGCCCGTGAAGTCAGCGACGCGCCCGAAGCCGAGTTCGGCGGTCGAGTGGGTTGCCTGAACGACTCCGCATACGGCCCCGGCGCCCAAGAGCTGCTCAAGGGCATCGCAGACCTCGAGCCCGGCGCGACTAGCGAAGTCATCGAGACGGTGCGCGGCCTGCACGTCGTCCGCTTGGAGAAGAAGCTCCAAAAGGACGAGCTCGAAGCCGAGGCCCGCCGCCAGGTGGCCCTCGAGCTCGCTACCGAAGCTCGAGCAAACGAAGCTGCAAAGAAGCTCGCCGAGCAGCTTATCGAAATGGCGAAGGGGGGAGCGTCCCTCGACGAAGCCGCCGAGGAACTCGCGACGAAGTACGCCGAGGCCGGTCCCGTTCCGGGCCCAAAGGGTGAGGACGAGTCCCATTCGGCAATGAATTCGGATGCGCGCCCGCGGGTCGAGATCTCGAGGCCCTTCACCATCGAGCAGGACCCTCTGCGCGACGCGCGCCCGAAGGAGAACGTGGCAGTGCTCGCCTTCTCCCTCGAGAAGGAAGACGAAATCGCCGAAAAGCCGGTCGAGCTGGAGAGCGGTTACGCCGTCGTGCAGCTCAAGAGCCGCGATATGGCGACCCGCGAATCCTTCGAGGAGGAAAGGCTCGACCTGATGGAACAACTCCGCGCCCGCAAGGCGGAGGCAGCACTGATCGACTACGTGGAGCGACTCCGCCGGCGTGCCGGTGCGGTACAATTCAATCCACGTTTCGTACCGACCGGCGACTCGAAGACGGAAGAGGACAAGCCGGCGGAGAAGAGCTGACCCAGCGTTGATCACCCAACTCAATCCGGTTCGCGAAGAGCTTTCGAACGGGCTCCGAGCCATCGTGACGCCGATGCCAAGCGTGCATCGGGTCGTCATCTCGGCGGATCTGCGCGTAGGCTCGCGCTACGAGGCGCCCGAGGACGGTGGCATCAGCCACTTCCTCGAGCACATGCTGTTCCGAGGAACGCCGCGCTACCCTTCGGCGCACGAGCTCGCGGTCGCCTTCGAAACCCTCGGAGGAACGCTCACCGCCAGCACCGCCGCCGACCACGGCACCCTCGCCATCGGTGTTCCAGCGGAAAACCTCCACCCGGTACTGGAACTGTTCGCCGAGGTGTTCATGCAGCCGACCCTCGGCGACATCGACGTCGAACGAGGCATCGTGCGGGAGGAAATCCTAGAAGACCTCGACGAGGACGACCGACTCATCGACGGCGAGACCTTGGTGCGACGCCTCAGTTTCGGGGACCACCCTCTCGGACGACCTATCACGGGCGTGATTGAAAACCTCGAACAGTTCACGGTCGACGGGCTCACCCGCCACCACGCGCAGCACTACACGGGAAGCTCCACGGTGGTGTCCATCGCTGGACCCATCGATGCCGAGGCAACCCTTCGCCAGATTGAAAAGGCATTCGCTTCCCTGCCCCGCGGCGGCGATGCTGCGCCGATGAGCGCTCCGGAGCCGCACGAAGCTCCGCGCTTTTCCTACGTGCGGCACACCGGAAGCCAAACGGCACTGCACGTGGCGTTTCGCGGACCGCGCGACCACGATCCCCTCGAGCCGGCCGTGGAGATGCTGCTTCGCGTGATTGACGACGGTATGGCAACTCGCCTCTACCACCGCCTCTGCGACAGCCGTGGGCTCTGCTACGACGCGGCGGCGCACTACGAGACGTACGCCGACACTGGCTTGGTGGAGTTCGCCACCGAAACCGGCCATGACCAGGCCACCGTCGTCCTCGACGAGCTGCTCCAGCTGACGGAAGAGCTTGCCCAAGAGGGGCCCACCGCCGACGAGCTCGACAAGGCGATGAGGCGCTGCCGCTGGCAGCACGAAGCCATGCTCGACGACCCCGGGGACGTGGCCGAATACCTGGCTCTCGCAGCTCTCACCCAAACGGCACCCACCCCCGCGGCTCGCCTGGCCGAGCTCGGCGGAGTCAGCCTCGAGCAAGTGCGCGACGCAGCCGGCCGCATCTTTCGTCCGGAGGGCCTTTCGACCGTGGCGGTCGGCACCTTACCGGAGCGGGCACGGCGGGCTCTCGAGCGACGCGTCCTCGGTTGAGTCAGAACGGAAGCTCGGGTCGATCGGGACGGCGCATGCCCTCGACCCCCAAAAACCGCACACGCTCGAAGGTTCCTCGTCCAACCAGCCTGAGGCGGCGTGCGAGTTCGACTTCCGTGGCTCGGGTGCGGAAGATGCCTGCGTAGCACCTGCCAGTTTTTGCACCGGTGGCGAGGGCCACCCCCGTCCCACCGCTCTCGACCCACATCCTGAGCCGCGCGTGAAAACCCTCCGGCGCGGAAAGGCGGCGTTGGTCGATCAAACCACCGCTGTCGGCCTCGCGCAGCTCCGGTCGCCAGAGCGCGAGCTGTCGCTCACAATCGTCGAGTCGCACGCTGCGCTGCGCGCGCCAGATCCGAAAGGCCAAGACCGATCCGCTCGGCGTGTGCCGAACGGTGACCCATCGCGGATCGTCCTCGGTCGCTTGCCACCCGCCGCGATCGGGCAGCGGGATCTCGAGGGAGAGTTGGGGCGCCACCAGGTACCCCCAATCCGCATCGGGCAACGCTGCCAGGCGAGCTTCCGGCGGCGTGTCCGGTGCGCGGGGCGCCCCATCACGGGTGGGCAACGCCGTCGCCTGCGGCGCGGGTGCAGCCGCAGCCTGCGAGGCCTCGATCGCGGCGCAGCCCGTCGAAAGCGCACTCATCCCAAGCAAGAGGCCAAAAGTGCCCAGTGACCGAACCACGCGGGAACGCTACCCCGCTCGGTGCCCGCTCGTCACGGCCTCCGGGATTCAGACCTCCGTCCTCCACTCGGCGTGCGCTCCGTTCGCTCCGCGCACGACGGAGAAGTATTGCTCCTGGAGGACACGGCTGATCGGACCCGGCTTTCCATCGCCGATCGCGCGATCGTCGACCTGAACCACAGGCGTCACCTCCGCCGCTGTCCCTGTGAGAAACACCTCATCGGCGAGATAGAGGTCGTCGCGGAGCAGCGATTGCTCGAGCACCTCGATTCCGAGTTCCCCCGCCAGAGTCATCACCGTATCGCGGGTCAGGCCGTCGAGGATCGAGCCGGACAAGGGTGGAGTGAGCAGCTTGCCCCGGCGCACCACGAAGAGGTTTTCCCCTGAACCCTCGGCGACGTGCCCACCGCAGTCGAGCAGGAGAGCCTCGTCGAAGCCGCGCGCCTTGGCCTCCTGTTTGGCCAGGACGCTGGTTACGTAGTAGCCGGAGACCTTCGCTCGAGGCAGCACGGCGCGGATGTGCTGCCTCGAGTGAGAGGAAATGGTCACGCGGATCCCGTGCTCGAGCGCGTCACTGCCCAGGTAGGCACCCCACCTCCACGCAACGACAAACGTCCACACTGGGTTAGCACTCGGGAAGAGGCCCATGGCGCCCTCACCGAGCACGACCAGAGGTCTCAAGTATGCGTCCTCCCAACCGTGATACCGGAGGAGGGTGACGCAGCCTGCGCAGACCTCGTCGGGGGTCGGCTGAGGCTCCAGGTGGACCAAGCGGCACGAGTCGTACAGACGAGCCACGTGATCCGAGAGCCGGAAGATCTGCGCGCGTCCGTCCGGACCGCGATAGGCACGGATCCCCTCGAAAACCCCCACTCCGTAGTGCAGCGAGTGGGTCAAAAGCGGGAGCCGACAGGAGTCAGCCTCGACGAGCTTTCCGTCTTTCCAGAGCTTGTCACCGCAGTCGACCATGGCCTCCACCGCTTCAGCATGGTCCGAAACCGCAGGATCGAAAAATTGGGAGCCTATCCCCACGGACTCTCAGGAGAGGTGGATCGGTCCGAATCCCTGCGCCCCTTTGGATGCGCACTCGTTCCGTCGCGAGCCCGCCGTGCCTCAACCTCGAACCTCGTCGCGTGAAGCACTGATTCTGCGAGATCTTCCACGCTGGATCCGCTGCCGCGGACCGATGGGGAGGCGGTTCGCGGGGCGGGCTCGAGAGCGGTCGAACGGGCGTCCGAGCGCCGCCACCGGCTCGGTCCACGCCGCGATGGGCTGGTTTCCGGAGTCGCTTCGACAAAAATTGTTGCGACTCGACCAGCAGTGCATGCTAACACTGCATTCGGAGGTTGGACGCGGTGTCGCTCCCGGCGCACTGCCCCCCACCGACTGTCCGCCTGCTGGACGTCATTGGAGCCGCGCGGCTTCCCAATTCGGGATGCCAAGGCCCTCCCAGCAGACGGGCTAGTGAATCCCTGAAGGACGTACATGGACGCACAGCCCCACCGGTCTGGACGCAGGCGCCGGCGCAAGCGAAAGAAGCAAACCGCACCGAGCGCGCCCACGGAACCCGTGATCGTTGCCGCACGGCGACCCAACTCCCCCCGCCTGGAGAGGCCGACTCGTCGCATGAAAGCGGCTTCGGCCAAACCTCGGCCGGATCGCTCGGCGCAAGCCGAAATGCCGAAGTTGGATAAGCCCAGCTCGGCAGATACTCCGCGGCGGCGCGAGGCGCGCATCGTTCAGGTCAAACAAGACACGATCGACGATCGCGAGCGTGAACGACGTCGCCTGCTCAGCCACGTGATGGCGGCAGAGGGTCGCTCGGCGATTTCGCGCGCCGTCGAAAACTACCTCGCCGCGGGCTTCGTGTTGCCCGAAGAGCAGGAGGTACAGCTCAAGCTGCTCGAGCATTTCGACGAGAGCCGCGCTCGCGAGGCTCTGGACGTGCTGTCCTGCTTGATCGCATCGGAGGCTCCTCGACAGGTCCCGGTGTTCGATCAGCGCCTCAGGCGCCTCGAAGAGCACGCGGACGAGTTGACGACTCGAACCGCCGCGGCGGATTTGCGTCGCTGCCTGCGTGCGTGAAGATCATGCTGTGACGGCTCCGTCGCGTCCTCAGATTTTTGATCCGGGGCTCGAGTCCCTGTGGAAGCACACCCTGGATCACTGGGACGACGAGAAAGCGCACGCAGCCTTTTTGCAGCACTGCCAAACCGCCAACCAGCTCGCGGAGGCAGCCGTTCGCTACCGCGGCATGACCGGCGATCGCACCCGCGCCGAGGTCGCCGAGAAGAAGCTCAAGAGCGTTGCCGTGCTGGCCATGGCGCAACTCGAGACGCAGCGCAGCACCGGGGCACCGAAAGGGCGGTTGCAGCTTTTCACGTTCCTCGCGTTCCTGCTCTTGCTCGCGACCATGATCGGCCTGTTCGTCGCGTACGGCCTCAGGTGAGGTCCGGCCCCGCCCGTCTACCTCACGACGATAGCAAACTCCTCCTCGGCCTCGTCTGCGTCGGAGGCGGAGCGATGCTGCGTCGTCCCGCCGGCCATTGCCAGCTGGTCGAGGAAGTCCGTCGCCTCCTCCGAACCGGGAAGCCCGATGACGGCGACTTCCACGCCAAGGGCGCGCCACGTCGTCGCCAAGTGAAGCACCCGCGCCGGATCGGTTCCGCAGTTCGGCTTGCCATCGGTGATCACGACGACCCGGAAGCGACGCCCGGCGCCGATCAGTCCGTAGTCGAACGCCTCGCTCACGACCGCGTCTACCTCCTCGAAGGCGGGGCCGAGGGGGGTTCCGCCGCTGGGAAAGCGGTTTTGCGGAAAGGCTTCCCAGTGTTGCTGGAAGGTCGTACCCGGCTGAAACTGGATCTGGCGCGGGTCGGAAAGGGGCGCGACGTCGCACTCCGCTGCTTGCGGGAAGAACATCGCACCGAGGGTCACCTGCTCCTCGACGCCCTTGAGACCATCCATGAAGGCGCGACCGGCCACTTTCCACCGTGGCTGGCCCTCCCATGGATCGCTCATCGACACCGATCGATCGAACAGAGCGAGCACGGTGAGGTCGCCGCTTCCAAGACCCAGCGTCTGCGCGAGCAGATGCGGAGCAAGCACGTCGACGCCTGGCGCCCCGGCAGCGCCCGTGTTCGACAGGGAAAAACCGTTGGCGAAAATGGACCCGGTCAGGAAGGGCGGCTCGCGCTCCGTGTCCTCCAGGTAGCTCTTGATGCTGGCTGAGCCAACCTGCGTGCCCTCGCCCAGGACGGGCCCTGGAACGACGGGGATGGGGCTCGGTTGAACGGACGGCCCAGTGTCTTGCTGCGGAGGCTCAATCCCGGGGTCCGTCGACCCATCGTCGGATGCACATCCCGCGACCAGGAGCGCGAAGAGCATCGCGCCCGCGACAGACTTGGTCCGGTCGCCAACCGAGGCGCTGGTGGCGAGGAGGAAAGGGCGATTTCGGGACATGGGCTTCATCTCGGGTGCGGACGACAGGGAACGAGTCAGAGGGTGATGAGCACGCCCGCGCCGAGCTGCGGCCCCCCGAGGGAAAGCGTGCCGAGCTCGACGGGTTCGGCCCGAAGGGGACCGTCGTCGCCCGCTCGGAACGACAGCTCGTCCGGAGCGACATACGAGTAGCCCGCTTCGAGGTAGAGGTGACCCCGCGGAGTTCGCTGCCTTCCATCAGGGGAACCGAACAGGCGAACCGCCGTGCCGAGGGTCAGGACCACGCTGAAGTCGTTGCTGGAGTGCTCGAGGGTCGTGGGCTTCGCCTCCGGACCGATGCGTGAACTCTGCCGGACCAGTCCGGCGGAGAAGCGGCCGTATCCGGCAAGACGCGAAACCACGTGGTAGCGACCCTCCACGCCAAGCAAGAACCGATTCATGTCGAAGCGCGTGTCGAGCCCTCGAGCGCTGCCCGACGATCCTCCGCGCTCCCACTCTCCGATGACCGCGAGGCTGCTGCGCTCCCTGACCCAGACCGTGCTCCCCGCGCGAACCGCCAGGGACGCCAACAGATCGCCGTCCGAGAACAGGTCGAACGCATCGTCGAAGAGCCAATTGAGCCGGGGCCCGACGCCGACGTCGATGTGCACTTGGTGGTAGGTAAGCGGGAGCGCTTCGTAGTCGATGGGCGCCGTAGGCGGCGGGTCGACGGCCTTGTCCTTCGGTGGAGCGCTTGAAACCCGGGACAGCGCCGCCTTCCCGTTCGCCTCGACCGGCCCCGCTACAGGCTCGCTCGAGTCTTTCGCCGAGCCCGCTGGGGAAGTGGCTTCTCCACCCTCGGACGAAGCCTCGCTATTCGACTCGTCGCTTTCAGTACGCGTTTCGGCGGACCCTTCAGCCGCGGAAGGCTCCTCGCCGCGCGGCGGCGAAGCGCCTGGATCCGCGGGAGCGTCCGAGGGAGACACCCACGGGGGAGCCTCTTCGGAAGCGTCGCTCTCGGGCGCTGTCTCCTGCGGCGACTCGGCCCGAGCGGTGGCTGCTCCCAAAGTCACGCCGATCATCCAGGCCGAAGCGACGAGGGCTCGGCTGCTTCGCAGTGCAAAAATCCGTTTCATGGGCCTTTTCGAGTTCATTCGAACCCACTGAGCTGAAGGGCAGGAAAGTGGGCGGTTTTCGCCGAGTGAGGGTCTTCGGCGTCGAACACGGTGGCGTGCCATCCCCGCGAGGTATGAAGGGCGATCGCCGAGCGTCCGCCATCTCCGCGCAGCACGTCGAACACACCGGTCACACCGAGGTCGACGTACAGGGCGCGCGGGTGCAGGTCTTCGAGCTCCACCGAGGAGAAGTTCTGCTGGTCGGCTTGGTACACCCACAGCCGCCGTCCGTCGGGGGCAACGTGCACCCGACCGCCCGTGAAGCTCGTGTTCAGCGGGAAGCTCTGGCGCGCATTCAGATCCAGCACGAACAGGTCCGAGCTCGGCCCCCGCAACACCTTGAGGTGCGAGTTCGGCTCCGGCACATCGAGCACTTCGGCCACCGGAAAGGACAGGGCCGCGGTGTCCACACTCCGGTGGGGTGTCGAGCTCGTGCTCCCCAGCGACCAAAAGGCGATGTTCGGGGAATTGCCCCACAAGAGCGCCACGTCGCCCCCGTCGGCTTGCGAGACTTCGCTCGTGATCCGACGCATTTGCGAATATCCGCCCGGAAGCTGAATGACTTCAGCACGAGTCGTCTCGGGACTCACGAGCACGGCCTTCGCGCTCCCAGGAACGAGAGCCGCCAATCGCAGTCCCCCATCGGTGCGAACGAAGTCGATGGCGCTCGGCACGTCACCCACGTCCACGATGTTGAGCACCGGCGAAAAATCGCGTCCCTCGACCGACGGTTCACCGAGCTCCACGATCACCACGTCGCTGGTTCCCGCAAGGCGAATGGCAATGCGCGCGTCGGTGGCGTCGTCGGGGTCACCGTCGTCGTAGACGATCTGCTGGGGAGTGAGGGCCACTCCGTTCGCTCCCTGGGGAAGTTTGATGGTGAGCTCGCTGTCCTCGAGGTTCGCGAGATCGACCAAGGTGACGTCACGGTCGGTGCGTACGGCGAGGAGTCGCCGTGCCCCCCCCACGGGCACGGTGAGTTCCTCGGTAAAGACCAGCTCCACCGGCGCGCCGCCGAAGCTGCGAATGGTCTTCGACTGCGCGGTTCCCTCGGTGCCGTCGCCCTCGTCGAGATTGAAGAGCACGAGCTCGTTGGGGTTGACCACCGTCGAGTCACCGCCGAAAGCAGCGACCCACTCGCCGCGCGGATCCAGAGCAAGCCGTTCCTTCGGGTCGTCGAGGGCGAACTCCTTCAAGAGACGCGCTCCGTCGGGGTCGGGAGAACCGTCGTACACGCTGAGGCGCGGCCCTTCGTCTTCCTCGGTGCGCCGGGGAAAGACACCCCGCGAGAGCACGAACAGGCGATTCAGATCGGCCGAGGCCACCGTGGCCGCCACGTTGCGCCCCGCACCCACGACCTCGACGGTGAGCTCGTTTTCCCGAGGGGAGGTGAGGAACAACATCCGATTCATGGAGTCGTCGCGAACGACGACGCTGCCACTCAAGCCCACCGGCTCCGGATCACCGAGGGGTGCATCCCACTCGGAGCTCGCGCTCGAACAGCCCAAGACCGTCAGGACACCGACGAACGCCAAGTTCCGACGAAAAGAGGCTCTTCGGACGTCGCGCGTCCGACTCAGGGGTGAGGCCCCGCTCAGGGGCACACCCGAAGACCGCTTCGCGACGAGCCCTCTTGCGCCGGACTCCCACTGCATGTTCGTTCCTTTCGTCATTCCTGTACTGCCTCGGCCGAGAGCTCGAATCCGGTCAGCGTGCGCGCGTCGCCCCGGTCGAAGTCGAAAAACGTGACGCGCCCTTCCGAGTGGGTCTGCGCCGCAAAACCCAAGTCGAGCTCGGGCAAGAGACCGGTCGACGACGGGGGACTCGCGAGTGCCACCGTGTCCACGTCGAGAGCCGGAACGGAGATCAAATGGGCCTCGTGCACCCCCGAAGCCGAGGTCGCGGTGACGACTCCGATGCGGTCGCCGAGCTGCACGTCCGCGAGGGGTGCGTTCGTTCCCACGACTCGGGGAAAGCGCTCCTCGGTGAGGGCGAGCACCGAAAACGAGCCGGTTTCCGCGCCCTCCGTACCCTTGCCGAGCGCCACCGCATGCTTTCCATCGGGGCTGACCACGACGGATTCCACCGGCGTCTCCGCCGTGAGGGTTCGGTGCCCGAGGTAGGTGTCGCCTGGCGTCAGATCGACGACCGTCACACGCGCAGTTTCGGCGGCATTGCTGTACAGAACCACCGTGGCCCCATCGTCGGTGAGCTCGGCGCTCCCGACCAGCTCGCCGGGAAAGGTCACGGTGTCCACCGCGTCTCCCGCTCCGAATGTCCCAGTGACGACGAACGTGGCGAGGAGAGACTTCTCTCGGACGACGGCAACCGCGCGACCGGAAGGCGCGAGATCGAGATCGGTGATCACGCCGCCTAGGTCAATCGACTCCACGTCGCCCGATTCGCCGAGGTCCACCAACTCGACGAGGGAGGAGCCGCTCCTGCGAACGAGGGCGCGCGAGCCATCTCGGGTGATGGAAACATCGCGCCCCTGACCTTCGCCCAGACTGACCCAGCTGAGTTCGTCCGTCGCCAGATCGACGAGCGAGATTCCGAAGGAAGAGACCACGATCAGCCGCTCTTCCTGTTCGTCGAACACGACCTGAGAAGGCCGGTAGCCTACGCTGATGCGTCTCCGGGAGGGCGGATCGTCTTCGAGATCGAGGAGGCTGAGCTCCTGAAGTCCCTCGGTGGGATCCAGCTCGTCTGCGCCCTGACCGCTCTCGGTCCAGGCGGCGGCCCAGCGTCCCGAGCCCGAAAGCGCCCAACGATTCGCACCGAAATGCACGGGCGTGTGGGTCGTCCGCACCGCGTCCCCGGCGACGCGAAACAGCGTGGCGTCGGAGCTGCCGACGTTCAGCACGATGGCCGCGGGCTGGTCTTCCGGCGACGGCACGGCCACCAGATAGGTGGGCAAGAGGCCCGCGGTCAGCACCTTGGTGGTCAGCGTTTCGGCATCGATCAGCGCCACGCGCCCGCTCGCGGGGTTGGCGGACCACAGGTAGCGGCCGGTCACGACGGGAAAGCGGAAGGTCGGAGCCTCCGTCTCCTCGGGGAGCGGATCCGTCCCGCCCGTGCCGCTGCCTCCCGTCCCGAGGGAGACGCCCGGGTTGGTTCCAGGTCCGCCGCTTCCGGTGGTGCCTCCGGCTGCGGCGCCTGAACCACCCGTGCCACCCGTCGCCGCATCGGACGAGCCGCTTCCCGGGAACTTCCGGTCTTCCCCGTTGGAGAAGCAACCACCCAGAAGTCCTCCACAGGACAGAGCCACCACGACCTGCGCGACGCCACGCCTCGTCCGCATCACTCCACCGCCTTGCTGGCAAGCTCGAATCCGGTCACGGTCGCCGGAGCCGACGTCTCGAAGTCGACGAAGGTCACGCGGCCTTCCGGATGGGCCTGAGCCACGAAGCCTTGCCCCGCCTCGGGGATCATTCCGCTGGCAAGCGGCTCACTCGTGAGCTCCACACGGTCCACCGAGAGCCGAGGAAAGCTCCCTAGAAAGGCTTCCGCGGCCGTCGTCTGGGAGCCCCAGGTCGTCACGAGCGCTCGATCGCCCGAGAGGGCGACGAAGCGCGGCACCGTGCTCGTCCCCTCGATGCGAGGCGGGCGATCTTCGAGCACCCGCATCAGGGCGAACGCTCCCGCTCGCGCGCTCCCCGCGGGAGGGGTCATCACCGCCACCATGTTCTGACCGTCTCGCGACACGAACGCTGCTTGGGTCGGTGCTTGGAGATCGACCGTCCGGAGCTCGTGGGTGTCGAGGCGCAGCACCGTCAGGTGGGAGTTCGCAACGGCGCTGGTGAAAAGCAGCGCGACGCTCGCGTCGTGAGAAACGACGGTGCTACCGACGAGCTCTTCGGTCCACACGCGGTCGAAACCGTCCGGCGTGGTGAAGATCTGCGGCACCGGCAGGATCGCGATCTGACTGTCGGATCCTCCAGGTTCATTCTGCAGTCCTCCCTGACCCCCGAGGCCGCCCGCGCCGCCAGCACCCCCGGCTCCGAGCTCGGGAGCTCCACTCGCGAAGCGCGAGCCTCGCATCACCGCCACTGCCACAGAGCCATCGCCGCTGAGATCCAGATCGGTGACCTCACGTGGCAGGGCGACCGTCACCCGCTCGTCGTCGGCCGTGCGAATGACGACAACGTCCGACTGCCGCGCGAGCCTCACGAAGGCGTAGGCGCCATCCGGTGTGAAGGAAACGTCCCGTGCCTGTCCCGAGTCGTCTTCGGGGAGAAAGATTTCGCGCTCGATGGCGGGAACGTCAGCCGAGAGATCGATGACCGAAATGCCCGGTTTGGACACGACGTAGGCGCGCGTTTCCTGGTCGTTGATGACGACCTGACTCGGCCGAAAGCCAACGGACAGCTTGGTCCCCCGAACCTCACTTCCTTCCAGCGAAAGAACCGTGAGATCTTGATAACCGTCCAGAGGCCCTAGGAGATCTTCCTCGAAGCGTGCCCAGGCGATGGCGAAGCGCCCCGTCTTCCCCACGCTCCAGGCGCTGGCTCCCTCTTGAACGTCGACACGTCGCTCACTCACGCCAGTCGGTGACGCTCCGCCCATGCCATCATCGGAAGACACCGTGAAGACGGATGCATCGCCCCCGAGCATGTTGAGCACCACGGCGCCTCCCGGAGTCGCTCCTTCGGGAAGGGCGGCGAGGAACGTGGGTGCATAGCCCCCGTCGATCACCTCCACCTCGAGGGTTCGCGCGTCGATCCGCGCGACACGATTCGTTTCCGGGTTTGCCGTCCAGACGTACGGCCCCGAAACCACGGGAGAGCGGAAGTTCTCTTCGAGCTCCGTCTCCTCTGGGGTCTGGGGCACACCCGGGTTCACGACTCCGGGGTTCGGGGGCTCGATGGGAACCCCACCGTCGTCCGCGGTGCTCTTGTCGTCCGACTCGCATGCGAACAGAGCCAACCCGACGAACCAGGGGGCGCAAGTTTGGAGCCAAGTGACTTTCAAGAGGTCTTCCCGAGCATCGTGATGCCGTTGTGAGTTCCGGAATCCGGGTTCCAGAAACTGGGTCCTGGAAACCGCGTCCTGGAAACAGCAGTGCAACATCCGGACCAATCGCGGATCGCCAGCCACGACGGCGAAGAGGAGTGCATGCGAAGCTGCGGAGACCCCACGTTTCGAGGCGACGCCGTGCGAACCGGGACCGACGCGCAGGCGGCCTTCCGACCGCCCGGGGCTCCGCGGCTCCCTTCGACTGAACCCTGCCCTGGCCAGGCCTGGACACTCCGCTATCCAGTTTCACCGCGTGGGCAGCGCGCGCGCCGAATTCGCAACGAGCATCAAGCGCTGCGAGCCGCCCCCAGGTAGCTTGCTCCTCATGAAGCCCGAGACCCGCTCGTTCTACGAGCTCGCCGTGCGCCGCACGGTCCAGTGCATCCTTCAGAGCCTGGACGAGGCGCTCGATCTGGAGTCATTGGCGCGGAGTGCAGCGCTTTCGCCCTTTCACTTTCACCGCGTCTTTCGGGGCATGGTCGGGGAAACGCCGCTCGAACTTCACCGGCGGCTCCGCCTCGAGCGGGCAGCCTACCGACTGCGCGAGGCAGATGCCCCGGTCACGACCGTTGCCATCGAAGCGGGATACGACACGCACGAGGCGTTCACCCGCGCCTTTCGTGCGCGCTTCTGCTGCTCGCCTTCGGAGTTTCGTCGCAGCCGCGAGGGCGGCGCCGAGGGCTGCGCTCGTCCGTTCCAAATCGAAATCACCGCGCGCTCGGGAATTCATTTTCGACCGGGGCTCACCCAGCCCCCGGAGATTCACTTCATCCAAGGAGGAAAGACCATGAACGTAGAAATTCAGAACCTCGAGGAGCTTCGAGTCGCCGCCGTCCGGCACCACGGGCCCTACCATCGCATCTCGGAAGCCTTCGCTCGACTTGGCGCGGCGGTAGGTCCGGCTGGCCTCATCGGACCGGGCTGCAAGATGATCGGCATCTACCACGACGACCCCGAGTCGACTCCGGAAGCCGAGCTTCGGTCCGACGCCGCACTCAGCATTCCGGAAGATGCGAAGCTGCCGGACGGCCTCACCGAGATGCGCATCCCGGGAGGGCGCTACGCCCGAACCATCCACGTGGGGCCCTACGAAAAACTCGGCGACACCTGGGCTCGCTTCATGGGCGAGTGGCTCCCGGGAAGCGGCCACCGTGTCGGTGACGGCGCCGCCATCGAGATCTACCGAAACACCCCGGGCCAGGTGCCCCCCGAAAAGCTCGAGACGGAACTCTACATTCGGATCGAGTGAGGTCGGGCGACGCGATCCATCGCGCGCCCGCCGCTCGCGCCCGCCGATCGCGAGCACCGCATTCGCTCGCACACCTCGATGAGCCAAGCTTACAACCCGAGCTTCTCGCGCGCTTCCCTGCAGAACGC
This sequence comes from Polyangiaceae bacterium, assembly GCA_050289625.1. Classification (GTDB taxonomy): domain Bacteria; phylum Myxococcota_A; class Polyangia; order Polyangiales; family Polyangiaceae; genus NIC37A-2. Next base: position 27,507 of record JBNKGC010000032.1, on the reverse strand, counting down.
GCTCTCATTGTCCAACGTGTATGCGTTGACAGCATCCGTCCCCGATGCTCCCGGGACGAAGCAGAAAACTGCGACCTCGCCCGAAAAGGTCGCCTCGATCTGGTCGGCGCCCACGGTGGCGGACAGCGCGCCGCTCACTTGCCCTCCAGGTTTGATCGTCAGCTCCACCCAACCCTCGCGCCCCAGCCTCTCCTGATTCTCTCGTACGATGAGGACCTGTGAATCCCGGTGAGCATCGAGCGCGACTCGCTGTCCAAGGCTTTGCGGGTCTGTGAAAAAAGTCGCCAGCCCTAACTCCGTGCCCTCGTTCGCCACGTCAAACTCGAAAGACCCACCTTCGACTTCACCCTCTGCAGAACCATACAGGGTCAACCCCGCCCGACGGCCTTCCAGCTCCAAGGGTTGTCCTCCCTCGATACCCGACACCGAGGCCTCGAATCGCGCCCCGCTTACCTGTTTCTCCGGTTGCGACTGCGACCCACTGCTACAGGCGACCTGAAGGGTAGTCCCACACAAAACGATGACGTGCCGATAGTTCACTTCTCAGAGTCTCCACCGCGGAGACTCACTTTACCCCGCAAGCGGAAATAGCTGAAAGCGGAAATAGCTGAAACGTGGCTACGGCGACCACGTCGGCCCGAGCGGAGGAGGCGATGACCGAGCGCAAGTCGGCGAAGTAGCGGCTTTGTAGCTCTTTCAGGCGCTCAAAGTCCTCGCGACTCACCGCGAACGTGTTGAAGGCGAAGCGACCCTGTCCGGGGACTCGGACGCGGCGTGCGCCCTCCTCCATCCAAAAGCTGGCGAGACGGCGGGTGAGGTTCGGGTCATGCCGCGTGTCGACAGAGAGATCCTCGACGCTCTCGTAGCGATCCTCGATCCGCCGGAGGCGCCCCATTTGGGTCAAGAGTTCGAGACAGTCGCGCTCTTCGCGCAGACTGATTCCGAGCCGCGATGCAAACCACCCGGGCTCGTGACGCGGGAGTGCGCGGTAGGCCGGAAGGTCCACCATGTGCACGATGGCGTGCGACCACGGAAGCTCCGCCGCAGCTTTGCGCGCCGCCACGAGTTGCTCGTGGGCTCGCGCCACGAGGGGGACCTCGGCGGGGTCGGTCAGAAGCGCGACGAAGTCGACCACCGAAAGCGTGCAGACGTCGATCCATTGCAAGAGCTGAGGCAGCGGGATCGAGGTCGTGCCTCGCATCCAGCGGCCCACTGCGAAACGATCACGACCGAGTACCTCGGAAAGTTCGCGGGTCTTTCTCCCTCGCGCGAGCGATCGCAGGAGCTCGGCGACGCCGGCGCGCGTGGTCAGCTCGTGCGAAACGCGCTCCCGAACGAGAGTTTCCGTCAGCTCCGCGAGACGCACGCCCCGGTGCTCGACGAGACGAAAGAACTTTTCTGCGCTCGGCGCGTCGCGCCCGCTCTCCCAAGCGAACAGAACGTTGCTTCGGTAGCCCAAGCGCCGACTGAGCGCTTTTTGGGTCCGCGCCCCCCGGAGCGCGCGCACCAATTCACGGGAGAGTTGGTCCCAGTCCATCGCCAAATCATGGCAATCTGCACTCCCGGGAGCAACTCTGACGTAAATTAGTGCAATTTGGACATGGTCGCTCGTTCTCCACCCTGCGAGACTGAACTCAGCCTCGTGGGGTCACCGACCCGATTTCGGTGCCGCGGCGCGGGGCGAGGAGAAAACCCATGCGCTCGCTTTTCCACCTTCCCCTGTCTTCCGGTTCGCCGCGACGCACACGCGGCTGCTTCCTCCCTTCGGCATTGCTCGTTGCCCTCTCCTCGGTCGCCCTCTGCGGGTGCGAGACGGGACAGATCGGCGGCGAGGTGAACGAGCCCGACGACAACTTCGAAGGCGACCCCACCGGCAGCGGTTGCCAAGAGGACGAGTCGGTGAATCTTACCGCGGGCGAAGAGAGCGATTTGGGGTTCGCTCCAAACGCGGTCTTCGAACTCGTGAGCGGCAGCCATGAAGCCGATTTCGTCTGGGGAAGCCCGAGGAACGAAGAGTTCGCCAGCTATGAGCTCACCCCCGCGGCCGGCGAAGGCGCCATCACCATCACGGTCACTCCCGACGAGGCTTCGGCAACGCTGGTGCACCGCTCCCCTCCGAGCTCGAACGGCACCGAGGAGGGCGGGTTGGCTTTCTTCGGAGACTCCTGTCCTGACGTGCTCCGCTTCGATGCGGAGGTGCACGTCGAGAGTGACAACGGGGCTTTCGACGACACCTTCACGGCAACCTTCGACGCCACGAGCGCGCACGTGGTCAGCACCCGGATCCCTCTCGATCTCGACCAGCTCGCGGGATCTTTCGCGGTCCACCTCACCGAACCCGAGGGCGCCGAACTCCAGCAGCTCGGCCTCTCGATCACCTTCGGTCCGGGCGCAATGACCGGGCTCGTCTCCGGCATGGCCACCACGCAGAACGGCGAGGTAGCCTCCGCTGCCGGGATCGAGTTCGGGCGGTTTCCAGCCGAACAGTGTCAGAGCGGCTCGCTCGTGGCCCTCGACTCGGAGTACGCGCAATCCTTCATCGGTGCGCTCGACGGACTTCAGAACTTCGAGATGACTTGGGATGGCTCGGAACCCACTGGTTTCTCGCTCGCGCACGACGTCGCTCAAATCTGCTTCGAGGCCGCTGGGGCCCTCGGTCCGAACGACACCGTCGTGCTCCACGTCGACGCGGCGGCCCAGTCCGATGACGCAAGGATCGACGGCACTTGGCGCCTCGAAGCGCGTGTGACTCTCGACCCGGAGGGTGCCCCCGCTTCCGTGGAGCTGCTCCGCCAGGCCTATCTGGCCGACGTCTTCCCCGCCGCGAGTTTCGAAGGCACGACGGGGATCTCCGGGATCAGCCTCGCGGACGGAACGTACGGGTCCTTCACCTTCAACCTCTCCGACGACCTTTCCGACTCACTTCCCGCCTCGGGAGCACTGACAGTGCTCCAGGTCGTACCCGCCGACTGCTCGAACCAGGAGCCCGTCGAAACGGAAGGCGGCGCAGCCTCCCCGGGATGCGCCGGCAGCGACGTCCTAGAGCTCGAAGGTGCTACGTTCGTCGGCGCCGAGTGACCCAGCTCTTCTGCAGGGGCCCCCAAGCGGCGACGCGAGGCCTCTCGACTGCCGCGTCTCGCTGATGTCTTCTTTCGATCGTCGCAGGCGACGTTCGAAGGAAGAGCAGAAGCGACCGTGCCGGAGCTACAGCTACTCCAGAATCTGGGGATCGCCCTGGTCATCGGCCTCTTGGTGGGGATGGAACGTGGCTGGCAGCGGCGTGACTCCGCCGAAGGCTCCCGCACGGCCGGGGTCCGCACCTTCGCGCTGATCGGGCTTTCCGGCGGCCTCGCTGCCTCCTTCGAGACGAAGCTCTCGACCTGGGTCCTCGGGGCAGGACTGGTGTCGCTCACCCTCCTCCTCATCGCCGCACGCTTTCCTTCGGCGAAAGAAAGCCGCGACTACGGCGCCACCACCGAAGTCGCCGCAATCACGACGTTCCTCCTCGGCGCGCTGAGCGCGAGTGGGTACCCGCTCGTCTCTCTTTCGGGCGCCGTCGTGACCGCTGGACTCCTGAGCCTCAAGGGTTTCCTCCACGACGCACTGCGGCGCCTCCGGGACTACGAGCTCATCGCGGCCCTCGAACTCGCGCTGATCACGGCGGTGGTGCTCCCCTTCCTTCCCAACCGCGGTTTCGGGCCTTGGGAGCTGCTGAACCCTTTCAAGCTCTGGCTGATGGTCGTGCTGATCTGCTCGATCAGCTTCGTCGGACATTTCGCGGTTCGGCTCGCTGGGGCCAAGCTGGGGCTTTTTATGACGGGCTTGTTCGCTGGCCTGGCCTCTTCGACGGCGCTGACCCTGAGCTTTGCTCGCACCGGAAGCCGACAGCCGCCACTCCAGGGCCTTCTCGCAGCCGGGGTCGTGGTCGCGTGCACGACCATGTTCCCTCGTGTCCTGATCGAGGTGCTGTTCCTGAACAGGGCACTCTTCGAAAGGCTCTGGCCTTTCGTAGCCGTTCTGACGCTTCTCGGCGCCGGTGCCGGACTCTGGCTCTGGCGTCGAGGGGGCAAGCGCGAGCCGGACTCGGAGCACTCCCAATTCACCCATCCCTTCGAGCTCGGCACGGCGATCAAGTTCGCCCTCGTCTTGGCCGCGGTGTGGTACGCGGCCGAGGCGGGCAAGCGCTATCTCGGAGACGCCGGTGTCTACGCGGTTGCCCTGGTCTCGGGGCTCACCGATGTGGACGCCATCACCCTGTCTCTGAGCAGCATGGCAGGGAGTGATCTCTCCGAATCGGTCGCGGCTCGCGGCATCCTCCTTGCGACCCTTTCGAACACCGCCGTCAAAGCAGGGATCGTCGCGGTGGTGTGCGGCGGCGCCATGGCCCGTGCGGTCGCCCTCTCTCTGGGGACCCTCATCGCCGCCGGGGGACTCCTCCTCACCCTGCTCAATGGGGCCACCTGAGTGCACTCCGAGCGCTAGGCCCCGAAGGGCGGCCCGGCGGCCGGCACCCGACCTCCCAACGACCCCGGACCATTCGCGCGCGACAGTCAGCGCCGCTGTGATTTTCTCTGCCCGCAGCGATCCTTGTGCGCTGCCTCCGCACATATCCTTGCATCGAACGCCAACTTCGGCGTAACCCGGTGTCGGGTTGCTCCTGGGAATGAAGCCCGGGGCGCCGGCGTTTTGTGCTCCGACGAGTGTCGCGCGGAAAGGTCCGCCACGGCGCTCCGGCTCGACCCGTCGCTGGGTGCGACGGACAGAAATTTAGAGAGAGGTCCACGTGCACCACAATTGGATTGCCCCTGCCATCATCGCTTCCTGCCTGGTCGCCTGCAGCTCCGATCCGACGCCCCCTCCGGCAGCGCCCACCGGCCCCACGGAGGCACCGGTCACGGCTCCCGAGCCCGCGCCAGCCGCAGAGGAAAAGCCGGGTGACAACCCGACCAAGTCGAACATCAACATCTCGGACGAGATCAAGAAGGCCTGCGGTCTCACCGACACCGAGGCCCACTTCGCCTTCGATTCGGCCCAGGTTCGCCCCCAGGACAAGGCCGTCCTGAAGAAGCTCGCCGATTGCTTCTCCACCGGCCCCCTCAAGGGCCGTGAAATGCGCCTCGTCGGGCACGCCGACCCTCGCGGCGAGCCGGAATACAACATGGTGCTAGGTGGGCGCCGCGCCGACAACGTGAAGGCGGCCATCGTCTCCGCCGGTCTCGCGGACGCACAGGTGGCCTCCACCTCCCGCGGCGAGCTCGACGCCACCGGCACGGACGAAGCGTCGTACGCCGAGGACCGCCGAGTGGATGTGGTATTGGGCGACTGACCGAAGCTCCGAGCCCGGGTGACGCCACCCGGGCTCACCCCCTCCAGTTCCGTTCCCCACGCGCCTGTCGCGTCCCCCCCGGATGACCCTCACGCTCGCTTCCGCCAAACCCGCAGGTTCCCTCGATCCCATCGACTTGATGCTCGGTTCATCGGGCGTCGTCTTGGTCGTGCTCGTCCTGTTGATCGCAGCCTCGACGCTCGTCTGGCTGATTTGGTTCGCCAAGTCCGCGCAGCTCAGGCGCCTTCTCGGAAGCAATCGACGCTTCGAGCGAGCTGCGCAGGCCGCCATCTCCCCCGACGACTTGGTCGCGACTGCCGAGATGCATCGAAAGTCGCCCGGGGGACGCATCGTGCTCGCCCTCGCCGACCGTCATCGCGAAGGCGGAGCGACCCCCGATCTGCTCACCGCCATCGCGCGGCGCGCCGTGGCGGGAGAAGAGCAACGCGCCAGCAGCCTGATGCCCACCCTGTCGAGCATCGCGGCCGCCTCCCCCTTCATCGGCCTCTTCGGAACCGTTTGGGGCATCATGGATGCGTTTTTGCGCATCGGGTTGGAGAAGAGCGCCTCCTTACCCGTCGTTGCGCCCGCCATCGGCGAGGCCCTCATCGCCACCGCCTTCGGCTTGGTGGCGGCCATCCCCGCGACCATCGGCTACAACTACGTCGATCGGCGCATCTCCGATCTACTCGACGAGCTGAACGCCTCGAGCGACGTGTGGGTCGCGACTCTCCTGGCGCGTCAGCCCGAAACCAGGCAGGGCGCTTCCTTCGGGGGAGTGCGCTAAGCGGCGCAGGCGAAGACCATGGGCGCCACGGTCGGACGCAGGGGCAGGCGGGGAGGATTTCGGGACATCAACGTCACGCCATTGGTGGACGTGATGCTGGTGTTGCTCGTCGTCTTCATGGTGACGGCACCACTTTTGACGACCGGTCTGCGCATCGATTTGCCTGAGGTGCAGGCGGCGCAAACCCCCGTGGAAGACGCGCGACTCTTGGTCACCGTCACCAAGGACGAGCGCGTGCTCTTCGGAGAGAAGGACGTCACGGGTCGAGTCGCCGATGCGCTCAAGGAGAGCGCGCGCGTACAGACCGAGCGCGAGCTCTTCATCCGCGCCGACAAGGCGGCGCGCTACGGCATCGTCGCCGAAGTGGTTGCAGCCGCCCGCAACAGTGGCGTCGAATCGCTCAACCTCTTGGTGCAGCCTGAACTCGAACCGGCAGCAGCGGCCGAGGGCAAGGCGACCGACGAGGGCACCGAGGAGTCTCCGACGACGGAGAAGCCGTGACCTCCGCCTTCACGAGTCGCGAAATCGTCGCTGCGGCCATCTTCGCTGCCCTGCTGCAGACCGGCTTCTTCACCATCCTGGTCCTGGCCGGCCAGGCGCGGGGTGAAATCGCCGTCAAGGAGAAGGTCGAACCAAAGCCGGTTCCCATCAAGGTCAAACCGGTGATGGACGAGCTGCCGCTCCTCAAGCTCGGCTCCAAGAAGGACATGAAGCCGAAGCTCCCCGACATGTGGAAGAAGCAGGCCCCCGTCCCCGTAAAGCGCTACGAGGAGAGCAGCGCACCCACGGAGAAAGCCGAAGACACGCCGGAAGCGATCCCGACGAGCAAGCTCGTCGAAAAGGACAAGGAGCCGCCGCCGGACGAAGATGCTGAAACCGTCAAGGAGCTCGATGCGGAGCTCGAAAAGCAGGAAGAAGAACCCGAGGAGGCGCCGCAAATGAACGAGGAAGGCGCAGCCGATGGTGTCGCGGAAGGCACGGAGACCGATCCTCTCAAGGCGCGGGCAGTCGACATGTACCGACGTAAGATCCTCGGCTGGTTCAACGCCCGTTTCCGCCCCCCGCAGGGCGAGATCCCTTGCGAAGTGCTCAAAGCACTCGGAGCGAGCGTCGCCGTGCAGGTGGGCGGCGACCGCACCATCACCGGCTACTCGATCACCTCGCCGAGCGGCAACCCCATCTTCGATGCCAAGGTCAAAGCGACCCTGGATGGGATGAAAGGCCAACAGCTGCCTCCACCCCCGCCCCTTTACCCCGACATCCTGGAGAGCACGGTCTATCCGCGCCTCTCCGGAGCAGGAGTCCCATGCGAATGAAGTTTCGTTCGATTGTTTTCGCGGCCCTCGTCGCCTGTGCCGCGCAAAGCGCGCCAGGCACCAGCCTCGCCCAGGAAAAGCCGGCGCCCCCCGCCGACGAGAGCGTGCTCGGCGAGTTCGTGGTGACCGGGACCGTGCAGGAACACATCCCGAAGATCGCCGTCCTCCCCTCCCTCTCCCCTGCGATCGAAGACGTGATCGTCCGCAGCGTGGTGCGGCGCGATCTCGAGCTCACTGGACTCTTCGACGTGGTCGACGACCGGAAAGCTCCGCCCGGGCTCTACGGCTTCGACGATCCGGTGGACGTGCCCGCGTGGCAGAAGCTCGGCGCCGAGGCCATCGTCAAGGTGGCCGCACGCAATCACCCCTCGGGCAAGATCGAGGTACTCGGCATCGCCTACTTCCTCGATGTGGGCAAAGACCCGGTTTACGAGAAGAAGCTCCTCGTCGACAAGGACGACGCCCGCATCACGGCCCACCGCATCACCGACGCGCTGCTCGGCGCCCTCACCGGACGACCCGGCGGCTTTGCGAGCCAGTTCACCTACTCGGGGCCGTGGGCCCGGAACCGCCGCATCTTCACCATGGACTCGGATGGTCACGGGCTCATGCCGCGCACCGATCCGGCGAGCACCGCAATCGCTCCCACCTGGGGCAAAGATCAGACGCTCTACTTCACCATGAGCGAACGGTACTCCCCGTTCCGGCTTTACGAGCTCGCTCTCGGGGAAACTGACGCCCATCCGCCCGAAGCAAAACCTTCGAAGAAGAAGCCCTCTCCGTCGTCACCCGAGTCCTCGACGGCAGTCCCCACTCGGGTCGACCTGCCCTTCCGCACGTCGGTGTACAGCGTGGCCTTCGACAAGGACTACACGAAGATGGCGATCGCGGTGGCGGAACACGGCGGGAGCAGCATCTACGTCGGTAAGGCCGACGGAACCGGCTTCGAAAAGGTCTCGAAAACCGATCTCGCGACGCACCCGGTCTTCAGCCCTTCGGGTAAGCTCGCCTGGCTCGGCGGCTCGGTCTCCAAGGGGACGCAACGGGTGTACATGGAGGGCAAGGCAATCTCCCCAGCTGGCTTCACTGCGGCCGCGCCAGCATTCTGCGACACGGAGGACGGCATCCGCCTCGTGTACGCCGTGTCCGTGGCGGGAGACCGGCAAGATCTCATCATGAGCAACGAACAGGGCCGCGGGATCGTGCGCCTCACCCAGAATCAGGGTTCGAACAGCTATCCCGCGTGCAGCCCGGACGGGCGCATGCTCGCCTTCTTCTCGACGCGCAAGAACGACCCGGGCCTGTACGTCATGTCTCTCAAGCGCTTCACGACACTCAAGGTGATGGGGCGCACTGGAGAGAGCCTGCGTTGGGCACCGCTCCCGCCTCCCACCGTCAGCGGAACACCTTGAGCCCCGAGCTGCGCGCATGCTCTGGGCCCGCCCTGCGCGAGCGCTCCGGGCCTTCGAACCCTTCGCGCGAGGGCTTCACGAGGTCCCCCGAGCTGCTTTCGCGGAAAGTGGTCGGCTTACGCCGTGGCTTGATTGGTGCTCTTCACCAATAGCCCGATGGCGTGCGTCTCCCGCGCGCCGAGCAGTCCAAACTGCACACCGAAGCCGCCCGGCTTGTTCCATCGAATGACGCCGGGCAGGCGCGCATTTTCGAGGCGTGGCAGTGCGCAGACAACCGTGACGTTGGCGCCGAACGGCGCACTGTCGGTGGTCTCGATGTACATGCCTCCGAGGCTGATGTCCGCAGCAGTCGCCTCGAGGGTATTCCCGTCGGGAAGCTCGATGACAACGTTCAGGGCAACCTGGACTCGGGGATGTTGACGCTTTTCTCGCACGGGACCTTCGTGGGGTTGGGACGGTGACCTCTCCCGCTGTGCCAGCGTGACAAGTATCGTGTCGCCGCGCGGGGGCTCAGGACGGGTCGTCGGTCGAGCATTATGGCTGGGAAGAGCGTGGGGATCCAAAGACATCTCGAGGGGTGGCAGATGGGAGCGGCTCTCATCGTGTTTGCCCTGTTTGGAGCAGCCGTCGGGCTTCCCCGTGCCACTACCCCCTACGTGGTCCCCATCCCGAAACACGACCCTCGCACCGTGCGCGAGGCCGACGCCATCGAGCGCCTTCGGGCGGAGGAAGCCGTGGCCAACGAGCTGCCCTACGGAGTCCGGCTCGTGGGCGAGCGGGTCCGGCGCCTCGGAGCGGCCTTGGTCGACCAACCGAGTCGAGCACCGCAGATCGAGCGGCAGCTTCAGGCTGACGTGCAGAGTCAGTTGAAGGCCGGGCAGGCCGAGAACTTGCTCCGCCTCCGCGCGCTCCAGAGTGAGCTCTTCCTCAACGCGGTCCGCCACTGGCAAAAGACCGGCGAGGTCGATTCCGAGCTACGTGAGCTCGGCAGCGACTTCGATCGCATCGCCCAGACCTCCTGGCTCGCAGGCGAGCACTCCGACGACCGCCGACTGGTGCTGGGCGCGTCGGACCTTCGCCTCCTGTTTCGCGTGCGCTGGGGTTTGCTCACCGGTGTGCATCGGACCCCACCTTTCGGCCCGAGCCTGAACGAGTTTCGTCGCTACTACGGCCTGCTGATCGCACACCCGGAAGGGGGCCTTCAGACGGACGCCCGCGACCGCGCGCAGCGGCAGCTGGCCTATGTGGACGCCCTCGCGAAGATCGATCCGAACTATCCCACGGCATTTGCCCGCGGCGCAGCGCTCCTCCTGATGCAAGAGCCGGAGAGCGCCGCCAAGGCGTTCGAGCAGCACCTGGAGCAGCATCCGGACGGTCCTTGGACGCTGCTCGCGCGGAACCACTTGATTGCTGCCAGGTCGATTCTTCCGTCGCCCTGATTACAACTCTAGGGTCGGGTGAGGCTCGCCGAGCGAACCAGCTCTCCGATTTGGCGCGGACTTCGACTGCCATCGCCTCACGCTCGAGGGCAATCCGCTCGAAGATGTGTCGATCCAAGGAGCCCTCGGCTCGATGTGCACCGAGCTCGAGGACTACTTCCGGGTCGTGTGGGACGGAGGTTCGTGCGGGGAGTGCCTGTCGCTCCGGTGAAAGCGCGTCGCACGGCCTTGAAGCTGGACTGTTGCCTACCAGCGGCGCGCGTTTCAGGTGGAGATGAGGTCCACCCGTCACTCGGATTCGATGTCACACAAGCCGTCGGTGATGAGACTCCTGCACTGACCGTCGCGACACCCCAGACTCTTGCACTCCTTGCCACTGGTGCACTCGGCTCCATGATCTGTCGGAAGCACGCACACCCCCACGGCACATGCCGCTGGGGCGCGGCACTTGCCCAAACCATCTTCGCACGCGTCACCCAAGGAGAGCATCCTCTCACATACGCCCGACGCTCCACAGACGGTCCCGAAAACACACGTTCCAGGTTCGCAGGACTCCCCTTCGCGGCTTCCCTCCGCACAGCGAAGATCGATGCAGGCAAGCCCGGCTCGGAGATCGCAGATTGCGTCCATCTCCCAGTTCTCTAGGAACAAGCTCTGGTCATCGCCCGCCCCAGAGCAAACCACACCCGGTTCAGCCACTGTAACCGCCTCTTGCGCGCATACACCCTCGATGCATCTGATCCTCGAGATGCTGGTGCCCGTGTCGATCAGGCGAGCATCCAAGCACTCGAAGGTCGCGTCGCAGGCCTCCCCGATCGCCTGCGTTGCAGGATAGACGTCCAAGCAACTTCGCGGCCATGGTGATTCATGCCCTTCCGCTCTTTCCTGGTCGAACAGGCAGGCCTCGGCGGCATCTGGGTCGAATGGCGTCCGACTCGAACGTTCGAAAAACGGCAAGGAACCCGGGCAGCGCTCCTCACGAAGTTCGAGCCCAACGGCGTCACAGTGGCGCTCCGCCCATGCGCAGTACCCAGTCGCGAATGCCGCCTCGAATTCAGACTCGGTCAGAACGTCGTCTTTCGGTTCCTCCGTGAGCCCTCCACACGCCAGTGCTGCCAGGGCGAGCCACACCCCAATGGCCCTACTCGCCAGGTGCACCGCCGAGTCCCGTGAAACGGTTTGCAGGCAGCCGGATGGGCACGGGTATTCGCGGACGAGTGTCGACTTTCTTCTCCGTGGACGTGTCGAGTCTTGGCATGCCCGGTGTGCCCGGTGTGGATGTATCGGCGGGTGTGGAGTCCCTCCTCGAGATGGCGCTGACCCCAGGCGCGACGCGTGGCAGCCATCTCGCTCGCCCGGAAAATAACTTGCACATCCCGGGGCGTCGGTATCACGCCGCATCGAAGCCGGTCAACACGAGTTTCCGCGGAGTGTTTCGGGGGCACCGCCCTCGGACGAAAGCTGCGCTTCCACCGAACCTCGAATCGGCGAAAAGCCGGGCGTGCGCCTGGTTCCTCTGTGGCTGCATCGTCTTCGGTCTCGCCGCCTGTGACAGCGGCCCGGTCCCGCCGGAGCCCAGCGACACTCCCGAGCCTGGTCCCCCCGAACGACAAGCGGAATGTACTCCGCCCCCCGGTGCCCCCCGGCGCCGAAGGCCCCACACCAAGAAGCAGTCGTGGTACCGCTCACGCCATGCCGACGGAAGACAGAGCGATGCTCCGCGCGTCGATCCTGATGCTCCAAGTCTTCGCGGATATCGATCCCCCCATTCGCTCCTGTGAAGAGTTCACCCGTCGTGTTGCGGAACAACCCTCGCGAAAAGACCCGTGGGGAAACCAGCTCGAGTACCGGTGTCTCCGAAAGCCCGGATACTACGAAGTCCGCTCCTACGGGCCCGATCGAAAACGCGGAACATGCGACGACGTCACGGACGTGGTGTCACCGGGGACGTACATGGTCCAGTGATCCGATGTCAGGTCCCATGCAAGTCTGCCGACCGCTTCCCTCGAACAATCGGCGAAGAACAGGCCACGTAGCTGGTTCCTCTGTGGCTGCATCGTCGGCACTCTGACCGCCAACTGACCGCCAACTGACCGCCCGTGACACCGGCTGACAGCGGCAGTCCGCTGAGCCCGAACCGCAGAACAGCCTCCGCGAAAAGACGCCTGGGGATCCCAAGTCGAGTACCGGTGTCTCCAAGAGTTCGCGTCCTTCGAAATCCGCTCCTTCGGGCCCGATCGAGAACGCGGAACCTGCGACGACATCACCAGCGTCGCACGGCTGGACGCGGGCCCAGTCCACTGACCGAAGGTGGCTCCCTAGTCACTTGCTGCGTCTCGGCACCAGCCTGTTGGGAGGGGGGCCAGGGCGGAGGGGGGACTGCACCCGTACTGCAACCAGGTCCGGGGTGCCGGCTGCTCTCAGCGGGGAAGAAGTTGCAGATTTGTTCTCCTTGTCACCAGCTTATCGCCCTCTGGATCGAATTATTCGGGTCCTTCCACGATTTATTTCTGAATCGGACTCAATTTTTCAACTTCAAGAATTGGTCCGCGATCGCTCACAATGGGGCTTATCGGCACTCGATAATTGGATCCTATCGAGGAAAAATGACCCACAATCGGCCTCCGGCGGGCGACTTGGCACCTAGGGCAGGCACGGGCTCGCGTGCTCGGCGACGGCCGCTCGGCGTCGCGCGGTCACCGGTCACTGCACGTCGCGGTGCGGGCGCGCTCACCGGACGAGGGGGACGAGGGGAGAGAATGATGCAGCAGGAATTGAAGCAGAGCTCTCGCGTGCTCGAGTTTCTCCACGGGTGTGCGCACCCCGAGGTGGCGCCGCACTTGCGTCGCTTCGGGTTCACGCGCACGGCGTGGGAAGAAGGTTGGGATCTGCTGCGTGCCGCAGGTGACGCGCGCTTCGCGCTCGTCGAAGGACGACTTCCGAGCGAGGACTTCGATGTCGTCGATGCGGTCGACACCTGGGAAAATCGCTGGTTTCCCATCGTGGAGGCGACCCTTCGGCATCGATTCCCCAAGCTGCACGAGCGCGTCTTCCTCAACCTCGGCCAGAAGCACGGGCTCGAGCTCTTGGTGACCGTTCCCATCTTGCTCGAGAGAATCGACAGCCTGACTCGCAGCGCCCGGGGAAGAGAAGCACTCGCAATTCTCGAGGAGCGCGGTTTCACCCGCGAGGTCCGGGAGCAGGCAAGCGGCATCCTGCAACGCCTCACGGACAGGAAGCCTGCGAGAACCGCCGATCCCGCTCTCGAACAGCAGGCCGCCGCTGCCAGTGAGCGCCTTTGGTCCTGGTATCTCGAGTGGAGTCAGATCGCCCGCACCGTGCTCACCTCCAGGCGCGCCTTGTCGGCGCTCGGCTTCAAGCCCCGAGGGCGCCCCCCGAAGGATCGCCCCAGGGAGGAGGATTCCGACGAGTGACTCACCGATCCAGGGATCTTGCGGAGCCATAGTACGGAGCTATCAATGCTAGCATCATGGCGCAGTTGGTGGTTCGGCAGCTGGAGGACGAGTTGGTGCGCGCACTCAAGCAGCGCGCGGCTCGCTCGGGTCGCTCGGCAGAGGCCGAGCACCGCGAGATCTTGCGTGAGGCCCTTGCTCCAGAGCTCCATCGCCCCAGCTTCAAGCGATTTCTGCTCGAGATGCCCGAAGTTGGGGACGACGAGGACTTCACCGCGCCACGCCGCCACTGCACTCGAGCACGACATGACGTTGGTGACGCGTGACGCGCAACACGCGACACATCGCACGCACCGGACTGGCCACCTTGAACCCCTTCGGAGAGTGACCCGTCGTGTTGGGCGGCGGTCTGCACCTGCTGCTCTTGCTTGACGGGATCATCGCAAGCGATGATCCCTGTAGCTCCGCGGGGCGATGCGGCCGAGCGGAGAGAAAAGTGAGCACCGTGGGTCATTCCAAGAAACTCATCAAGGTCTTCGCCGCCCTGGTCTGGGGGCTCCTACCGAGTTGCTACGGCGAAACCGCACAATCGAATTCCTCCAACCAATCCGCACAACCAAATGCCTCCGACCAATCCGGACCAGGGCCCCAGTGCGAGATTCAGCCGCGCATCGACGCGGTTCAAAGCGCGGTCGACGAATTCAAGGCGACCGCGGAGGAACTGAAGACGCAACTGGCGGTGGCGTGCGCCGGGCTGCTCTCGGAACCCCTCACCGACCCAACCAGTGTGAGCGACGAAGCACTCGAGGCCCTGTGCGAAGAGGCCCGCCTCGTCGTTGATGCCCAGGTCGATGCCGGATTGGCCCTCTCGTTCGCACCTGCGACCTGCCAGATCGCTCCGGAAGAGCAGGCCGCCTGCGAAGCGACGTGCCAGGACGACCCGAACTGCGAGGAAGCCAGCCTCGAAGCTCGCTGCGCGGGCAACACCGAAGTGAGCAGTGGCGCGCTCCTTTGCACAGGCGAGCTCACCCCCCCGGCATGCGCGGGGGATACGACCTGCTTCGCCGCCTGCGACTCCGTGGCGAAGCTTCAGGCGGAGTGCTTTGTCTCTCCAGTCACCGCGGCCGGAGGTGCTGACGCCGACGTCATCATGACGATCGTACAGCATTTCCCTTCGCTTCTGGCCGCCGAGGCCCGTGCCGAACTCATGGTCGACTCGTTGGGCGCGATCGTCACCGCGCTCGAAGAACTCCCCGACAGTCCCTCGGAGGTGGCCGACTGCGGTCTCGACGAGGACGAACTGACGGACCAGGTCACGGAGGCCGTCAATTCCGCCGTTCCGATCTTGACGCTCTTGAACCCCTTCTTCTCGCACGAAGCCGGGTAAGGACCCTCGGGCTCGGATCTACCTCACCCCCACGTTGGCCTGAACGATCGCCGACACCGGCTCGTGTCTATCTCGACGAGGCCGACGAGAACGTCGCACCGAAGCGCGTGCTCGGGCGCGGCCCGCCAAACTCGGCTGGCGTGCAGACGCCTGGTCGCAGCTGAGAGTCAAAGACTCTCGAAGAACTCGTAGGCCGTGTCGTTCCAGAAACAAGGAATACCGTGATAGCTCGTGCCGTAGGCCGGGTCGTTGTGGCGACACCAAATGGTGGGCTCGTCGCAGTTGCTGTACACCTTGCATCCCGGAGTGACCGACACTCCGCCCGACGTGCTGTTGCACGAATCGACCGCGTATTCGGACGACTGCGTGTCACAGCCGTTGACCTCGACGATCTTCTCGACCGCATCGGCGCCATCGCTGTTGTTGCGTTGGGAATCCATGATGGCCTGGGTGTAGAGCGTGGGCACCTGGACGTTCGCGTTGCCGATTCTCCAGCCGGCTACGGGCGCGATACCCCGGAAGCCAAAGTGATTGAAGTCGCCGGAGTTGCCTGTCATCCCCATGAGGAACCCTGCCCCATAGCTGTGCCCAACGCCGAAAACTCGGTCGAGATCGACGCAGTAGTTGTCCACCAGATCGGTGAAGAGCTCCTTCGCGCGAGCCATGTCCCCGGGCTGGTCGTAGCAACCACCATCGGAGATCGAGAGCGGGAGAGCGCGGATGTAGTTGTTGCCGATGTCCGTCCCGTCGAGGTGTCCCTTGAACTCGGTATTGTTCGCGTCACCCTTGTTCCCACCGCCGCAACCGTGGAAGGCCACGACCACCGGGAACGGTGTGCTTCCGTCGTAGCTGTCTGGGAAGACGAGCCAGGATTCGCCCGCTTTGTAGACCACCCCGTTGGCCGGGCGCGGTTTGTTCATGGCACAACCCGGGCTCGGATTGGCCACATTGCCTCCGCCGCCCGTGCTCATGGCTCCGCCCGAGCCCACGTCACCGCCGGAACCGAAGCCGCCCCCCGTATTGGGCGACCCACCTGAGGCCAGAATGGCGCCGCCGCTTCCGGGCACTCCACCCGTCGTCGGAACACCTCCGGTCCCGACGCCTCCGGTCCCGACGCCCCCAGTCCCGACGCCTCCAGTCCCGACGCCTCCAGTCCCGCTCATGTCGTTCGACATGTTGTTGTTTTCGCCGGACTCACCTGAGCAGGCGAGAGGAAGGGCTAGAAGAAGAGCTGCGGCAGGTAGGGTTTTCAATTTCATGGGTCGTGCTTATCTCAATCGGGAGATTGCATCATGCCTCCGAGCCCCCGAGAGAGGCAACGCAATAACTCGCGGGCTCGGTAGGGTTTCCGTGCCTCCGTGGACAGGCCGCACGCAGCGGAAAGTTGCGGCGCCACTGCTCATCCGCCGGAGCGTCGATCCCGGCCGAATGCGCCTCACGTTTCCCCGTCCCGGCGTCGGAGTATGAGTAGGTGATGGTGCCGTCTGCTTCGGTGCTGGTCAGGTCCAGCGTGAGGTGACCCGCGGTGCGCGAACGCTCGCCCCCTGGGTTTCGGCCGAGAGCTGCGGCCCCTTGATCACGGCCGTGAGCGCAGCACAGTACGGCCCCGGCGCCCTCCTCCCGGGTGCGATCCACGATGGCGAACCACCCGAGCGACCCCCTCAAGCCCGAGCCCGAAGCTCGTGATCCGGAAGACGCTCCCCTCCGAAGCATCGACCAAGCCGCCACAGAAGTCGCCGGCGCCAGCGGACTCGTGCACCTCGCAGGCACCGCCGGTGCGGCCACCGCAGCTTTCGCCCACGCCCTCCTCGTTCGATCCGCAGAGCCCGTGGTGGTGTTGGCCACGGACTCCAACGCAGCCGAAAAGATGGCTGAGAATCTCGAAGCCCTCTCCGACGGTCGTGCTCGCGTGGTGGCGTTGCCCGCACCCGAAGCCTCGCCTTTCGACGGCGTGCGCAGCGACCGCCGCGTCACACTGGCTCGTGCCGCGGCCCTCTCCGCGATCGATCGAGGCGCCTTCGACTTTCTCGTCGTGACCCCCGGCGCGTGGGTCCGGCGCTGCGCCTCGTCCCAGGCCCTGGCATCGGTCACGCGCAGCATACGCGTCGGTGACGAGCTCGACTTCCGAAGCCTGAGTCGCGACCTCGATGCGGGCGGCTACCTCCGGGCTCCAGTGGTCGAAGATCCTGGCAGCTTCGCCATTCGGGGCGCCCTGCTCGACGTATGGCCGCCGGGGCTCGCCGAACCCGTGCGCATCGAGCTGTTCGGCGACGAAGTGGAAACCCTTCGCTCCTTCGACCCCGAAACTCAACGCGGCACCGGCTCGCTCGAAGAGCTGATTCTGCCTCCCGCGCGAGAGGCCATCGTCACCCGACAAAGCGCCGCACGAGCTCGCGAGCTCGTGCAGTCGCTGTGCGATGCGGTGAACCTGCCGTCGACGAAGGCCCGCCCACTGCTCGACGACGTGGAGGCAGGCAAGCTCTTCGTCGGCTCCGACGCCTTCCTCCCTGCCTACGGAGCGCTCACTCCCCTCTACGAACGAATCCCCGAGGGCGCCACCCTCCTCGTCGAAGATCCGCCTCGCATCGCCGAATTGGTCCGCGACGCCATCGCCCAAGCAGCGGTCGCGCGAACGGCTCGAAGCGAAAGCCCGCACTTCGCGGTCGAAGATCACTATCTCACCGACGCCGAGCTCGACACGTCCCTCGAAAGAACGCGCCGGACCGTCGCTTGTCACCGCACGGTGGTCGCCGGCTCACCCTCGGGCGATGCGTGGAGCGATCTCGAAGTCGCGCCGCTCTCGACCCCGAATCTCGCCGCCCGCGACCAATCGGAGCTCGCCGGACGCCTGAACCGAGCGCGTCACGGAGGGGGCAGGCACGCGGGGCTCGATCCTCTCGTCGACGAGCTCCGCGCTTGGCTCGACGCGGGACTCGACGTGACCCTCACCGCGCGCGTTTCGACCCAAGCCGACCGCCTCGCCACACTGCTCGAGCATCGCGGTCTCGAGGTCGAGCGGACTCCGGAGAAGCTCGGATCGCCCGCTTTCGCTGGACGACTTCGCGTCGTCACCGCGCCCCTAGGAAGCGGCGCGGTCATCGAGGCGAGCGGCCGCGTCCTGCTCACCGAGGAAGAGATCTTCGGACGCCGACAGCACCGTGCAGCGCGAAAGACCGGCGCTCGCGCCGTTCAAGCGGCCCTCGACGATCTGCGCTCGCTCAACCCGGGCGACTTCGTCGTGCACGTGGAGCACGGCATCGGGCGCTATCTCGGTCTCGAGCACCGCCTCGTCGGCGAGCACTACGTCGACCTCTTGGTCGTCGAATACCGAGGCGGCGACAAGCTGTTCCTGCCCGTCTACCGGCTGAATCAGATCCAAAAGTTCACCGGCACCGACGGCACCCCGAAGATCGATCGCCTGGGCGGCCTCACCTTCGCCAAGACGAAGGCCAAGGTGAAGAAGAAGGTTCGGCAGATGGCCGACCAGCTCCTCACCCTGTACGCCGAACGCGCCCAGGTGCGTCGTCCACCCCTGCCCGAACCGGACGACGAATACGCTGCTTTCGAGGCGGCTTTTCCCCACGAGGAAACGCCAGACCAGGCCGGCGCCATCGCCGAGGTGCTCGACGACCTTCAGAAGGACACGGTCATGGACCGCCTGGTCTGCGGTGACGTCGGCTTCGGCAAGACCGAAGTGGCCCTGCGCGCGGCGTTCCTGTCAGCCATGGCCGGGCGCCAAGTGGCGCTGCTCTGTCCCACCACGGTGCTCGCACAACAGCACTACCAAACCTTCGCGGACCGGCTCGAAGGCACCGGAGCCGAGGTTCGCCCGCTGAGCCGCTTTCAGTCGAAGGCCCACCAGACGGAGACCCTCGCGGGGCTGAAAAACGGCTCCGTCGACGTCGTCGTGGGCACCCATCGCATGCTCTCGAAGGACGTGCACTTCAAGAACCTCGGGCTTCTGGTCATCGACGAAGAGCAGCGGTTCGGCGTCACTCACAAAGAACGCATTAAACAACTGCGCACGCATGTCGACGTGCTCACTCTGAGCGCGACGCCCATCCCGCGCACCCTCAGCATGAGCGTCGGGGGGCTGCGCGACATGTCGGTCATCTCCACTCCCCCGCAAGACCGGCGCGCCATTCGCACCCTCACCTCCCAGTTCGACGAGGAGCTCATTCGTTCGGCCATCGAACGCGAGCTCTCACGCGGCGGGCAGGTGTTTTACGTCTACAACCGCGTGGAAGGCATCTACGAGCGGGCGGCGCGGCTGCAGCGCCTGATGCCCGAGCTCCGCATCGCCGTGGGTCACGGCAAGATGACCGAGCGAGAACTCGAAAAAACGATGCTCGGGTTCGTGCGCGGCGACTTCGACGTGCTGGTCGCAACAGCCATCGTGGAAAGCGGTCTCGACATTCCTCGGGCCAACACCATCTTGATCGATCGCGCCGACATGTTTGGCCTTTCCCAGCTCTACCAGCTGCGCGGACGCGTCGGTCGAAGCAGCGAGCGGGCGTACTGCTACCTGCTCGTTCCCCCCCCGAGCAAGATGAGCGACGAAGCGCGCTCCCGCATCGAAGCGCTCGAACGCTACACGGAGCTCGGCTCCGGATTTCACATCGCGACCCTCGACATGGAGCTGCGCGGGGCCGGCGAGCTCCTGGGAGCCGATCAGAGCGGCTTCATGACCAGCGTCGGATTCGACCTGTTCTGCCAGATGCTCGAAGACGCCACCGCCGAGCTCAGCGGGCGCGAGGTGGTGCACGACGTGGACCCGGAGCTCAGCATCGACGTCGAGGCTCTCCTGCCCGAAGACTACGTCGAGGACGTCGGCGTCCGCCTCAGCCTCTACAAGCGCTATTCGGCCGCTACGAGTGAAGAGGAAGTGGCGGCCATCAGCGATGAAATCGCCGAGCGCTTCGGCCGCCCGCCACCCGAAGCCAAGCGCCTCGCCGAGATGATGCGCCTCAAGACCGAACTCCGTCGCTTCAAGGTGCTCGGCTGCACCGCCACTCCACGCAGCGTGACGCTTCACCTCCGCGACGACACACCCCTGACTCCGCAGAAGCTCGTCGAGCTGATCGCTCAGCAGAGTGACAAGTACTCCCTGAGCCCCGATGGGCGCATCACGCGCCGAGTCTCTGCTCGAGAGGCTCTCGAAAGCGGCCTCGAGCACGCGGGAGTCATGGTGCGGGAGCTCGCCGAGTGGGCGGGGTGAGCTCATGACGTACGGAGGACCTGGGGCTGGTCCGGGTGAAGCCGATTCGGTATCGAGGGGCCGCATGACCTCGACGCGAGATAGCCAGTCACGCAACGATCTGGAGCGCCTCGTGTGCCAGGTGACCGGTGCCACGGGCGTCGCTCGTTGGGACCGCCTGCAGAGCTTGTGGAGTGGCTACGGCGAGATCGTGCGGGCCGAGTTGACTTCTCCCATCGAGGTCGACGGAGTCACCACCCGGAGCGTCATCGTCAAACACGTCGAGCCCCCGAGCGCGCGGCATCACCCTCGCGGCTGGAGTACGAGCCGTTCGCACGAACGGAAGCTCCGTTCGTACGCGGTCGAGATGGTTTTTTACCAGCGCTTCGCGCCTCGCTGCACCGGGGCCTGCCGGGTCGCGGCGGCTCATGACTGCAGGGCAGCGAACGACCCCGACGGGGATCGCTGGGTGTTCGTGCTCGAAGATCTCGACGCTGCGGGTTTTTCGGGACGGCGTTCCGATCCGAGCCATGAGGAGATCGTGGGTTGCCTGAATTGGCTCGCCGAGTTCCACGCGACCTTCCTCGGCACCGAGCCCGAAGGCCTTTGGCCCGTCGGCACCTACTGGCACCTCGCCACGCGACCGGACGAGCTCGCAGTGATGAGCGACGCGGAGCTGCGAAAAGCAGCGCCGCACATCGACGAACGCTTGAATCAGTGCCGCTACCAGACCCTGGTGCACGGCGACGCGAAGGTGGAAAACTTCTGTTTCGACGATAGTCGTTCAAAAGGGCGCGGCACTTCGAAGACGCGGACCACCTCGACGCCGTACGGCAGCGACCCGACGTGTGGGACGGTTGCTGCCGTCGACTTTCAGTACGTCGGCGGGGGCACCGGGATGAAAGACGTGGCCTACTTCTTCAGCAGCTGTCTCGACTCGCGGCAGTGTGAGGCGCACGCGGCGGCGTACCTCGACTCGTATTTCACCGCGCTCCGTCGAGCGATTCTTCGGCGAAACCTAGCGCTAGATCCCCGCGCGCTCGAATCCGAATGGCGCGCGCTCTATCCCCTGGCTTGGGCGGACTTCTACCGGTTCCTCGAAGGTTGGGCCCCCGGGCACTACAAGATCCACCCCTACAGCCAACGCATGACACGCGACGCGCTCGCGAGTTTGTAGCTCGATCCCTCCTTACGACCAGACGACTTGATAGATGCAGCGCTCGGCGTCCACCCGGGTGGGGGCGGGTGACAACGCACCGGCTCTCGGGTGCCGGAGGGCACCTACTGCGCGATGCACTCGTCTTGCATCACGGCCCAGATGGCCTGCGCGCTTGCTCGCGAACCGAGAGCCGACGGGTTCAGGCCGTCGGCTTCGACGTACTCGTCGTAGTTCCCTTCGAACGCGTCACGTAGATCGACCCAGTGGCAACTGGGCGGACCGTTCGAGCAGCTTTCCATCAGGAGCGGTCGCAAAGCGTCCATGCGAGCTCTGACCTCGTCGGGAACGGGATCCGGATAACCAACAAAGATCACTTCGGCCACCCCGTCGTCCGACAAGAGGGCGATCAAGTTCGAAAATGCGGCGGCTGCATCGACGATGAGAGGACACGTCGAGTCGACGGTGTCGCAAGTGCCCAAAAGGACGTCCGCGCCCCCTCCGTTCATGATGACTACTTGCGCGGCGCCGTCGGCTTCGGCTCCCTGGTATTGATCGAGCAGCCCCTCACCCATCCAGCTGAGCGCGTTGTTCGTGAGCCGGGAATAGTCGCGATAGCGATAGCCCTCGCCGAGCGCGCCCGCATCGCGAGCCAAAGCTTCGAGATAGGCCGTGATTTGATGGCTGCTGGCGATGAAGCTGTCGCCGAGAATGATCACGTCGTTGGCAGAAACGGAGGCGCCCTCGCAGCCGGTGCCACCGCCCGAGCCGCCCGACCCGGCACCGCCCTGTCCTCGTGTCGACCCGTCCGCGAGCCGACAGGATCGCCCGGAACAACGATGTTCCGAAGACAGGACCGCGCAATCGTCGTCGTCGTCACAATAGACGTCGCAGATGCTCGCCGGTTGACTGCTGCGGGTGCACGACGGATCGGAAGTCGACGACCCACCCACACTCAGAACTTCCGGAGCGACACACAAGGCGCCGGGATAACTCGAGCACGCCGACGCGCCTTTGCAAGGCACGGTGCACACGCCGCAGACACATGAAAGCCCGCTGCCGCAGGTCTGGCTCGACCGATCGCACACCCGGAGAAAATGCGTCTCTCCGCCCGTGTCGGGTTCACCCCATTCGCAACTGATCGCCACGAGAGCGACGATCGCGAAGAGCAACGCAAAGGTTCGTTTCCGGAAACTGGAGGACGAAAGTCGACTCGTTGCGCGGGCCGAAAGGGGGATCATTCGGATTCTTCTTCGATGATGCGTTGGCCGGCGTAGACTACGGCGCGACGGTAACTTTCAGGACGTTCTCGACCTCGATTGTAATCGGCGACTCGTCGTCTCAAATCACTCAATTCGGAGCGCATCCTGGCCAGGCTCCCGTTCACTTCTTCTTCCAGGGGATGCCCCGACCAAACATCGATGGTGTACGTGCTCCCTCCGGCCGTTTCGTTTCCTGCTTCGGTCGCAGCCTGATCGAGGCGATGCAGGATCGTCGTGACCATCGCCTTGAAATGATCGAACACGGCTGCTTCCCAGCCGACCGGTGCTCCCACCGGGATCACGAGCGCGCGCGCTTCGTATCGGGAGACGCCTTCCGTGGTTTCGCTCCGGATGCGCCCAGTCTCCACGAGAGCGTCGATGGGATTCCGAATGGCACGCACATCGGTTTGAGCGAGCTGGGCGATCTCCGCGAGGGTGAGCGCTCCCTCCCGATACATGAGCGCGATAAGCAAGTCGTCGAGGCCGTCGGTGCTGCGGCTGTTGCGAGCGGCCAAGAGCTCGTCGTCCGAAGCAGCGCGGTAGGTCGGGGACCCTCCGCCATCGGAGGCAATGACCAACTGACTCTCGCACAGGTCACGGAGGACCGCCTTGACCTGCGCCTCGTCGTCCAGCGAAAAGCGGAGCAAGACCTCCGGGCGGCTCACCTGCGCCTGGCTCTGGATGTACTCGAGCACGACCTCCCAGAGCGAGCGCCCCCGCTCCGTCGAGCTTTCACTCAGTCGCTGGATCTTGCGTCGATAGGTGCGCAGGCCGAGACCAAACATGTCGGCGCTGACCTTGCGGCTCACGCCCTGTCGCTCCAGCTCGCGCACCAGATCCAAGAAAACTTGGTTGGCCACCTGGGCCAAAGGGGCGCGACCCCCTCCGAGGGTGGCGAGTTGCGCGATGAGGATGGTCGTTTGACGAACGATCGCTTGAATCAGTAGCTCGACGGTCATGAATTCGGGGCTCGACCGACGGTTGACACCCGCCTGCGTGCTTACACCGTCGTGGCGATGTTACACCGTCGAAGAGATCGCGCACGGAGGACAATAATGTCCCTTTTGCGGCCCGAACCTGATCCCTAGTCTGCGGGCCGCAATGGCGATCCACATTCCCTCGCTCAACATTCGTGGTCATCGCCCGCGAGGCAAACCGCTCGGCGCTCTGGGCTTTCTGGGGGCGCTGGCCGTGTTCACTCTCGGCGCGTGTAGCTCCTCCACGGACGACTCGAATGACAACGGCGGGGCGTCGTCCGACAGCGGCGGAAGTTTCTCGGGCGGTACGGGGGGAGCCCCCAACACCGGCGGGACCAATCCGGGTACCGGTGGCGTTGCAGCCGTTGGTGGTTCGCTGGGTACCGGCGGCAGCAACACCACGGGTGGTGCTCCGGGCACCGGTGGCACGGGCGGGTCGACCGGTGGAGGCAATTCGGGTGGGTCGGGCGGCTCCGATGGGTCGGGCGGAAGCAGCGGCGTGACTTGTCCCTCGACCGTGCTTTCGCCTGGCGATTCGGATCGCACCATCACCGTGGGCGGCCAGACACGAAACTACGTCCTGCACGTACCTTCGAGTTACGACGGGAACCAAGCCGTCCCCCTGATCGTCGACTTTCATCCCCTCGGTGGTTCGGGGCCCGCTGAACGATCCGACTCCCCCTATCCTGCGCAGACCGATTCCGAGGGCGTCATCATGGCGTTCCCCAGCGGCAATTCGGGTCCGTCGGGCGGAGCGTGGAACGTGGGGCCTTGCTGCGTGGCAGGAGTCGACGACGTGGAGTTCGCCAAAGCCTTGGTGGACGAGCTGAAGCAGGAGGCATGCATCGACCCGAAGCGCGTTTACGCGGCCGGATTTTCGATGGGTGGAGGCATGTCCCATTACCTGGCATGCCATGGTGCGGACGTGTTCGCCGCCGTCGCTCCAGCCGCTTTCGATCTACTCGAAGAGAACGTGCAGGGGTGTCAGCCCTCGCGCCCCATCACGGTGGTTTCCTTCCGCAGCACGGGCGATCCGATCGTGCCCTACAACGGTGGCTACTCCGCGGTCGTGTCCGGCATGCCGATCACCTTTTTGGGCGCGCAAGCGACGCACGAAAAATGGGCAGAAATCAACAACTGCACCGGGAGCCCCACCGACTCGGGCAATGGCTGCAGCACGTACGAAAACTGCCAAGACGGCGTGACGGTGACCCTTTGCACGAAGCAGGGCGGCGGACACGATTACGGGAACGCCTCGGTCGCCTGGCCCATCTTGAAGCAGCACACGCTTCCGTGAGAGCAGCCCGCTCCGCGGCACGGGGCGCGACCGCCCCCAAGACAAGGCCGTGATACCCTGCGGGCGTGACCGTGGACCTGCTCGTCCAAAGCGGCAGCGACGGGATCGCATCCTGGCAATCCGTCGCTCCACCACTTCCCCCCGAACTCGTCGGGTTCGTCCGCTCGTGGGTCGGCTACGTCGAGACGACACCGGGGACTCATCGCAGCCGTGAGCTTCCTGGGCCGCACGTCGTCCTGATCTTCGAGTTCGGTCCACCCCTCCGCCTCTCGTCGAGGAAGAACGTTGCCTGCGTCGTGCGCAGGTCCCGCGGGTTCGTCGCCGGACTCGACGACGGCTGGTCCTACACGGAGCACGACGGCGTCCAATGCGGCATTCAGGTGAGCCTTGCGCCCCGGGGTGCACGCGCATTCTTCGGCCTTCCCCTGACCGAGCTCACCCGAACGGTCCTCGATCTGAACGAACTGCTGCCCGGTCATTCCGTGTTCACGGAGCGGCTCGAAGCGAGCCCGACTTGGGCCCAGCGTTTCGAGCTCGTCGGCCGCCTGCTCGCAAACCGAATGGCGTTCGGCAACGTGCATCGCAAGGTCGCCTGGGCGACGAGCGCGATCGAGCGCTCGGGAGGTCGAATCCGCGTCTCGAGCCTCACGCACGACCTCGGAATCAGTCGCAAACAGCTCCGGCAGGACTTTCTCACTCACGTGGGCATGCCTCCCAAGCTCTACGCCGAGATCGTCCGTTTCGATCGATTGACTCGGCTGCTCCGTCACAGCCCCGGCACCCCGTGGGCCACCCTCGCGCAGGAGCTCGGCTTCGCCGACCAGCCTCACCTGGCGCGGGAGGTGCGCCGTTTCGCCGGGCTGACCCCCACTGAGCTCCGCCGTACCGTGACCGGGACCTTCGAGGGGTTCTGCCCGGAACCGAACGATGCGGGAACATTTCTTCAAGACCGAGCCTGAACCGAAACCGTAGGGTGGGGTCATGGATCGCTTCTCGCCCTCCCCCTTCGTGATTGGCCGCGCCATGATGAGTCTTTGGGTGCCCCAAGCCATCCACGCCGCGGCAGAGCTTGGCCTGGCAGACGCTCTCTCCGACGAACCCACTGATGCGGAGACGCTCGCCGCGCAGTTGAAAACGCACCCCGACGCGACGAAGCGCCTGCTCGACGCCATTTTCGTACTCGGGTACGTCGAGCGCCGAAACGGCGGCTACTCCCTGACGGCGCTCGGCCGCCTCCTCCGAAGCGACGCTGACTCGTCGCGCAGAGCCTGGGCGCGTCTCATGGGAGGTCCGCCCGTATGGAGGGCTTGGGGCAAGCTCGCCGAATGCGTCCGCACCGGGAGCGCTGCCTATGCCACCGGCGAGAAGCGCCTCTCCGAGACGGAGACTTTCGATGCGATGTTCGCCGACCCCGAGGCCGCCGAGGTCTTTCATCGAGCGATGGCGGATGGCACGAAGAGCATGGCGCGCGCCGTCGTCGATGGGATCGATCTACGGAATTTCACCTCGGTGGTCGATGTGGGCGGTGGGCACGGAGCGCTCCTCTGCGCCCTGCTCGAAGCTCATTCCCACGTCGAGGGAGCGGTCTTCGACCTCGAGCACGCTCGCTCCGGCGCCCTTCGAACCTTCTCGGAGCATGGCCTCGGGGGGCGCGCCCGGTTCGTCTCGGGCGACCTCTTCGAAGAGGCACCACCACACGCAGACGTCTTCGTGCTCAAGAGCGTCGTGCATGACTGGAGTGATGAACGGGCGCGCCTCATCCTCGAAAGCTGCGCCCGAGCCATGACGAGCCAAAGCCGCCTGATCCTCGTCGAACCTCCTGCCGCTGATCCGGAAGCAACCCTCCCCGAGGAATTCGCGTGGATCGTGGCGTTCAGCGACCTGAACATGCTCGTGAACACGGGAGGCCGTGAACGAACCGTGCGCGAGTACACGGCGCTCGCTGAATCCGCGGGGCTCGTGCACGTGGAAACGCTCCGCCCCCCAGGCTCGTTCTACGCCTCGATGATTTTTCGCCTCGCCTCGGGGTGCTGAAGTTCTCTTGAGCTCACTGTGCGTGGGGTCACGGTCATCACGGATGGGAGGAACCTGCCGGGGTCAAACAGGCAGCGGGGGCTGACCGGTTCCAGTGGGACGTGCAGCGGCTTCGTCGATTCGAAGGCTGACGGCTACCCCTTACCCACCTGCATCAGCTTCTGCCGCCGCCCTCGCCCGCGTCAGAGCGAACTCGCGAACGTCCTTCGGCCACCGTTTGACCAGGGCGGCAAACCGATCGGTCTCTCCTGCAAAAAGGGAGCGACACGCTTCCTCGTAGTTGGGGCGATTGCCCGCCAGTGGCGAGAGAACCTGACTCAGGGCGGCGCGAATTCTCCGTGCGCGCTCCTTGCCCGGCTGATTCTTCATCGCGTGCTCCACGAGCCTGCGAATCGCTGCGGAAATGCCTTGCGGTTGCTGCTCGAGCCAATCCCAATGACGCGGCAAGAGGGAGATCTCCCGACTCTTCACACCGAGTCGCGGACGCCCAGGGCCTGCGGAAGG
>JBNKGC010000031.1:0-45012 GCA_050289625.1 Polyangiaceae bacterium | reverse complement strand
CGGGTCAGGGGGGACTCGCTCTTTCCGCAGCAAAGCGAGGACAAGAGCCAAGGGGGGCTGGCCCGACAATCCCGTCGTCGCGGCGAAGCCGCGACTAGATTTGGATGGCTTTCCAGTCGCCCTTGGCGAACTTCATCACCATGACCGTCGTGAGCAGGGTCGCGTAGGTGCAGGCGGACGCCCAGATCCCCACGAGACCGAATCCGAGGACGATCCCGAGGATCCAGGCGAGGGGCACCAGACAGGTGAAGTGGAGGATCAACTCGACCACCATCACGAAGAGGCTGTTCCCGGCTCCAAACAACGCCTGGGTGAGGATCATGCCAACCGCGATGAGTGGCGTGCAGATCCCCATCATACGCATGGGAACCAGCGCTGCCTCTTGCACGGCGGGACTGTTCGACACGAAAGCCAGGATTTCCTGGGGGAAGATGATCCCCTCGAGAAACCCGACGACCCCGAAAATCGCCAGACCGAGGCGGACGGAGACCCACCCAAAGCGGGATGCCTTCTCACCGTCCCCCTCCCCGAGCGACTGACTGACCAGGGTCGCTGTCGAGGTGCCGAAGGCGAGACAAGCGGTGAAGGTGAGCTTCATGATGCCCACGATCAGAGTCGTTGCGGCGCTGTTGACCGCCTCGCCTCCCGTCGATGCGCCGCTGGCCACGAGCTCTGCCTCGGTGATCGCGTCGAGGCGACTCACGATCTTCGAGAACAACAAGAATCCGGTCATCACTGCGACGGTGGCGACGGCGCTCGGGATGGAAAGGCGGAGGATGTCCCGCGTGAGAGGCGGCTCGAACTTGTCGAGCCGGAAGGGGTGGTAGACCGTGCGGTACTTCTTCCTGAGGGCCCAACCGATCATGATGGCGAGGCCGACCCAAGTGGACAGGAACCCAGCCAGCCCAGCACCAGCGATGCCCATGCGAGGCGCACCGAGGTTTCCGAAAATGAAGACCAGGCACAGCCCCACGTTGAGCACGTTCATGATGACCGCGCTCCACATGTGAACGTGCGTCTTGCCCAGCGCGTCGAAGAACGCCTTGAACGAGAAGGTGATCACCATCGACGCGATGCCCAAAAGCCGCCAGTGCAGGTACGCCTGCGCGGAAGCTCGCACATCCGGCATGTCGATCAGCACCTCCAGGAGCGACGGAAGCGTCAGATACCCGACCAAGGTGAAGGCGATACTCGAGGCGAGGGCGAACACCCAGGAGTTGAGGAGCACGCCGCCTGCACGCTCCCGGTTGCCCTCCGCGAACCGGCGCGCGGCGATCGCCTGGGTTCCCACCGAAATGGCGCTCAGAGATCCTCCGAAGGCCCACAGCACGACCAGCGAGGGAAAAAGGGCGGCTTGAGCATTCGACGACTCGGGCTGCGGCAGCCACGAGAAGAACACGATGTCGATCTCGTTGACGATGCTCTGGCTAAGCATCGCGAACACCGTTGGCATCGCCAGGCGCATGACGACACCGTACGGATTGCCGGTCGTCACGACGTTGTGCGCGGGAGCAGGAGGGGCAGCCATGCTGATTGTGGTCGCTGCTCGTCAGGGGCTGGCGAGAACAGCGAGGGCAGACTTAGAGGCGGTTGGGGCCTCGAGCAAGCTCGAGACCCTGAAACCTGGACTCGCCGTTTCCCCAGAACAATGCAGTAGGCGCTCGCGTTCCCTCAAACGAACCGCTGCAGAAGCGCCCCGACCTCGCAGAGCGGGTGCTTTTCACCCACCCGGCCTCGAGCGCTTCAATCCTGCGCCGCCTCGAGTCGGATGGTCCAGCTGTAGGATTCCGCGACGCGAGTCACGGAGCGCGCCCAGTCAGTTTTGTCGCTCTCGGGCTCAGCGTCGCGCGAGCCGGGCCGCCCGATATTCCTCGAGCAGCGCCTGCGCCACCTCGTGCTCGGGATGGTCACGCAGCAGATCCTCGAGGGTTTCGACCTCGTTCCCGCGAACATTGGCTTTCTGCATCTTCGCGAGGTGCAGGCGTGCCTCCACCGACGGGTCGAGCTCCACCCAGTTTCTTGCTGCACGAAGCGCTTCACCCCAGGCCTTGACCCGCACGGCCGCTAGAGACCAGCCGCGTTGTGCATCCGCTCGCTTTGGATTTTCGTGCGCGATACGCTTCAGCCGGTTGTAACCCTTGATGCGCTGCCGCCGCTCGACCAGGTGCAGGGCCTCGGCGATTGCCAGGGCTGTCGCGTCTCCAGGAGCTTCCGCGACCGAGGTATCCGAGTCGGCCTCTTCGTCGTGCTCTGCGGTCACGCTCTCGACGCCGGCAGAAGGCGCAGCTGTGGTGGGGTCGGACGCAGAGTCCGCCTCCTCGGTCGTCGGCTCATCGGTCGTCGGGAGTGCCGAGCTGGGAGCAGACGGCTCCGAATCGACGGCCTCCACCGAGGTCACCTCGAGGGCGCTGTCCATGACGGTAGCGGGAGCGGCCGCGGCTTCGAGGCGAGGTTCCGCTCGCGTCTCCATGCGTCCGATCCCGAACACGACTAAAAAACCCGCCACCGCGCTCGCAACGGCCGAAGCCGTGTACACCGTCGAAACCGACCACCGACGGGTTCGCTGCGCGCTCTGCGCGATGCTTTCGAGCGCCTTCTGGAGCAGCTGGGCTGACTGGTAGCGCTTGTCGGGCTCGCGACAGAGCGCACGCACGACGAGCCGATCCAAGCTCTTGGGAATGTCGCGCTCAGGGGCTCGCACATGGGGTGCAGCCGGAGTCGCCGTGATTTTTGCCGTCAATAGCGCAGCGACGTTCGAGGCGCCGCCGTCCCCGAGTGGATGTGGGAGTTGACCGGTGA
This sequence comes from Polyangiaceae bacterium, assembly GCA_050289625.1. Classification (GTDB taxonomy): domain Bacteria; phylum Myxococcota_A; class Polyangia; order Polyangiales; family Polyangiaceae; genus NIC37A-2. Next base: position 42,213 of record JBNKGC010000031.1, on the reverse strand, counting down.
GCATCTCGTACAGGACCGCACCGAGCGCGTAGACGTCCGCCCGGGCGTCGACATCGGCGCCGGCCGCCTGCTCCGGGGCCAGGTATTCAGGTGTCCCAACGACAGCCGGTCCGCGAGTGTCGTGGTCTCGCGCACTGCTCTCCCCCGTGAAACACGCCACGCCGAAGTCCAGGAGCTTCACCGTCCCGTTCTTCGTGACGAAGAGGTTACCTGGTGTGATGTCTCGATGAACGACGCCGGTTTCGTGCGCCGCAACGAGAGCGGCGCTCGCTTGGACGGCGATTCGAGTCGCCTCCCGCCAGTCGAGCGGTGCCCGAGCGAGGCGCTCGGCGAGTGACTCCCCGTCGAGAAGCTCCATCGCATAGTAGAAGCGCCCATCGGCAGCGACGCCGAAATCGTGGAGCTTCACCAGGTTCGGATGGTCGAGCTTCGCGATGGCCCGGGCTTCAGCACGAAAGCGCTGACGGCGCTCGGCGCTCGTGACCGCTTCTTGCGGCAAGAGCTTGATCGCCACCGAACGCCCCAAGTCCACGTGATGGGCCTCGAAGACTTCTCCCATGGCGCCGCGACCGAGACAACGACCGAGCCGATAGCGCGTCCCAGGCAACATCCCGTCGTTGCTCTCGCGCTCGGCGTCCGGCGGCTCGGGGGACGGCACCGGCATGCCGGTTTCCTTGGGAGCGTCGAGGCGTCGAGCTGCGGCCACCCGACGGGCGAAATCCGCACGAGAGCGAGCGGGCTCCGCCGGGTAGAGGCGCTGCATCAGATGAGCGATCCGGCCGCGCACGCTGCGGTCGCCGTTTGCCAGCGATGGCGCGCGCTTCAGCAAGTCGACCAATTCGCCCACGGCGATCCGAGCCGACTTGAATCGTTCCTCTGGCTGGGAGGCAGTGAGTCGCGCGATGACCTCGTCGAGGGCCGAAGGCGCGCCGACTTCGGCTGCCAACGCCGGGAGGCTTTTTTCGCCACGAGCCACGGCTGCCTGATGCTCCATGGCGTCACCCTGAAGGAACCGACGGCCCGCCACGAGCTCCCAAAGCATGACTCCGAAGGCGTAGAGGTCGGCTGGCGCGCCACCCGGCGTTTGGTTGGCCACCTCCGGCGCAACGTAGCCCGGCTTGGCAAAGACGATACCGTTGACCGTGCGGCAGCGACGGTTTTCACCGCGCGCCGTTCCGAAATCGATCAACTTGAGATCCCCCGCGTAACCTACCATCACGTTTTGCGGACTCAGATCGCGGTGGGCGATCTCGAGCGGACGCCCCGCCGCATCGGTTCGCTCGTGCACGTGCGCCAAGGCGTCGCCGAACGAGATGGCGAGGGCGACGGCATCCGGCCAGTCCAGGCGCACACAGAGCTGCGCCGAACGCTGGAGCACCTCGCCCATGTGGCGACCCTCGACGTACTCGACGACCGCATACGGACAGTCGTCCTCAGTCGTGGAGGCCTCCAGGATCTGGGCCACACCCGGATGCTGCAGCTGAGCTTGGATCCGGGTCTCGTCCAGAAAGCGCGCCCGGAAGCTCTTGTCGGAAGCGTGCTCGCGCCGAATGATCTTCACCACGCAGGGTCGCTCGGCGCCTTCGATGCCGCCGGTGCTCGCCAGGTACACCTCCCCCATGCCGCCCCGCGCCAGCCGGCGGAGGAGCGTCAAACGACCGAAGCGCCGCGGGAGGTGTTCCCCGTCTTCGCGGGCCGCGCTTCGAGTTTCAGGCTTTTTCGAGGAGTTGCGGAGGTCTCCCTGGGAAGTCATGCGACCATGGTGCCGATGTAGGATAAAGTGGTCAAGAAAACGCCACCGCATACCAACACCACACACACGTTCGATAAGTGGTTCGCGAATCAAGTCGTAAGGAACGACATGCAGGTGGGAATGCCAGGCCCCATGCGGTGGTTGGGCGGGTTGTGCTGCACCGAGGCCACGATACACTGCGCGCCCGCGAGGGGTTGATGCACGTCGCTTCCGAGTCCGAGGAGACAGTCATTGGGTCCGTTCCGCCGCGTCCATGGATGCGGTGGGCCGCGGCGTTCGGCGCGCTGTGTGCTGCGCTCGTGATCCTCCTCGGCCCGCGCACTGCGGCCGCAGCGCCGGCACCCTGGTGCGGAGAGCTCGCGCAATCGATCGAGGCTCCGCCGCCCGTCTACCCAGTGGACGATGCGACCATCTCCGCTGGCCCCTGTGAACAGCGCGACGGAGTGAAGATTCCGGCACCGTTGCCGGAGCTCCGTGGCAACCTGAAGAATGTGAAGAGTGACCAAGGGGTGCTCTTCGCCCAGCACTTTCCGCGCGCACCCGCGGTGCGCCTTCCCGTGCCCGTGCCGACGAGAAACCTCGCGAGAGCGGGCCACCAGCGCGGCGTGGAGCGTCCCCCCAGAAGCTGAGGGCGTCTCACTCACGCCAGTGGCGTGAGTTCACGCTTCGGATCGACGGCGCTCTCGCCCGTCGACCTCCAGCTCGGGAGCTCGTCTGAGCTCTTCCGGCACTCCTCCACCTCCACCCTTTTCCGGTAGGCGTCGCTCATCGGGCGGCGCACTGCCATCAACCAGTCGTTTCAGGTTGCTACGGCAGCCCTGAGATTTCGCCCGCTACGGCGGGCAAACACACCAACACGGAGAAATCCAACCATGAACAAAGGAACCGCAATCGTCGGGTTCTTCATGTCGTTCATCGCCGGCATGTTCCTCATGTGGGGCATCGATCGTTCGGGCGGCATGGAAATCTCGGCGGAGTCGGGGAGCACCGCCGCTGTCGGGTCGATCGACCACGGCTCGGCGACCATCCCGGTCACCAAGGAAGACCCCCAGTGGGGCAACGCCGACGCGCCCGTCACGGTCGTCGAGATCAGCGACTTCCAGTGCCCCTTCTGCAGCCGGGTGAATCCCACCGTGGCGCAGATCAAGAAAGAGTACGGCCCCGACAAGGTCCGCGTCGTCTGGAAGCACAACCCTCTTCCCTTCCACAAGCAGGCGCGTCCGGCCCACGAGGCCGCGGCCACCGTGCACGGTCTGGGAGGCGACTTCTGGAAGTTCCACGACCTGGCCTTCCAGAATCAGAAGAGCCTAACGGACGAAAACTTCAAGAAGTGGGCTGCCCAGTCCGGCGTCGACGCCGGCGAGTTCGAAGCCGCCCTCAAGGCCAAGAAGTTCGCCGCCAAGGTGGACAAGGATCTGGCGCTCGCCCGCAAGGTCGGGGCAACGGGTACGCCCGCGTTCCGCATCAACGGCGTGACGCTGAGCGGCGCGCAACCGTTCGCCAAGTTCAAAGAGGTCATCGACCAGCAGCTGGCTGAAGCCAAGAAGCTCGTCGCCTCCGGTGTGAAGCCCGCCGAGGTCTACCCGAAGCTTGTCGCGGAGAATTCCAAGGCGGCACCCGAACAGGAGAAGGGCCAGGAGCCTCCCGTCGACACCACCGTTTGGAAGGTGCCCGTCGACTCCGACGATCCGGTCAAGGGCGGCAAGGATGCCCTCGTCACCATCGTCGAGTTTTCCGAGTTCCAGTGCCCCTTCTGCAAGCGCGTCGAGCCGACGATCAAGCAGATCCTGGACACCTACAAGGATGACGTCCGCATCGTCTGGAAGGACAACCCGCTCGGCTTCCATCCTCGCGCCACGCCGGCCGCAAACTTCGCTCGCGCTGCGTACAAGGCGAAAGGGAACGAGGGGTTCTGGAAGGCCCACGACGCGCTCTTCGAAAGCCAGCCCAAGCTCGAGGACGCTGACTTCGAGAAGATCGCCGGCGAAATTGGCGTACCCTGGGGTGTCGCCAAGCAGGCCATCGAGAGCGACAAGTACGGAGACAAGTTCGAGCAAAGCCAGGATCTGGCCCTCGACCTCCAGGCTCGCGGTACGCCTCATTTCTTCATCAACGGCATCCGCCTGGCCGGAGCTCAACCGTTCGAGAAATTCAAAGAAGTCATCGACGAGCAACTCGCCAAGGCCAAGAAGCTGGTTGCCAAGGGCACCCCGCGCGCCAAGGTCTACGAGGAGGTCATGAAGGAGGGGAAGGAGCCGCCTCCGCCCCCGAAGAAGGAGATCCCGCCGGCCCCCAAGGACAGCCCGGTCAAGGGGAACCCGAACGCCAAGATCGTCATTCAGGAGTTCTCGGACTTCGAGTGCCCCTTCTGCTCACGGGTGAACCCCACCGTCGAGCAAATCATGAAAGAGTACCCGAACGACGTGAAGATCGTGTGGCGCAACCTGCCGCTGCCGTTCCACAAGAACGCGCCTCTCGCTGCCGAAGCGGCATACGAGGTGTATCAGCAGAAGGGTGACAAGGCGTTCTGGGAGTACCACAACAAGCTGTTCGCCTCGCAGAAGGCACCCGGTGGCATCGAGCGTGCGAACCTCGAGAAGTTCGCCCAGGAGCTCGGTGTCGACATGGCCAAGTTCAACAAGGCCCTCGACGACCGCACCCACAAGGCGCGCGTCGAGGCGGACGCTAAGGTCGGCAACACCGCCGGGATCAGCGGAACCCCCGCGTTCATCGTGAACGGCTACTACGTGAGCGGTGCGCAGCCCTTCGGTGCCTTCAAGAAGGTCATCAAGCGCGCGCAGAAGGAGCTGTGATCGACTGATCCAGCACCATCGTCGTCGAGCGGTCGCCCCGCAGAAGGGGTGACCGCTACGATGGGCTTCGCACGCCGCGGAGCCATGCGAGAACCCGCCAGCTCGGCGGGTTCTCTTCTTTTTGTCTCGCTGAAACGCGCCGCCCGGCGAGGGCCTACCGGAAGCGCCTGGTCCCGCGGCGGCGGAGGCTCGCTACGAGGCTACTGGAAATGCATTCAGCCGCGGGAAAGCGCGGTAGGTCGGTGCATTCGGAGGTCGCTCCGTGGAGCACATTTCCCAACAAAAGTGCTCGCCGCACGCCAACCGAGCGGCACGACGAGAAAAAAGCGCGACAATGGACCCACTCACGAGTGGGGCTGAATTGTGCCCTCGAGGCTCGGGGGCAGCTCCTATACACGTCGATGTCCGCCACCTCCGAACTCGCATGCTTGCTCGTCGAGCCGAGCCGCCTTCCGCAAAAGCTAGAAGGCGCGCTCGCCGAACGCGGCGTCTACGTCGAGACGACCTCCGCCGATGGGGTCTCAGGGATGGTGGTCGTTTCGTCCCCCGATGCGATCGTCGCACCCGAGTCCGAAATGGAACGCGTAGCGCACGCCGTGCGCTGCGCCCCGCAGAAAGCACACCTCCCCATCTTCGTCGTTGCTTCCCGCAGCACGATTTCGCGTTCACGCGGACGGAAGCCACCCGAGATCACCGCCGTCCTCCCGGTGGATCTCCCCGCCTCGGCCATCGCGCGACGCATCGTCCACACCCTCGGATCCATCACCCGCCCCGCGAAGACGGCCCGGACGGACGCTCGAGCCACCCAATCCAAGCCGAAGGAGGGCCGCGAGTGGGTTCCGCGCAGCCCCGAACTCGCCAAAACGCAACCCCTCCGTGCGGTGACCGAACCGAAACCACCGCTCCGCACTCCGATTCGCGCCGCATCCTGGCCGAAGAAGCGAGTCACGCTGGAAATGCCAGCGCAAAAGCTTCCGGCCCTGCGAGTGGCCCTGCTCGATCACGATTCGACTCGCGCCGACGCGATCGCCCGAGCGCTCCGTCAGGCAGGGCAGCTCGTTTTCCTCGTATCTGGATCCTCAGGGCGCTCGCGCTGGCCGCTCTTGCGTGGATTCGCTCCCCAGGCCGTCATCGCGGACGAGACCGGCATCAGCCAAGACGGAGGCGAATGGATCGCTGCGTTCCGCGGCGATCCATTCCTGGGCAGGACGCCGGTCATCATCTCACCCCTCGAGGAACTGTTCGACCCTGAAGAGGGCAACGCCAACATCTCCCGCATTGCTCCCCAGCTGGAAGGCCTCGCGCGCGCCGAGGCCACCCTGAGCGCCGAGCTCCGCCCCGGGGTGGAAGTCGAAGTAAACCGGGCACAGATCAACCCCGGCCGCCTGCTCGCGCTGATGGCCGAGTCCGAGCGACCCGCCGAGCTGGAATGCGAGGTCGACTCCGAACTTCTGACTTGGCCAATCGCCGGCAAGCGCGTCGGGCTCGCGCACCTGAAGAAAGGTGCGAACACCGAGGAGCTCGAACCCGAGGCCGCCCTCCGTTGGTTGCTCCGTCGAACGCACGCGCCCATCGTCGTTCGTCGCATCGACGTGACGAAGCTCGTTCGGCCGGTGTCGACGTCGGAGCTGCTCAAACGGGCGTACCGAGCCGATCTGCCGGCCCCCGCGGCGCTGGTGCCCCCAGGCTCTTCGCTCCCGCCCTCGGTCGCGCCGGCCGAAACGTGTTCCGAAGCGCCCGCACTAGGGAACGTCGAGGAAGACATCCCTGACGGCGCGGAACTCGAGTCGCCGGCGAACTCGGAAATCCCCACGCATGCCGTGCGACTCTCCGACCTCCACATCCCGGCCGAAGCCCTGCGTCCCGCAGCTCTAGGGCTCTCGCCTCAGGAGCTCGAAGCCCACCCCGCGCCTCCGTCCGTCGACGCGGCATCGCCGCGACGCCTCGTGCGGAGACAAGGTCCGACCGCTTTGACCTCCGAACTGCCGCACGGTGAGGCGGCCGCTCCGAAGACGACCTCACGCCCCACACCTCCTGGTGTCGAACGACGCATCAATCCCGGTGACACGTGGAGTCGCTGGGCGCTCGCCCTGCCTCTCGAGCGGCTCCCGAAGCCGCACTGGCTCGCCGCTGCCGCCGCATTGTTAATCGTTTCCTCGGTCGGGATGGGCGCCTGGCTCTTGGGCGGCGACAGCGACTCCGCCGCCACCTTGGAGAACGCCGCGGCAGCGGAAGGCTCGCCTCCCCCAATGCAACGCGACGACTCACAGGCGGGCACTCGAGGCCACCCTCAAGCCGTCGCGCAAGGCTCGCCTGAGCCTGCTCACGAGAAGCAATCCACCACCGCTCCACCTCCCGCCGGTTCCGCTGAGTTCTGGAAGACGCGTCGCAACGACGGTGCCGTGAGCTGCGAAACGGTGCTCGGCACGGGGCGGAAAGCATTCGCCGCACGCCCGCGGCGGGACGGTCAAGCCCTCTGGAAGAAGGCCCGCCAGAAGATGCTCGCCGGAGACCAGCACGGGGCGCACCAACTCATGTGCCAGTCCGCCTTCATCGATCCGTCGGGACCTGCGAGCATCGGGTTGGGCACCTACTACCTAACTCGCGGCTCCTTGATTCAGGCAGAGAACTGGGCTCGCTTCGGTGTGGAAAATCGCACCGGTTCGAAGCAACGCATGTCTAAGGAGCTTCTGGGTGACGTGCTCATCCAGAAGGGAGATGTGGACGAGGCGGTAAAGCTCTGGCTCGAAACCATGCGTCTCGAACCAAGCGACCGCGGCAAGATCGAAGCCGTGGCACGAGCCTTGACGCGCCACGCAGCGGACGCCAAGCGGGGCGACGACCATCCGCGGGCTGAGCGCCTTCTCCGGCGCGCGGCGGCGCTCGACGCGAAGAATTCAGCCGCCGCCTCGGGACTCGCCGGTGCCCTTCTCGAAAACGGCGAAAAGGACCTGGCTCGGATCTGGGCGCAGCGGGCCCTCCAGATGGACGACAACGCCGCGGAAGCGCTGTTCGTGCTCGGAACCCTCGCGCAGGAAGCGGGCAACATTGCCGAAGCTCGGACCTACTACTCGAGGATCCCTCCCAAGACTTCCTTCGCGGAGCAAGCGGACGAACGCCTCGCCTCGCTCTGATTCCTCGCGTCGTCACACGAGCGGGAACTCGAGTCGTAGGGCCCCGCGCGTCGCGGTTCGCCGCGGCCAGCGTGCGCTCGACACCCCGCTGTGGGCCACGGCAGTCGCGATGACCGTGGTGTTCACCGTGAAGCGGTTTCTCATCGCGATCTGCGCGGCACTCGGAGTCGCGAGCTCTGTCTTCGTGGGGCACGAGCTTGGGGCATCGCGGCCCGAGGGGGCTTGGGCTTCCCGTGAGCAGTCTGAACGTCAGCGTTCCGGTCGCGATCGGAAGGAGCGCCTCCTAATGAACGTCGAACCAAAACCACCCCCTCGAGAAGAGGTGGGGGCGGTTTTTGCAGGCGCCCGGAAGGCAAACTGATCGGCACTCTAGCGCCGTATGAGGCCCCGATCGGCCAAATCTGGTGTGAGCTCGGGTCACCCTCGCTATAAGCACACCCTCGATGTCCCATCCGTTTCGCGCCAACCGAGCGCCACTCTCCCTGCTGCGCTTGTTCGCCGCCGCCTTCCTGACGTGCCTCGTCTTGGGCGGCTGCAGCGGCGAGCAGAAATCCGAAGCGAAGTCACCAGCGGCGCCCCCCGCTCAGGCGACCGAGGCGCGTCCGGCAGCCGGCGTCCTCGCTCCCGGAGAGCCGCCTACCTCGGTCCCGGTCGAGGCGGACGACGCGGTCTGGGGTAACGCCGAGGCGCCAGTCACCTTGGTGGCGTTCCTCGACTTCGAGTGTCGCTTCTGCGCTCGCGGTTGGCAGACGCTGCGTGAGCTGCAAAAGGCTTACGGCCCCGAGCGCCTCCGCATCGTGGTCAAACACCTGCCGCTCGATTTCCACCAACACGCGCTGCCTGCGGCCATTGCCGCCCAGGCGGTCCGCGATCTGGCGGGCAACCAAGCCTTCTTCGCCTACGGCGATCGGCTCATGGAAAACCAGAGCGCGCTCAGCGCGACTCAATTGGCCGCCTTCGCGGAAGAGGTCGGAGTCGACCGCGAGCTGTACAACGAGCGCGTGGTCGACGAGACCACCGTCCTTTCGGTGGTCGGTGACGTGAAGCTCACGCAGCGACTCGGCGTCGATGGCACTCCGTCGTTCTTCATCAACGGCCGGAGCCTGGGCGGAGCTCAACCCGTCGACACCTTCCGCGAGCTCATCGACGCCGAAGAAAAGGCAGTCCTCGACGCCATGCGCCAGGGCCAGCCGTGGGCTCAGATCTACACTGAGCGCGTCGAGGAGAACTTGAAGGGCAGCCTGAGTGAGCAGCTCCTTGCCGAAGACCCGGACACCTACCGGGTGCCGGTCGACGGCTCGCCCGTGTGGGGTGGCGACGAGGCGTTGGTCACCCTCGTCGAGTTTTCCGACTTCGAGTGCCCCTATTGCAAACGCGCGCATCCCACCGTGCAGCAGCTGAAACAGAAGTACGGGGATCAGCTTCGTGTCGTCTTCAAACACCTCCCCCTCCCGTTTCACGACCGCGCACTTCCAGCTGCGCGCATCGCCGACGCCGTCTACCGACAGAAGGGCGCAGGTGCTTTCTGGCAGACTGCCGAGGCTCTCTTCGGCGGCGAGGACCTGTCCGACGACGCCCTGCTTCGCGTCGCAACCAAAGCCGGACTCACCCCGCAACAGGCCCGTGAAGCTCTCGACGGGGAATCTTCCAACGCGCGCATCGAGCGTGACACCGATCTCGCCGACGACGTGAAGGCGCGCGGCACTCCGCACTTCTTCATCAACGGAAAGCGTTTGACCGGGGCGCGACCGCTCTCTCACTTCGAAGCGATCATCGATGCCGAGCTCGCCCGCGCCCAGCAGATGGTGGCCGATGGCACGGCCCCGAATGCTGTCTACGAGACGCTGATGAAGTCCGCGGTCTCCCCCGACGAACCTCAAAAGATCACGGCTCCAGTCAGCGATGAGGGGCGCCCGAGCCGGGGTCCGAAGGGTGCGCCCATCGTCGTGCACGTCTTCAGCGACTTCGAGTGTCCCTTCTGTCGGCGCGCCGAAGTGACCGTTCGGGGACTCGAAGCGGCCTATCCGGGTCAGGTTCGCGTCGTCTGGCACAACTTCCCACTCGAGTTCCACGACCGAGCCCGCCCCGCCGCCCGAGCGGCACTGGAAGCCTACGCCCAGGGCGGCAACGCTGCGTTCTGGAAGATGCACGATCTCCTGTTCGGTCTCCGCGCTGAGGGCCCGGCGCTCGAACGGGAGGAAATCCTCGGGCATGCGCGGACTCTCGGCCTCGACGTGAAAGGCTTCGAAAAGGCCCTCGATGGTGACGCTCACGAGGCTGAAATCCAATCCGATGAAGCCATGGCGGAAGCGCTCGACATTCGCGGCACGCCGGCTTTCGTGATCGGCAGCTACTTGGTGGTGGGGGCGCAGCCCCTGAGGCACTTCGAGCGCATCGCCGACCGCGTCCTCGAAGAAAGCAAGCAAAAGCCCTGACGCTCCCCTGCGGGGGCGACTCGAGCCGAGCATCCCCGCCGCGGGGTGGGCGGTCGTGTGGCGCTCATCACCTGCGATGAGCGCCGAAGCACGTCGATGGTTCGTTCGCAGACGATCAGCGGACGCCCGCGCGGCTCACTCGGCAGGACTCTTGGAGGCCACCCGTTTGCCGATGGTCTGGATCGCCTGCGCCAGCGAGTCGTCACCTCGCAAGCACGGGTTGCAGTCGGCCTTGTCGTTCTTGCCGCACCCGGTCTGCGGAGTGAGGCGATGCAAGTAGCGCAGCGAGCGCTGATCGCCCACGTTCTTCGCGCGTTCGAGCAGATTCTTGCGAGCGGCGCAGGTCTTCGCGTGCCGAAGCGCGACCGCGATGTTCAGCGCCGGAGAGGCGGCGCGCTCAAACTCTTTCGAGGCCAAGAAGTTTTCGGCCCTAGCCTTCACGGACTGCTTCACCTTCCGGGTAATGGCCAAGTCGTAAATGATGTCCGCGCCACGAGTGCCCATCGGCCCCGTCAAAAGACGGAACGTTGCGGAGCCCGCCGACTGGGACTGCGCGGTCCGAAAGAGCACTTTCGCGACCCGCTCGTCTTCGTTGAGCCCCGGATCGACGGCGAGCGCGTCGCTGACGGCTCGCACCGCGTCGCGGTATTTCTTGCTGTCGGCTCGAACCGAGGCGAGTGCTACCAGGACGCGCCCTTCGCTCGGCTTTTCCTCGGCCAGTTTCTCCATGGCTGCGAGCCCGGCCTTCTCCGCGTCGGCGATTCGAAGGTCGAGCGCATCGGGCGCTTCCTCGGTCGCGTTCGGACCATCGCTGTCCGCCACAGGCGCTGGTTCGCGCGTGACGGCGATCACGATCGCCACGACGGCAGTCAAGATCCCCAGCACCCCGAAAGCGATGCCTCCGAGCAGTACTCGGCCCGACACGTCCCGCGTCAATTTCTGAAGCGGAATCGGCAACGTCGACTTCCGCGTCTCGAGATACTCCGCAGCCTGCGCCGCCGCTTCGGTGAGCGAAGTGATCAGCTTCTCCGTCGGGCGCTTTCGGCCCGGATTGGTGCGCAGAGTCTTCGGGATCTCGCTCGTTTCGGGAAGGGATGACACCGCAAGCGCACCGGCCACGCCGATGGGTTCGGGCTCTCCAGCTCCACGAGACAGGATTGCACTCGACGAATGGGCGGCGGCGTCCGCGAGCACCTCGAGGCCGCCTTCGACTCCGGTCACCGCGCTCGGTGACCCACCCGCGAGGGTGAACAGCCGTCCTCGCGATTGCGGAGCAGTAGCCAAGAGTCCGTCGAGTGCGGAAACGACCTCGGCAGCCGTCTGCACTCGTTCATCCGCTTCGCGCGCGAGCAGTCGGTGAACGAGGTTTTCGACAGCTGGGGTGACTACCACCGCGGGAGCGCGCTCGGACAGAGTCGGCACGGGTTGGGACAGTTGCTGTCCCAAGATGCCGACCTGACTCTTGCCACCGAAGGGCCGCTTTCCTGCGAGCAGCTCGAACAGGATCACCCCGAGCGCGTAGATGTCGGCACGACCGTCCACGCTCTGGCCGAGAGCTTGTTCCGGCGCCATGTATTCCGGCGTTCCGTAGACCATTCCGGCCTTGGTGATCGGCCTGCCCTCTTGCCCCTCCTCCGTGTCACCGATCGGGACCTTGGCGATGCCGAAGTCGAGCACCTTGACGAAGTCGGGCGTCCCCCGGCGCTCCACGAGCATCACGTTCTCCGGCTTGAGATCGCGATGCACGATTTCCAAGGCATGCGCCGCCGCAAGCGCCGAGGCGATCTGTCGCACGATGGGAAGGGCTCGCTCGACCGACATGGGGCCGGCCGCCATTTCGTCGCGCAACAGACGCCCTTCGACGTACTCGAGCACCAGGTACACGCTGCCGTCGGCGAGTTTTCCGAAGTCCGTGGCTCCAGCGACGTTCGGATGATCGATGTGCGCGGCAGCCATCGCTTCTCGCTCGAAGCGCGCCACGACTTCGGGGACCTGCGTCAGCTGGCGGTGCAATACCTTGACCGCCAGGCGCTTGCGCATGAGCACGTGCTCCGCCTCGTACACCTTACCCATGCCCCCCTCACCCAGAAGGGCGTCGAGGCGATAGCGGTCAGCGAGAACGGTGCCTACGAGGGCATCGCCGCTCAACGGCCCCCTCCAGCTACGCTCCAAGGGGCCGAAATGCGGCCGGAAAGCGGCTCAGTCGGCACGGCCTCCATTGTAGTCCCAGACGGCCAGGCAACCAGGCCGGGTAAACCCAGCAAACAGCCACTAATTTTGGCCACTTACAGGTCACTATCGGAAGCGCTCACGGGGAGCCTTCGCCCAACGGCTTGGACTCGCCCAAAGCAGGGGTCTGAGGGGCCGGGGCCGGCTCGGCCGGAGGCGGCGCGGCGCCCTCTGCCGGAGCCTTGGGTTTCTCTTCGACAGGTGCCGGTTGGGCCTCCGCCGAAGGAGCGGCTGGCTTGGGCTCCGCTTCCTTGCTCGGAGCGGGCTCTGCCTTTTTCTGGGTGGAGGGTGCGGGGGTCGCCGGAGCTTTGGCCACAGGCGCTTGGGTGACCGGCGGCTTCGGTGCCGGCGCTTTGGTGACCGGTGGCTTCGGTGCCGGAGCCTTGGGCGCGGGCGCGCTGCGCGGGGTCGGCTTCGGCGCGGCTTGGGGAGTCACGGTCCGCGCGCTCGCCTTCGTCTCTTCTTCTACTTCCGCTTCGACCTCCTCCTCGGATCCCGAGGCGTCGGTCTCTTCTTCCGCCGGAGGCTCCTCGACGGGCTTCGCTTCCGGCGGCGTCACTTCCGGGCTCGACGCTTGCTGTTGCGTCGCCGGGGCGGACTCGGGCTCCGCGGCGACCTCGTGGCCTCGCTTGGTCAGAAAATAGATCCCCACTGCGACCGCAGCGACCGCGAGGAACAGGCCGAGCGCGCGCCCTCCGCCTTCCTCTTCTGCCTCGGCCGCCGAGCGCGGCGGCGTGCTCCTCGAGGACGGACCGGCGGGCGCCTCGTCGTCTCCCCGAGCTTTCCGTGCCGCGGACTCGGGTGCCTTCGATTCATTCACCGCGGCCGGCGTATCGCTGGAGCGCCGGGTCGAGCTCGGCTGAAGGTCAGCTTCCCCCTGCTTTGCTGCAGCCGGAGCTTCACTCTGAGCCGATTTTTCACTCACGGGCTCGTCGCTGGCTGGCACATCCTGCGCCGACTCGCCTTCCGCTGCGTGATCGTCGCCTTCGCCAGTTCCTTGGGGTGCCGAAGGCTTCGTCGAAATCGGAGCGCTGGCTGGCGCTTCCGTGCGCTCCCTGGACTTGGTGACGGCCAGATCGTCGACCGGTTCCGAACCTTCGTCCGTCGTCTCCGCGTTCGCCTGCTTGAGCGCCTCTTCCAATAGCTGCTTCGCAGGCTTCATGACCGTTTGGTCTTCGGGTGCGTGGTTGGGGGCACCCGGCGCATCGGAGGGGAACATCCGAGCGGAAGCCGACGCCGGCGGCGCATCGGAAGTTCTTTCACTGTCGTAGGCGCTGGGCGAGTCCTGCCCGCGAGAGCTCACCAAGCGCTCGATCACTCCGCGCGATTCTTCGTCGATCTTGATGAACTTCACACCCATGCCGCACGGGCGCTCGGCATCCGAGTCGGTAGTCTCCCGCTTCCACACGACGCGACCGACCCCCTGCATCACCTTCTGGTCCGCGGCGATCGTCACCTCGAACTTGAGCAGCGTGCCTGCCGGGAATGGAGAGGGCGTCTTGATGAACATCCCGCCGCGACTCACGTCGTAGGAGTGGTGCTCGATGAACTCGTCGATCGTGGCGCTGCGATAGCGCACCGTCATGGTCAGGACCTTGGCGCGCGGGTCCTTGCGGGTGTTTTGAGCCATGTACTGACAGTTGCTCCTCCTCCCCCAGAGCAGGTGCTCGAGGGAGCTTTCTGCATTTAGGCGTGCTCATCCTAGCCGCGGGCGCTTCCATACCCAAACTCCTTCCCCACAGGGGCAAATCCGGCCACTTTTCGGGCAGGACGCCGCGTCCCAACTGGGGAAACTAGCGCAAATTAGCCTCCGGGGGGCGAGCACTGAAAGCGCGATCTGGCCGGCGGCTCTGGCGTGATACCGTAAAAAACGGAATGGCCCGCTGGAATCACTTTCGCGCCCACGAGCGCATCCGAGCCAACCTCGCCGCAACGGTGAGCATGAGTGGCCGGGGCCTCGAAGCGCAGGGCCGCGTGGTCGACATTGGCCTCGGCGGAGCAGCGCTGGAGGTCGCGCATCCTCTTCGGCTCGGCGAGCCCGTCCAAATCCGCATCTGGGGGGACAAGCCTTTGCTCGTGCCCGCGGAGGTGGCCTGGGTGGCCTGGGCCGAAGGCGGGACCGTTCGCGCCGGCGTTCGTTTTCGCCCCGAGGACGCCGACCTAATTGGTGAATTGTTGGTGCTCCTCGAAGATCAGCGCCAAGTTGGCTCTTGATGGGGTGACCTCCGAGGACTCCAGCCAGCTCGGAACCCGATTCTCCATCAATCGACGAACTCGCCCCCTGGCCATTCAAAACACGTCCTTGGCCTCGCGCACGAGACCGAGCACCTGGGTAGGATCGGCGCCCGCGCGAAGACCGACCGCTAAAGCAATCGTGGGCTCCGAGCAGCGCAGGAACGGATTGGTTCGGCGCTCTTCCGAAAGGGTCGTCGGAATGGTGGGGCGACCTTCGGCAAGCCGAAACGCTGCCTTTTCCGCTTGGGACCGAATGGCCGCGTTGTCGGGTTCGAGCGAGGCAGCAAAGCTCAGGTTGTTTTGGGTGTACTCGTGACCGCAGTAGACGAGTGTTTCGTCCGACAGCTCGCCCAAGACGACGTTGAGCGACTCATACATGTTTTTGGGGGTGCCTTCGAACAGGCGACCGCAGCCGGCGGCGAACAGCGTATCCCCCGTGAAGGCGAGCCCCTCGCCCACGTACGCGATGGCTCCCATCGTGTGGCCCGGGATGTGGAGGATGTCGAACTCGAGCCCCGCGACGGTGATGTGATCTCCGTGCTCGAGGAAGTGCGTTTGTCGCGGGATCCGTCCGCGGTCAGAAGCGTGCCCGTAAATGGGGAGCCCGGGATGACGATCCGCCAAATCCTCGTTACCCCCCACGTGGTCCCAGTGATGGTGGGTGTTGAGGATGGCGGTGAGCGTCAGTCCATGCCTTCGAAGCGCATCGGTGACGGGCCTGGTCTCGCTGGGATCGACGACGACACACTGGTCGCTGTCTTCGCGGTGCACGAGGTACGCGTAGTTGTCACGAAGGCACGGAACCGGGTGAACTCGCATGACGTTAGCGTACCATTCGGACGCGCCGGCGCGGGAAATCGTAGCGCTCAGCTGGTGACTGCAGTCGTCCGCTCCCCGTAGCCCGCGCACCCGAGGACCGGGAGCCGCGGGTACTTCGGGTAGCTCGGATCCACCGTCGAGAGCTTGCACAGAAGGAACGTGCTCCCCCGGGTCGAGGTGACGCTCCGGCAGTGGTCGCAGCTCGGACAGAGGCCGGCGCTCGACTGATTCATCGACGGGAGCGTATCTCAGCCGGCGCGGTCATTTGACCTCCCAACGGCAAGCCCCTCGCGTCGGACCGCCGAGGGGCTCGAGGGAGCGAAATCTCAATGTAGAATCGCGCGCCATGCACCGCCTGAAGAGCTTTTCATTTTCCTCCTTCGATGTGGCCCTGCACGAACCCTTCGGGATCGCCACAGGCGCGCAACTCCTGGCGGAAAATGTGCTCGTGCGCCTCAAACTCGAGGACGGCACCGTGGGTCTCGGCGAGGGGGCGCCGGTCTCACACATCAGTGGAGAGTCGCGTCCCGACGTTCTCTCGGCACTGTCGGAAGTCGAGCCGCTCCTGAAAGATCGCGACCTGTCCGACTACCGCCGGGTGGGGGCGGATCTCGGCGAAGCCCTCTCGAAGGTTCCGAGCGCTCTCCAGGCAGTCGAGATCGCCCTCTTCGACGCGCTGTGCCGCGCTCGAGACATGTCGCTCCGAGAGCTCTTTGGCGGCGCAGAGTCCACCCTCGCGATCGACATCACCATCACGACGGGGACCGTCGACCAAGCCCGCACCTCCGCCCAGCGTTACGTGGCGCAAGGCTTCGACTGCCTGAAGGTGAAGATCGGAGCCGCCGACCGAGACGCGGACATCGCACGACTTCGAGCGATCGCCGAGTCAGCTCCCGCCGCTTCGCTCCTCCTCGACGGCAACACCGCCTACACCGCCCGAGAGGCATGCAGTCTGCTCGACGGCCTCGGTCCGGCGCGGTCCCAGGTGAGCCTCTTCGAGCAACCCGTCGCGCACGACGACTTCGAAGGCCTGCGAGAGGTCGAGCAGGCGTCGGGCATTCCGGTAGCGGCGGACGAAAGTCTGCGATCGCGCGCCGACTTCCAGCGCGTCCTTTCGACCGGTGGGATCTCCGTCATCAACCTGAAGACCGCAAAGCTCGGCCTACTCACCGCATGGGACCTGTTGGTCGCGGGACGCGCCGCCGGTCTCGACATCATGGTAGGCGGGATGGTGGAGACGGAAATCTCGATGGCTGCTTCGGCGGCGCTTGCGGCCGGTGTCGGCGGCGTCCGCTACGTCGATTTGGACACACCCCTGCTCTTGGGGGAACGACCTCTCGAAAGTGCCGTCGTGTGGGGACCACGGTTGGATCTCGCCGCGGTCAAGCGAGGGCACGGAGTCCTCCTGAGGTCAGCGAATCAGAATCCACCAAACACCGCAAGTTAGATCTTCCCCCTCGCGTGCGCTGACCGAAGAACGTGCCATGCTGATGAATTGGCTACTCTTGATGACCAGTTCCTGCGGCGAGCATCGCTTGCGTCGCCGCCTCTTGAAGCGACGAGCGACGGGCGCGCGCGCGGCTCGCGCGCTCTCGCTGCCTGGTTCGCTCGAGCATCCATCGCCGGTGTCGTCTTGTTCACGATGACGTGGGTGAGCCTCGGCTTGGCCCGCCCGGACTATTCGGCTGTCGGTGAACCAATCAGCGGGCTCGGAGTCGGTCCCGGCGCACCGCTCATGAATGGCGCCTTCGCGCTCCTGGGGCTTCTCACCGCCGCCGGCGCCCTCGGCAAGTTCTTCCTCCTCCGCGAGCTCGGGGCCGCGGACCGTTGGCTCGCGGGCGGAGCCCTGTCTCTGTCCGGCCTGGGCTGCGTCCTGTGCGGAGTCTTCACGTGGCAAGCACGGACGCTCCACATCATGGCCGCCACAGCCGGCTTCGGAGGTCCGATCATCGCCTTTTTCGTCGCCGGGCGCGCCATGCTACAGTCAGCAGTCTGGCGCCGCGTCGGCACGTGGCTCCTGGGCGGAGCTGCATTCACCCTCCTCCTCGCTGCGGGGTTTCTCATCCTCTATTGCAACGACGGAACGGTGGGTGGCGTGCGAGTCCTGGGCCTCTTCGAACGCGTCCTTCTTCTGCACATTCAGACCTGGTACGTCGCGCTCGCATTGCTGGTGACCCAGCGCGTGGCCCCCGAAGCGCGAGCTCTCGAGACGACCGGAGTTGCCCACGCGACCGACGAGTTTCGTTGGTATTCGTAGGAAGCAAAGGGGCAATGGGTGAGCAGAGTGTTCGGACTTCAGAGGCGACGCTGGGGATCGTACGTATGTTTGGACCGATGAATCCGATCGCTCGCCTGATCGCGCTGCCGCTCCTGGCCCTCGCTTGTGGCACCTCTCCTGACCAACAAGACGAACCGGAGGACCGCACCGGCGGGCGAGGCCCGATGCCCGTGTTCGAGCGGACCTGTGGTACCTGCAACGCTGAAGAGGTGTGCTGTCCCGACGATCTCCGCTGTGCTGGCTACTGCGTCCCCGATTGCCGGTCGACTGCCAGATGTCCTACCGATCTGGTGTGTGACGCAGAGGTCGGGGTGTGCGCGCCCGATGACTGGAGCCCTCCCCTGGGGGGCTCGTCCGGTCAGTAGTCGCCTCGCTCGAGGGACACCCCCACCGGTGCCCACGGCGCCGCACGCCTGCGGCGAGCAGAGAATCTCACCACCTCGCACACCCACCGAGGCAAACGGTCGGGCACGAGCCTTTTTGTTCGCGTGAGCCGCTCGTTCGCCTAGATTGGGCGCCGTGGCTCAGAGCGGCGAAGTCCTCGATCGAGCGCGTGCTGGCGATCCGATCGCCTTCCAAGCTTTGATTGCGCCGCACGTCGACACGGTGCGCCGGCTCGCGCGCTCGTTCGCTCGCAGCTGGGATGACGCCGATGACATCGCTCAGGAAGCGTTGACCAAGGCGTTTCGCTCGATCGGCCAATATCGCGGTGAGGCCGCACTTTCCACCTGGCTCTATCGCGTCACCCGGAATGCGTGCATCGACTGGTACCGTAGCAAAACGGTCAAGGCGCGCGAGTCGGAAGAAGCCTCGGATGAGGCGTCGCCCGATAGCCGCCCGGGACCCGAGAGCTTGCTGCGGGAAAAGAGCCGGGCCGAGGTGCTCTACGCGGCCATTGCCCAACTTGAGCCCACGTTCCGAACCGCACTCGTCCTCTACGACATCGAAGGCCTCTCCTACGAGGAAGTCGCCAAAGTGGAACAGGTTCCTATTGGAACCGTCCGTTCGCGCTTGAATCGCGCGCGGAAGCAGCTTTCGGAATTGCTACGCTCCTCCCGCCTGCAAGCTTCTGGTTCGGCGAACGACGGAACTTACCCAGCCCCTACTTCGTCTATGAAGACGAGGACGGCGCTGTGACGGACCCGGAAGAGACCTTGCGTCAAGAGCTCGCGAAGCTGCGTGTCGCTCCCCCGCGCTCGGAGGAGTTCGAAGACCAGCTCGCGGAGCGTCTCGAAGTCGTCAGCACCGAGATTCTGCTCGGCGAACTGGCGACCTTGCGTACTGTGCCACCTGGGCGCGAGCGCTTCGACACGAGGCTGATGAGGAGTCTCGCGACATCGGCACCCTCGGAAGGTCGCGCTCTCGATCCATCGGGGCGCACTTTGCGTGCTCGCGTGGGCCGACGACGAATTTGGCCGGTCGCCGTCCCGCTGTTGTTCGGAGGCGCTGCTGCGGCCATGGCAGGCGCCGGCTGGTTCGGAGATCGTGACGAGGTCGCCACCGCACCGGCCGCGACGGAGCCAAGCGTTCGTCGCACGGTGACGCCCAGCAAGAAGACGATCGGCGATGAGGCGCCGCCCGCCGCACGAGCTGACGAGACTGCCCCACCGATGGATGAGCCGCCCCCACCAGCGCCTACCGCAACTCCGGAGGTAGCCGAGCCACGAAGCGCCAACCCCGCGTCTTCTCCACCGCAGCTCACAGGTTCCCGCACGACCGGCTCGGTCGCGTCTGTCGACAACGGAACCGACCCAACGAAGGACGGCGAGAGCCCCGAAGAAACGACTGTGCCACGCCTCGAGCTGATGCGCCCGCGCAACCTCGACGCCATCGAGGCCAACGACGACCCACCCCGAGAGCGCATCGACGCTGTCAACCGGCCCGAGGGCGATGACTCGGGTGGCACGACCCGTCGCTCCTCCTCTTCGTATTCGCGCGACCGGGAAGTGACTACCGAGCGCGAGGGGTCCGCGCCTCGTCGCAAACTGCGCGGCGACTTCGGGCGACCAGACCCGCCTCGGCCAGGAAGCTCCGACATCATCCTCCGATGAAGTTCGCCTTACTTCGTGCTTGGGGGGTGATCTTCGCGATGACTTCTGGGGCACCTGCACAACAAACTCATGGGCTCGAAGAACCTGGCACCCCCGCGGCAGTTCCAGCCGAAGGGGCGGACGTTTCAGGAGCTGGTGAGGGAGGCAGCAGAGACGATAAAGAGCACCTCGATTGGCGCGTCCTAGCGACCCGAGGCGGCGAGCGACTCCGGGACGGAGATCTCGAAGGTGCGGAGGTCGACTTCGCCAAGGCACTTTCTGGAGCCGAAGGTGCTTCGCCTCGCGAAAGGGCGATCATCGCGTTCAATCTCGGAACAGCTCGGTTCGAGCAGTCTCGGTACGCAGCTGCGGAGGAAGCGTTCGTACTTGCTGGTAGCTTGGACGCAGACCTTCGGATCGAAGCATTGCTCAACGCTGGCTTTGCCGCTGTCGGGGCGAACGACTGGCAGAGCGCCCGAGCCCACGCTGCGGAGACCCAAGACGTCGAGCAGGGTCACGATCGCCGTCTGCTCGCGATCCGGAAGCGGCTTCAGGCAATGCTCGACGGCGAAACCCGGCGAGAGCGGGAGCGATCTCTTCTGCAGAGCTACGAGACGGGTCGTCGTGCGCTACAGGCAGGTGAACTCGAGAAGGCCAAGGAAGCGTTCGAGAAGACCCTCACCTTCGGTGACCTTCTCACTCCAGCCGAGCGCGCCAGTGTCCACATCTCGCTATCGACAGTGGCTGCTCGGCAAGGTGATTCGGCCGAAGAGTTTCGCCAACTGAGCCTCGCTCACGAGCTGGAGGACGACCCTTCGTATCTCATGGAGCGCGCCCGCGTGCGTTCGCGTTGGGACGATCGAGAGGGCGCCGAGGCGGACTACGTCGCGGCCCAAAGGGCTGGAGTGAGTGAGAAAGAGGCCGCGTCCATCGAGCGGCAACGCTTCTCACTCCGGCCGCTCCCCGGCTCCGGGTGGTCCGCGATGGTGCATGGCGGTAGCGGCATCGACACCAACGCTGGGCAAAGTGGGTCGGCCGATGCGATAGGTGTGGCAAGTTCGCTGGCCAACGTGGTGAGCCCCTTCGTTGCGGCCTCCGCTCGCATCGAGCGCTCCTATCGACTGGACATGAACTGGGCGCTCACGCCTCACTATCGCGGGTACTGGGTTGGCCTCACCGCGCTTGCCGTGCAGAACCAAAGCATCCAGGAGCACCAAGGCGCGATCGAGGTTTCTAGGGCGCTGAGCCTCCGGGACCGTCTGGACATGGGGCTGGGGGCGAGCATGACCCTGGTGGGACTGACGGATCTCTCGCCATTTACGTTCGAGCCTCAGATTGAGGTTCGTTGGACGCATGACAGCCCCTGGCCTAGGCCCGTGGTGGACCAAGAAGGCCCGAGCCTCAAGACCGTGCTGAGCGCCCGCGCTGCGAGAAGCCGAGGCCTTGGTGGGCGCAGCCATCTCGATGGCTTCATCGGCGAAGGAAGGCTTACGGTGGGCTATGCAGAGCCCACACTTCGGGGAATTCTCTGGGGCAGTTTGCTTTATTACGGTATTGGCAAAGAGGTCATCGACTTTCCCATCAACGAGCTCTTCCATTGCGCGGAAGGAAGTCCGCATCCCCACTGTCAAACCAGCGCCGAAGGCGCGGGCACGTACGTCATCCCTCTGGGCTACCTCGCGCCCGAAGGGGGGGTGCGCGGAACCTTCGATCTATCGCGCCACTTTCAAATGTCGGGCAGTGCCAGCGTGCAGTGGCGGCGTTATCTGGAGGAAAGCTATGCGGTTCCGGACCGTCCGCCCCCCGGTCAAGGGCAGGAGGCGGCTGACCGCCTCACGGAAGCCACCAAGAAGCGCCGTCGTGACCTCCGCACGTGCCTCGGCGCTGCGGTCGAATGGTTTCCGGAAGTGGACCGAAGCTTCGGCGTCGTCCTCGATTACTCATTCCTTCATTCGCGCTCGAACATGGCGCGAGAGACTCCTCATGACTCGCCCACGACAACCTTTTTGGAGCCGAACCACGACTACGATAATCGCAACTTCGCGCAGCACATTGTCGAGCTCGGCTTCAATGCCATGGTTTGGTGAATGACCGGCGAATCGGGACCGCTCCGCCCGAGAGCGAGTTCGGCGGGACGTCCTCGCTCCTGATCACGGACGCACCGATCACCGGGCTTGCCCCCCTGGGAACAACACTGACAAGAAGTGTTGCAGCAGCGACGACGGCGAGGACCAGCGCGCCCATGCTGCACGATTCGACACGCTAGTTGCTCGTTTGGTCGCTACAAACCGCAAACGGTTTGTAGCTCCAGTGGCGCACGTCGGTGTTCTTGCAGCTTGGGACACAGAAAGCAGCTGTCCCGCACCCGGAGGGGTCGTTCGTTCTGCGCAGCCCCGCTCAGCGAACCGCAATGTTCATGCGATACAGGAGCGAGTAGTCGCCCAGGTTGTTGTCGCCCATGAGCGATCGGAAGGTGAACGAATCAATCGATTCGCCCACATCGACCGCGTACGTGTCCTCAAGCCAGAAGTTCCCGCTGATGTGGTTCGGGCAGGCGTAGGGTACGAGTGCTCGTTCCTCGGTCGAGTAGTCTGAGTTCGAGGCGACGTCCTGTTCGTTGCAGGCGATATTCGTCGGTCCGCCCGCGCTGTTTGTGTAGAACCAGACGCCTGCGTCATCGTATGAGTAGCCGTAGAATTTGAGATCGACGCGGATCTCCGTGTAGCCCGAGCCCGACAGATCGAGCGTGTAGCTGAGAGCATCGAAGCTCGCACTGTGGTCGGACCAGCGGATGCCTTCGGGCTGATTGGAGAGATCGCTCATCAGACTCACGCCCGTGGGTGGCCCCGCGAGATCATCGGTGAACTGCGCCAGCAGCGTCTCGAGCGTGTGGCTTTCGTTGTCCGCTTCGCGGTTCCACGAAACGACTGGCGTCCAACCGGTCTCGCCGTCCGCACAGTACACGACTTCCGGGGCGCCCGGTCCATCGCCATCCGCGTCGATGGTGAAGTAGCCGATCTGATCGGTTCCCCGTCGGAGTGCTCCCAGCTGAAGCCCGGTGGTGGCGTAGCCGGCGCAATCCGCCGAGTACTGCCCGTCGTCCCATTCGCCGGGGTCGCTGGCGCTCAAGGCTCCCACCACCTGGGATTCCAGCCGAACCCCGACTCGGCCGTCGGTCCATTCCCAGCCCTCCGACTCGCCACCCTTCTCGTAGAAGTGGAGGCGCAGGGCGGTATCCGTCGTCAGTCCAGCATCGGCCGTCATGGGAGGGACGCTCGCACCGCCTGCGTATTCTGAATAGTCCCCGCAGTAGGGGGCTTGCCCACTCGCCTCGCCGAGGCTCAAGGCAGGCCCCGCGTTGACGCCACCCCAGCGCACATCGCCGGCGGAGCAGCGACCTGCCCAGCCATCAAAGCTGTACTGGGTGAGGTCCGAGGTATCACCATCTCCTGCCGCCGAGGTCACCGTGAAACCGTCAGCGTAGATGCCGTTGAACTCGAACCCGAGGTCGTAGTCGAAGTAGCAATCGTGCGTGTCGGAGGTGTCCGTCCCGATGGGGTTGTCCCCATTGAGGTCACAAGTTCCCCCCGCGTTGGAGGTGATCGACACACCGAAGTCGTTGTGCCCGACGACTTGGTCGATCATCGTCCAGCCGCCTCCCAGCGTCGTCTGGTCGCAGTAAACCTCGAACGGAGAGCTTCCACTGGGATCGATCTCGTAAATGCCGTCGCCGGTCGAACCGGCGTAGACGTAGCCGTCCGGGGGGAACAGGTACTCCTGGCAGTTCTTGGCCGTGGTCCCGTCAGCCCACTTCGCAGGGTCGCCTTCTACCAAGCCGCCGGCGATCGCGATGCCGCACGCCTCGCCGTCGGAGGCGTACCCGCCGGCGGTGTCGCACACGTCGCAGGCAGCACCGTCGTATCCGTCGTCACATTTGCAAGAGATTGCGCCGGTCGAATCGTCGCAGGTCCCATGTCCAGAGCAGCTGCTGGCAGCGCACGCTGCGTCGCAGGTGAGATCTTCGTCGTTGTCTTGGTAGCCCTCGTCGCAAGTGCACGCAACGGCATCCCCCGAGCCGTCACAAGTGCCCGTGCCATCGCCGGTGCAGGTGATGCCCGTGCAATCGGGCTCCGAGCAATCATCTCCGCCCCAGCCGGGAGGACACTCGCAGACGACCGATCCACTGCTGTCGTCGCAGGTCTTTTTGCTACCGCAGCTGTCCGCCGCACAAGCGGGTTCACACATCCCGTCCCCGTCGTTGTCCTGCTCTCCCATGGCGCAGGACGTGGTCACGGTGCCACCCGTGCCACCGTCACCCGTTGTTCCTCCGGAGCCACCACTGTTGTCCGTCGTTCCCCCGGAGCCACCACTGTTGTCCGTCGTTCCCCCGGAGCCGTCACCACCGCCGGCGCCCGCAGCGCCGCCCGCAGTCGCGTCCCCATCGAAGACTAGGTCGTCGCCGTCGTCGTTTCCGCAAGCGATCAGTGTCGGAAGAGTTAGAAGTGCAAGGAGGGGAGTCAGTCGCATCGTGCAAGTACCTCGAGGTTGAGAGCGAAAAACAGAGGGCTCACAGGCACCCCCGTCATGGGTTTCTTGAAGGTAGTTTCTCCTAAAGATTCGCAGAACTTCGGATTTCGTCGCACACGGATCGGGTACCCGTCCTTCGCGTAGCCCACCAAGACTTTTCTGCAACGCAAGAGCGAGCGAGCCACGAGAAGATGGTGGTTTGGGGTCGAGTTCGGGCTTTTCTCACGGCTTCAGGTCAATCGACCCAGTGATCTCCTGCACGGTCCACTTCTGCGGCTGAAAGTAGAAGTAGGAGTGGCCCAGGGTTGCCAGGCAACTAGCCGCGCTGTTCTTGAAGGACGCCCCGGAGAAATTCGCGCCGGAGTAGATGCCGCATCCGACTTCTACCGGGCCATAGGTGAAAGGCCCATACTTGGTGCCATCGTCGACCTTCTTGCCCGTCGCCTCGAACTCGAAGAACGTGTAGTTGAGACCTCCATAGACCATATGCCACATGTCCGTCATGACGACGGTATTCATCGAGATCTGAATGGTTGTCGAGACGGCACCATCGTTATCGAGATCTTGTGCCGCACTGACGTTCAAGGTGGTGTCCTCACCAACCGTAAAGGTTTGAGTGCTTCCGTCTTCGAATTCGATTTCCCCCTCGAGCCCGAGGAACACGAGGGTCGGTTCATAGGAGAACAAGCCTGTGACGTTGAGCGTGGTATCGAACAGAAAGTAGTCGATATCCCAATTGATGCCGTCGGACGAGGATTCCCAGGTGCCGCGGGTCAGCCCCTGCCCGCCACCATACTTGTTGAGGAAATAGACAAAGTAGCTGTTCCACTCAGTGTCGAGAATTTCCACCGTCGTGATGGGCGCATCCGTGAGGCTGACCGCCGAGACCGAATCGTAGGAAGCGATCAAGGTAGCCAAGGCGTCTGAGCCGCTGCTGCCCTGTTCTATTGAATAATCGGTGAGCGCCTCGACCGCAGTGGATGCCTCGGAGGCTGACCACTCGAAAGCGTCCTCGAGGTAATCCGCATAGGTTTTGGTGGGCAGAACGTCGGAACCCGCGATGTCCTCTTTCCACTTGTTCGCTACGAAAGCGTTGCTTGCGTGCGTCCAGTTTTGGTTGAAATCCAGATCGATGTCCTTTTTGACCGACTTGCAGCTCGAGTCGAGGCAGGTCGACGCCGAAACGTCGAGGTTGGTGTGGAAGTCCAAATCGATACTGGCGTAAGGGCTCTGCCCTGTGAGTGTGGGCTGACCATCGAACGCCCAAGAGGAAGAAAGGGTAAAATCTGTATCGGGAGAGACTTCGTCGGGGACTGAGAGGTTGATGGTGATCGGTGCCGTCGCGTTCAGAGAGCCAGTATCGACGTCCACCGAGAGGTCGAGGGAGAGATCGCCGGACATATCGTAGGAGAAGTCGCGGCTTCCCCAGGTGGGCACGTAGCGGCTCCCGATGATGGTTGCTCCCGTGATCCAGGGAAGGGAGAAGTCTCCAGAGGTGTCCCCCGGGTCGAACACCTGAGCATATCCACCCCCTGTAAAGACTTCCAGGAAGTCCAGGAGGGAGGAATCGTCCTCCATCATCATACTCTGGTCGGACAGAGTGAAGGTGGTTGAGGTGATCGTGTCGATGGAGTCACGATCCGAGACCCGAACGAGGATGACCCGCTTGGTGCTGAGCCCCAATTGGTCAGTGGCCACGAGTTCGAACCAGTAGGTTTGCTGTCCTTCGTAGTCGAGAGTGTTGCCGAGGCTCAAGCTCAGCGCCCCCGAGTCTGCATCGACTTCGAAGGGGGAGGAGCCGCTCACGGTCCAAGCGGGGAGGTCCCCGAAGTTGCTTGGATCGAGCCCTTCGATCGACCCGGAGATCGAGTAGGTAATGCTGTCGTCTGCGTCCACGTCGAGCGCTCGGAGCGTGCCAAACGAAGCTCCGGTTGCTCCGCCTTCGAGCACTGTGAATACGGTCGCAGAAACAACTCCATTCAGCGTGTCCGAAAGCTCCTGAGGGAAGAACGGCACTTCGTTCACGTCGCTCAGATGAATGGGGAAAGTCTTGACGGTGGTGAGGCCCTGGTCGTCCGTCACACCCACTGCCACCCAGTAGTCCTGCTCGGAGCCCTCGAAGTCGAGACCTCCGCTTTGCGTGGCTTCGTCAAAGACAGCCGCCGTGTCCACGAAGACAGCCCCGGTGGAGCTGACGAAGAAGTGCCCGTCATGGGACTGCGAGCTGAGGAAATAGTCTTGAACGGTGCCATCGGGGTCGGTCGCCTCGACCTGCCCTACATAAGTTCCTGCGGCGCTGTTTTCGGCGACGGTGAATTCCGATTCGAGCACCGTGGGGGCGATGGATGTCTCCACCCCTTCCTCAATCCAGAGCTCGGCGCGACCGAGTTGAATCACTCGATAGGTCTTGCCACTTTCTTCGATTGCCGAGCCGCCGATCCAGTCTTCACCGGGCAACGTCAGGAGTTCACCGGAGCCCTCGATTCGCAGTCGATTGGTCGATTTGGAAAGGTTGAGCACGTCGATGACAGGGAGCGTCAATGCCTGCCCTTCGAGCTGGATGACTTCGATTCCAAAGAGTCGATGCCGGAGCTCCGCGAGCGAAATGTCGCCCGTGGTCGATGAAAACACGACGGTGTCCTCGCCGATGCCTGCGTCAATCCGGCGGAACGACAGATCCGCAACGAAGACGGTGTCGTCGCCGCCGCCACCGTAGATGGCATCAGCTCCACCGTTTCCTCGAATCGTATCGTTTCCTCGACCGCCGACCATGTGGTCGACATCGCTCGAACCCACGAGCTCATCATCACTCTCGTGTCCGTAGTGCGTGATGGTCCCAGAAACATTGCCGCCGAAGTAGACAACGACTTCCCCGACGTCGGACTCTCCGTCGTCGACTCCCGGGGCACCCATGAGCAGATCCGCCAGGCCATCGCCATCGACGTCGCCCGAAGACAGGGCCATGCCCAGCCGATCTCCGTTCGTGTCGCCATGGAGCACGAATCCGCCGATCCCGTTTTCCAGATCTGCCTCATCGATCGAGGTAATGTCCTTGCCTCCGAAGAAGACCAGGACGGTACCGCGCGTGCTCACGGTAGCGGGCGCGCCGAGCGCAAAGTCATCGTAGCCGTCACCGTTCATGTCTCCCAAGATCAACGCTTGGGACGGGTAGCCCAGGGGGGCTCTGGTTTCGCCGAGAAGCGGAAACCCGCCGTCGCCTTCCAACACCGAGGAGATGTTGATCTTCGTCGCGTCTTTTTGGCCATAAATGACGGCTCCGATGATCCCTTCCTCGCCGAAGCCCCAAGCGACGACGTCGTCGAGCTGGTCCCCATTGATGTCTCCCCCGCTTCCCCAGGCAGCCGTGTTCAGAAGCAGGCCGGTGGTGGTGCATGTCCCACCGGAACAGCCGAAGCCGGAAGGGGGGTGCCTCAACTCAACAGCATTTTCCTCCCCGCTCGTGGCGTCGAGGTTGGTCGGGGAATGGGAGTGCCCTCCGAAGTAGACCCAATAGCGCGGGGTGCGAAATTGTTCGGCTTCCGCAAAGACGTCGGCGTAGCCGTCCCCGTTGAAGTCGCCGGCCCCGTTGACACGTACCCCCCACAAACTGCCGCCGAGAATCGTTTTCTCGTCGGTACCAGCGAGGGCAAAGCCGTAATCGCTCTCCGTAAACTTGGGCTCGGAGTCGATCTCGCAGCCTCTGCTGAATAAGTCCGCGACTTCTAGTTCTTCCCCCCGATCATGGCCGTAGACGACGTAGGCCGTTCCTTCGTCTTGGTCCCCGTTATTCGGGGCGCCGACGATGAAGTCGTCGATCCCGTCGCCGTTGACGTCGCCCGCCGCCTCGAGCGACCAACCAAAAACGTCGCCGTCTGCTTCCACGTCTTCGCTGCCGACGTAACCACCTCGCTCAGCGCGACGGCCACACTCACCGGAAACGACGAACCCTGAGGTGCCGTCCGAAATCTCTCCTGCAGAGCCAAACTCACTGACACTCCCTGAGAAGGTGTACGTGCGGCCAGTCCAGACGTCGGTCGTGAGCGCGTAGGGGGCGGAGGCGATGAAGTCCGGGATCCCGTCCCCCGTGAAGTCACCGCCTCCCGTCAGACTCAGCCCGAAGGCGCCGCCTTCGGGGCCCTCTCGAGTCGCATCATAGTCCTCGTAGGGTTCGCGAATGGTGGGGCATCCAGCGGGGAAGTAGTAGTTTCCGCAAACGAGCTCGTCTACGGAGTAGCTCCCCGACTCCCCCAAGATGCGCTCACCGCCTTCCCCTTGGTCGAAGTCAGAAAGGTAGACTGTTTCGCCGTCTGTGCGCACGTCCACCACATAGACCGCGCCGATGTCTTTGATTTGGTCGAGGCCAGTGTCGAGATCGTAGCCGGAGACCCCAACAACGATGCGGCCCAGGCCGTTCCCCGTTCCATCCAGGAGAGGCGCGACGGACCTCCCGACGCCTCCATCGGCCTCCGAACCGCGAATGCGCCAGGTGGGGCTCGTCACTTGGAGAGGCGCTGTTTCGAAAATTGTGGTTTGCCCGCTCGCGTCGGTCGCCTCGATCCGACAGACCAACATGCCTCCCAGGGCAAGCCCGCTGGTGTCGAGATCGGCCCCGCTCGCCTGGAAGCTCCCGTTGAGGTACCAGTCCACGGAGTATTCGAGGCCCGAGCATTCATCGCTCACCTGATGATCGCAGGTCAGGGGCTCTCCCACTCGCCCTCCCCCGAGGGCGGAGGCCCTCACGACCGGTGCGGCGTCGAGCGCCTTGGGGCTGCTGGAGACGTCCGAAGCTTCGTCGGTTTGGCCGTCGCGCGGAGACACCACACACTCCACGAGGTCGCCAGGGCTGACGTTCGAGACCGAGAGAGTGTTTTTCAGAACTCCGCTTTCAACCTGCGTGTCGTTCACGAACCAGGTGATGATCGATTCGTCGGGGTCGCCGTCGCCATCTGTGTAGTCGTAGAGGCACTTGGCATCCACGCCGCATGCGCCATCGGCCATATGAACGTTTTCCACGCGAGGCAGAGCGTTCTGCACAGTGAAGTTCAAGCTTCGACTCGCCGCGACCTGGTTCGGGCCGATAAGGGTGACCGTAAGAGTCCAGCTTTCCCCCCGCGCGACGCCTTCGAGTGTCGAGTTGCTGCCCAGCTCTTTCCCGTCCTTTGTCCAGCTGTAGCGCACCTCGTAATCATCGAGGTCTACCGGATACTCGAGCCGTGCCGTGACAACATCGCCGCCCCGCGGCAGCTCGGGGCTGATCGAGATCCAGGGAGTCGGCACGGATTGCTTCTCCGGGTCGTCGCACTCTCCATTCGTGTCGGCGTCGCCGAGAGCATCGTCGCCTTGGCAGGCATCTTGGTCTTCGCAGACGCCGTCGCCGTCGCTATCGCCCCATTGGTCGGTTCCGCGGCACAGATCCCGATCGTCGCAGATGCCGTCCTCGTCGCTGTCGCCCCAAAAGTCGTCGCCGTCGCACGCATCCCGATCATTGCAAACGCCGTCCGCGTCGGTGTCTCCAGCAGCATCGAGCCCCACACAGAGGTCGACATTGTCGCAGGTTCCGTCCTTATCGGAATCTGACTTGCACGGAACATCGGGTTCCTCGTCTGTTGTCTGCTGATCCGTAGTGTCGGCGGGCGGGGTTTCGCGCTCGGAATTTCCCTGGTGGCAGGCGAGCAGCAGGCTGGCCGCCGTGAGAAGAGAAAAAGCGCGAATCGTCTGGCTGATGGGGCTTTTCAAGGGTGGTCTTTGCCTCCGCCGATGAGACGGGAGGACGTGAGAAATGGTTCCCAGCAGGTAAACTTGGGAACTTCAGCTTTCCCCTTCTCGTCCTTCCTGTTTGTGAGGCACCTGCACCGGATCCCGTGGGCACAGACAGTTCTCCTCCTTGCCCTGGGTGGCACGTGGGGTTGCTCTTCGTCCGATGAAGGCGGATCAGGCGAAATGTACGCTGGAGGTGACGAGCCGGCGGCGATGGGGGGAGCGACCGCTAGCGAAGACGGCCAAGCTGTCCAGAGTGTGATCCCGACCTGCGGCAAGACGGAAGCTTTGAACTGCCAAGGCGATCAAGAGCCGTCCATCTGGTTCGCCGATCTCGATGAAGACGGCTTTGGCGACATCGGGGACTACGTCTGCTCCTGTGCAGAAGTCAGCGGGCGCGTGGAAAACTCCGATGACTGCGACGATGAGGACGCCGTGGTTCATCCCGGTGCTGAAGACATCTGCGGCGACGGCGTCGACAACGATTGCGACTTCCTCATCGACAATGGGACGGAAAACCTCGTCACGTGGTACCTCGATCGGGACGGCGATGGGTTCGGGGACCCTGACCAGAGCCTCGAATCCTGCGCCCAGGTGGGCGCTTCGGCTTTGGTTGCCGGTGACTGCAATGACTTCGATGCCGCGATTCACCCCGACGCTCCCGAGGTCTGCGATCCTTTCGACGTGGATGAGGATTGCAGTGGCGCAGCCGATGATGCTGATGAGGGGCTCGCGGACGAGGACAAAACCGCCTGGTACTTGGACGGCGATGAGGACGGCTACGGCAGTGGCGATCCGATCATGCGCTGCAACCAGCCGGAAGGGCGCGTCACCGATGACTCGGACTGCAATGACGAAAACGGGGACATTCACCCGGGGGCCGAGGAAATCTGTGACGAGGCGCAGACCGACGAAAACTGCAACGGCAGCGCAGACGATCTCGACTCGACGGTAGCGGTCGGGAGCCTCTCGGCCTGGTACCTGGATTCAGACGTCGACAGCTACGGAGATGCCAATCAAATGGTGGCGAGCTGCTTGGCACCAGCAGGCTATGTCGAGAACTTCGACGACTGCGACGACACGGACAAATCGCTCAGTCAGTTCGTGGAGTACTACTACGACTCCGATGGAGATGGCTACGGGGCCGACTCCTTGCAACCGGGAGGGGGGTATCTCCAGAGCTGCAGCGACCACCTGGCGATCGGGTCGACTGAAAGCGGCACCTACTCCATTCAGCCCTTCGAAGAGATGCCTGGGCGCAACCTGACGGTCGAGTGCGACATGGTCGCCGATGGCGGTGGGTGGACGCTCGTGTTTTCTCACGACTTCGCCGCCGCGGGAGAGCTGTTCACGGACTCTGACGAAGCCGCCCTCAAAAACCCAGAGGATCCTTCTGCCTCGCTCTATTCGATCTTGGGGTACCTTTCCTCGTTTGAGCGCGAGGAGGAAAACTTCGAGTTCCGTCTCGAATGGCCCGGATCGGATTACGCGGCGCACACCTGGTACCAGGGGACCAACCCCGTCGGTTATTCGTTCGTGCAAGACTACGAGGAGACCAGCGCCCCTCAGGCGGACTTCGGTGGTTGGGGGGGACTGGCGCTGAGTTCCACGTCGCTCTCTTTTCTGGACGGCAGCCCCAACGCCACGACCCGGTACTTTTCCGTGGGCGCCTTCGAAAGCATTTCGCAAGAAGGCATCGAGGGACTCCCCGGGCCTGGGCTCGTTCCAGTCGATAGCGTTCGCCTGTGGGTCAGGAAGGGCCGCGCTCGAGTTGTCCAAGCCTGCGCCATGCCCGATGGCTACCAGACGGACGTGAGCGACTGTTATCCGGAAGACGCTTTCAGCTACCCCGGCGCCCCAGACATTTGTGACGGCCGTATCAACGACTGTACTGCCGACGCGCTGAACGAGAGCGGCATGACGTTCACATATTCCGAGACCGGCGTCGTGGAAGATTTGACGAGTCAGGCTGCTGCAGGAACTCGGGATTCACCGGAGTACATCACCATCCCAGGTGACGGGACCGTGCGCATTTGCCCCGGCAATTGGTACACGGGGTTCTATGTAAAAGACCTCACCTTGTCGGTCGTCGGGGTGGACGCCGACGGCAGCTCAGGTCGCGACTCGGTCGCTTTGCTCTATGACAGTCCCTGGATCTCGCAGATCTATTCCTCGGATAGTTTCCTCAGCGTTTCAGGCTTGACGTTTGGCGATTCGACTGGAGTGGTCAATTTGGTGACAGCGATTGCGTCGGTTGGTTCGAACGGAACGCTTTCCGTTGACGACGTCGACTTCGTCAACCTCACCGCCAACACCGACACCATCGCAAACACGCCGGGCGTCTACGTCAACAAGGCCAAGGCAGTCAGCATCACGAATACGACCTTCGACAACTGCGCCGCCGGCACGGGCGTAGTTCAGATCCGCTCGTCACCGCTGACGATGTCCAATGTGCACTTTGCGAACAGCGGTCGCGCGTCTGCCTCCGGGGTGTTCCACTTCGACTCAGCCAACAAGACTGCCACTCTCACGGGCGTGACGTTCCAGGCGAATACAGGCAATCAAGGCTCGGCCCTCTACGTAAAGGCAGGGACAGTGACCATGAACGGCGGTTGGTTCAAGAACAACACCGCGGAGCACGGCTACGGTGGAGCGATTCGCCTTGCAGGCACCGACTCCACCCTAGTCGGGACCAGCGTGGGCTTCTCCGGAAATTCTCCCTACGACATGTACAGCAAGGTCAGTTTTTCCTCGAAGACCGATCTCGACTGCAACAACCTGACTTGCAACTGAGTTGAGGGCATCCTCTCCACTGCGCGGGCTCGGTTTCGGCGCAGTGCTGCTCTCGAGAACCCCGCGGTCGCCAGTTCCGCTGAGTCGAGCGGGGGTTCTTCCCGGCGCGTTGCGGACCTCGCGCACGTCGCCGGGCCGGGGATTCGCCTGAAAGGCGTGTCCCTCTTCCGGGAGTACCGGGAGGCTTCCCCCCGTGTCCCGGAAGTCGGGCTGCTGACGGCTCCAGTCATCGCCGCCGTCGTCGGCTATCTCCGGGTCGAGCATCCTCCCAGCCGGACTGCGCACGGCGCTCGGGCGGGGTGCCGCCCTGTCGGGCTCAGTCGCCGCTGTCGGAGCCTTCGACCGGGCCTTCGTCATCTCGGCGGCCCTTTGCCTGACCGGAGTCCTGCAGGCTTTGTTGCTCCCCGCGGCCAAAGGTGCGACGGCTTTACAAGGTTAGAAGCTCTCGCGCTGTAAACGTGAGCGAGAGGGCGACGTAGAATAAAGGAGAGAGGCCCACGCATGAAACCTTTTCAAAAGATCCTGGTCGCGTCCGACTTCTCGGAGCATGCCCGAAACGCGGTCGACTACGCCGCGGACATCGCTCGACGCTACGAGGCCACGCTCCTCATCGTGCACGTGTATCAGCCCGTCAACTACGCGTTGCCCGACGGATACATGCTCTACACCCCCGAGCAGATGACGACGATGATGGGGGAGTTCCAGAAGCAGCTCGAGAACGCCAAAGAGAAGGCCCTCGCGGCGGGAGCTCCCCGGGTCGAGACCAGCCTCCCCATCGGCGGTGCTGCCTTCGAGATCGTCGAAGCAGCCAAGTCTTCCGGGTGCGATTTGATCGTGATGGGCACCCACGGACGCACCGGCATCCGCCACATGCTCCTTGGCTCCACGGCGGAGCGCGTCGTCCGAACGTCGGATTGCCCAGTGCTGACGGTGAAGCGCGAGACGGCTTGAAGGCGAAAGCGTTTTTTCGCCGAGAAGCGCTTCGCATCCTTTGAGAAGCGGGGCCCATGGAGCTAACTCCACCCCCATGTGGCGTTCCCCGCTCCTTCCCATCTTTTTGGTCGTCGTCGTCGATGTGCTCGGCTTGGCGATCATCCTGCCGCTCCTGCCCTTCCTGGCGGAGCACTTGGGGGCGTCGCCGGCGGTGGTCGGCCTACTCGTTTCGGTCTACGCGGCGTGTCAGTTGGTGTCCGGGCCGCTCTTGGGACGTTGGAGCGACGTCGTGGGACGCAAGCCCCTTCTGATCGCATCGCAGATCGGGACGTTGATCGGTTTCTTGATGCTGGCACGAGCCGAGGTGCTCTGGGTGGTGTTCCTGTCACGCATGATCGATGGTGCCACGGCCGGCAACCTCTCACTGGCGCAGGCGTACATCGCCGACGTCACCGCGCCCGAGCGTCGGGCGCGCTCGTTTGCCGTGATCGGGATCGCCTTCGGAATCGGCTTTTTGGTGGGGCCCGGCCTGTCCGGTTGGCTCTTCCACCACTACGGCTTTTCGGCGCCCATCTATCTCGCCGCGGGTCTGTCGCTCGCGAGCATCCTCGCCACGACCTTCCTCCTGCCTGCAAAGCCAGTGCCCCCGGAAGGCACCGCCGAGAGCGCGGCGGCCCCGCCGCCACCCGCGGGGCGCCGCGTTTCGATTTTCGCCTGGGGCCAGTATGCGGAGTACTTCAAGCGCCCCGTGCTCGGCGGTCTACTCGTGCAGTTCTTCTGCTTCACGATGGCCTTCTCGCTTTTCACGTCCGGATTCGCCCTGTTTGCCGAGCGACGACTCACTTGGCAGGGACACGCCTTCACGGCGCGGGAGGTCGGCTACGTGCTCGCCTTCTCGGGCCTGCTCGGGATCCTCTGGCAGGGGGGCCTCGTGGGGCGCCTCGTGGGGCGCTTCGGTG
This sequence comes from Polyangiaceae bacterium, assembly GCA_050289625.1. Taxonomy (GTDB): domain Bacteria; phylum Myxococcota_A; class Polyangia; order Polyangiales; family Polyangiaceae; genus NIC37A-2. Next base: position 7,518 of record JBNKGC010000031.1, on the reverse strand, counting down.
AGGCCAGACTGGCCATGGCCGGATTTGCGAGCGCCGCGTTCGGCTATGCGCTCCTCGCCGGCACCTACGTCATCCCGGTGCTGCTGTTTTCGGCAGTGTTCAGCTCCTTTGGGAGTGGAGTGCTCCGCCCGAGCCTCACCAGCCTCATCACCCAGCAGGTTCCTCGGAACGAGCAAGGCTCGGTGCTCGGACTCAATCAATCGTTGATGTCCATCTCGTCCATCGTGGCCCCGTTGCTCGGAGGCCTCCTGATCGAGCACCACTGGCTGGCCCTTTGGGCCGTGTTGATCGCGCTCTTCAACGCGGGTGGCCTCTTGATGAATCGAATGATGTCGGCGCGCGCTACGGCATGAAGCCCCGGCTCGACGGCGGAGGGCGCTCAGCGCAAGTGCTGCCCGCCGTGGCGCGGGAAACGCTCGTCGCTAGACGAGCGCTCGTCGAGAACCGACAAGCGAGGGCGAAGTTTTAGGCTAGCGGAGTGCCGCGGAGTGCAGGACGCGTGCGACGGAGCACAGACTCGGGCGTGCGCCGGTGTTATGCTTCGGCGCACCGATGGACGAATCAATCACCCTCGACAAGGTCATCGAATTTCTCGAGCAAGCCTCCTTGTTTCGAGACCTCGATGCAGCGGAGCTCGCTGAGGTGGCGCGGATCATGGAAGTGGCGCGCCTGAACGCGGGGCAAATCGCCTTCGAGGAGGGTGAGGCGGGGGACGCTTGGTATGCGATCTTCGAAGGCTCGGCCGAAGTCCTGCAGTCGGGGAAGGACGGGTCTTCGCGCGCACTCGCGACACTCGACCGCGGCTCCATCTTCGGTGAAATGGCTGTGCTCGACGGCTCACCGCGCTCGGCAACGGTGAAAGCAACCGAGCCGCTCACGCTATTTCGCTTCCGCCGCGGCAAGTTCGACGAACTTCTCGAGCAGGGGAGTTTGGCTGGTTACAAGTTGGTCGCCGCGATGGCGCGCCTGCTTTCGGAACGCCACCGACACCTCACCAAACGCATCGTCGATCTCCTCGCCGAGGACGACCCCGTGGCGGTTTCGGTGCGCGCCGAAGCCGGGGGCCTCACGGCGCGCGACGCCGTCTCCGGCACTTCCGGCGCTGAGTAGGGCACTACGACGCTTCGCTGAGCAGACTACGACGCTTCGCTGAGCAGAATGCGCAGTGACGCGTGCACGTGCTCGAGGGCTTGCTCGACCTGCCTCGTTTCCTGGTGGCGCAAGACGACGAGTCCGTCCGCCTCGCTCGAGCGCCGTGGCTGTCCGAGTTCCGGGATGTCGAGCTCGACGATCATTTCGCCCAAGTCTTGTCGCAACTTGGCAAAGCCGCTGACGTCCACGACTTGGTTGCCGCCGCCCACGCCGTGCAAATAAGCGATGCCGGCAGCGAAGCGGCGCGGAATTGGAGCGAAGTGGCCGCGAACTACCGATTTGGCCCAAACCTGCGCCATGTTGGCGCCATGCGCATGGCCCATCAAAGAGAGGCGTCGCCCCGGGGGCGGCGTCGGTGCCACATGAACGACCGCTGCCTTGCCATCGGCGCGACGCACCCACTTCATGTGAGAAAGTCCCGACTTCATGCCGAGCGCCCGGAGGGCCGCAAACCCCATGCGACGGACCATCGAATCCGCCGGGTCATCGAGCTCGCGAGGCAGCACGACGGACAATGGTTTGGACCTCGAGCTCCCAGGCGCTTCCGCAACGAAGCGCATCCGCGTCGCCGACGACCACGCTGGGATCCCACGAAGAGTCATCACCTCGAGGGAGAATTCCTCCTCAACCGCCACTTCGTCGCCGCCCACTAAAATGCCAGCTTCCTGGAGCAGTCGTCGGGTGCGAGCGACGTCGCTGAAATTCTCGGCCACCTGACCGCCCGTTCCTGACAGACCGAGAGCTTCTCGGGTCTGCCCGAGAGGCACCTCGAGATCCGGCAAGGTTCCGAGCAAGACGTCAGGACGCCCCAGAACACGGGTCATCCCCTGGATCGCACGCGCCAACTCCAAGGGGTTGTGCGCGTCACTCACCTGATGATGGGCCGCAAGGCGAAACCGCACGCTCTCGGGAAGCAACTCGAGCCCTTCCTCGTGGATCAGCCCGATCCGTGCGCCCACCTGCGCCAAGAGTGTTCGGAGGTACGCGACGCCCTCGCGATCGAAAGTCGGCACCACGTAGACGACCGCCACGCTTTTGGCCTGTGCAGCTCCCGGACCGCGAAGGGCAGGATGCATCGGATGCAGGTCTGGCAAAGGGGCTGAGCGCACCTTTCCGTTGCGCAGAAAAAGCCGACGCCAATCCGACGGGTCGAGCGGCAGAAGAGAGTGACGACGTCGCCGAGAAGCATCGACGGCGTGGGCCCGTACTCCCTCGCCCAGCGACGTCTGGTTCGCCAAATCTCGAATGCGTTCCGCACCGAAGTTGATGGGAAGGGCCTCGCTGTACTCCTTGGCGCTCACTTCGAGCCAGCCGTGCGTATCTTCTTTGATGCCGTCCGCCAGGGGACGGATGGCTTCTTCGGGCGTCACCCCTCGATCACGCGAGCGCCAGTACTCGAGTACCCGTGCACCGTGCGCCACCATACCCGTCATCGCGCCACCGCTGGTGAGGAAGTGGCCGTTGCCGAAGGAATCCCCCGCCACGACTCCATTTTTGGCGATTTGCGCGTCGTCCCCGACCACCTCGACCAGGCTGAAAAGCTTGGGCCCGTAGACCATCTGAATCCGCTTGAGCTCGCGCTTCGGGATTTCGAGCACTTCCGAGCACTGCGTGAGGTAGTAGTCGTAAAGCAGCGCTTGGTACGCGGCAAAGAACTCCGGTGAGTCGGGGTCTGTCTCGGGCGACGCGAGACCGGCCTTGACCGGATCGAACGTGAGGTGATCGGGCACTTGGACGAGCACCCACCCGACTTCGGGGTCGTTCTCGTGACCCACCGCTATCTGGCGAACCCAGTACTCGCGCCCTTCTTCGTCGAACTCGGAGGAGATTCGTCGGCGCAGGCGGCCATCCACGAGTACTTCCATCAGGCCCGCCAAGTAATCCGCCTGGGCCACGACCGGCCCGCGACCGTCGCCGTGATCGACCTCGACCGGCTTCTGTTCGAAACCGAGGCGTTTCGCATCGCTACTGCGAACCCCCTGCGCCACCATGAAGAGCTCGGGTACGCCGAGATCGATGGGCTGCGTGCCTGGTGCCCGCACGCGCACGAACTTGCCGCGGTAGTCGAGTTCCTGCAGCGCTTCGATCCGCACTGCCTTGCGACCATCAGGGAGGGAAACGAAACCATCTTCCGCCTGGGGGATCACGCGGTGCCGGGTGAACAGACGAACCCGGGGCTGAGCAAGCCCCCGAGCCAGATCCAATCGCTCGATCCCTTCGAGGTAGCGTCTGAGCAGGATCAGGATCGACGCCGCGCTGGCCTGGAACGTCGAGGGCCCGTCGAGTACGTCGACGATGTTCGTTCGGATCTTGTCCGCATCGGGGGCGTCGGGGGGCGCCGGAGCGCGCAACAACGTCAGCACTCGGTTGGGCACCCCGTCGGTCCAGCGGTCGTCGATGAACTCGACGTGATGAATCGTGCCAGCGATGTGTTGCTCGGCGTCGTATCCGTCGATGACGTTGTCTGGAACGATGTCTCCGGCCTTGGTCTCGAGACTGTAGAAGCACTCGGCCAAGCTGAACAGTCGCCCGTCGCCCCGATTCGGGACGCCGTCTCGCCCGTAGCGGTCGAGCATCATCTCGTCGATGAGCCCGAGTTGGTGGTAGAGATCCTCCCGAATGTTCCAGTGAACTCCGAGGAACGGATCGCCGCGCATCTCGACGCCCACGGCGCGGCGACCCATGGCGACCGACCACAGCATGGCCATCATGTTCGTCCCGCCCAAACCGAGGGCGAGGAATTCGGGGTGGAGGGCCCCTTGCAGGTTCGGAAGGCGAGACTCGGGCGCTAGTTCGATCATGCGTTGGCGGACGGGCGACTGGCTTGAGTACTCGGCAAGGATAGAGGGGCACAGCTCCGTTTGCGAGTCCTCGGGGGTCGCCCGCTCCGCGATGAAGCACCTACATCCACCGCACCAACCGACGAGGATCGAGTGCACGGCGGCGACGAGCACTCGAAGAATCTACACCGAGGTGGCATCAGAGGATTCTGGAAGCTGCGGGGGCAGTCGGAGCGCGCGATTCAATCCTTCGCCGTCGCCTGCGCGTCAGTGGTGGGGGCTTCGGCTGGAGACGCCGTGCGGACTGAACGAGCCCCAACACCCGTCCTCGAAAAGCAGCTCGTCGACGAGGCTGTGGCAACGGCCCCGCGAAGGCCGCTCCCCGTCGTCCGTCGAGCCGCCGTGTCGCGCAAGCCACGCCGCGTGTCTCGTCGTCCAAGCGGTCCGAATCATGAGTGGAAGCCGTGATCTCAAAAGTGGGTCAAAGGAGACCCACATGGGCCGTGTCCGGCGACCGACTCCCGCGCAGTTCTCGTGGCGTCGTGCAAATGAAGCGTTCTCGCCGCATCGCCGGACGCAATAGACTGGGCCCCCATGGCGGACGGCTCGATCCATCGTTTGGAAGCCACCTGGGCCGCAGCGCGCGAGCTCGCCGGAATCACGCGTATCGCTGACGTCGAGTCGGCGCTGCCGACCCTGCGGCATCTCTTCGAAGCCGACGTGCTCGTGTGCCGCTGGGGACCGAACACCCCACCGACGGCTGTATGCGGCGCCTTCGGTGACGCGCGAACGCACCCACTCGATCTAAAAGACGATCCCCAACTGTCCTACATGGCCGAGCTGCCCCCGGGAACGAGGGTGATCCCGACCACTCGGTTGGTGGGTCGTCACAAGGTCCGGAAGAGCGTGGCCTACGAGGTTCTCTACCGACCCAACGGAGTCGACGAGCTCATGTCGGCGTACTTCACCGACTCCCCCCCCTTGGCGAGTGGGTTCCTTGGGCTCGGGCTGGGGCGCCCGCACCCCTTCACCGAGGAGGATGAACGGAACTTGCAAACCTTGCTCCCGTTCTTTTCCGCGATGGAGAGGCGCTCTCGACGACTCGAACGACTCGAGCTCTGCACCTCTTCCCTGTCGAGCATCGTGGAGCAGCGTTCATCGCATCCGCTGATCGTCGTCACCATCGAGGGAGACATCCTCTGGCAGTCCGGCGCGGCGAAGCGACTCCTGCGACAAGCCACCGGATCGGACGCGGAGCTGCCAGAAGAGGTTCGCGAATCGATTCGACACTGCAAGCAGCGCGGCAAGATTCTGCTGCCCGCCGCGTGCGGTACGTTCAGCCTGGGCGCGCGAACCATTGCTTTCGACCTCCAGCCCCTGCCGGGCGCGGGCGAACTCGGCCCACTCTTGGTGGAGCTCATGCCCGACGCAGAGCGACCTCTCACCCGTGCAGAACACCGCGTCCTCCGCCACCTGAGACAGGGGCGGTCGCTCGGGGAGGTCGCCCGGACCCTCGGCGTTTCACTCGAGACCGTGCGCACGCACACGCGGAACATCTACCGAAAGTACGGCGTCGCCTCGCGCGCCGAGCTGCTCGCTGCACGCTCGTTCTGAGCGACATTTTCACCCGTTCGGGGGAGTGCTTCGCTCACCCCGTTCCGCTAGCTCGAGATTGAGCATTATCGCCCCGGCTGCGCTGTCTCCCTACGCAGTGCGAATTCGGCGCGGGCGAGCTGCACTCCGGGCGGCGCCAAGACTCGGGGGGGACGGGCGGGGAGGCAAATTCGTCTCCCCGTCCACTTTTGGGGCGACCGGAGGGGACAGAAGCGGCATGCACGCGTTCTCCTGACGCACAGCCCGGGACTTTCGCATCGGGTTCCGAGGTCGGCGGGGCGCTTCGCGCTCGGACTGGCGGGTCACACGGCGGGTCACACGCACGGCGGACAAGTCCGTGCGGGAAACGAGGGGCCGTTCGTCCCACCGGCTAGCGGTCGATTCCTGGCGGGTTGGTACGACATGCCAGCGGGACGCGCGTACATCAGTCGCGACGCACTGCGAAGCGTTCGTCGAAGGCAAACTTGAAGCGCCGCACGACTCGGAGCCCGGAAAACGCTGGATGCGAGGGATTGATGAGAAAGTTGCTCTCGGTGGGCACAAGAGCGGAGGGGACCCGCAGTACGGCCGTGCGCCCTCGGTCCAGCCAGTCGTTTCCAAGTTCCTGAAGTCGGGTCGGAGCGGGATGCTTGCGCCAAGTTCGAGGAAGCTCTTTGGCCTTCACCTCCGCGACCTTCACTTTTGCAGGAACGTCCACCTCCACCGCCACGAGGTCTGAGGGAAGGAGATCAACGTCACAGTGAACGAGGACCTCGAGGCTCGCGAGCGCGAGCGATTCGGAAGCGTACGTGACCAGTCGCCGCGGTGTGTGCCACCGACCCGCGACCACAAGCCCACCCCGACCATCGAGGGGAGACCGCGAGAACGGCTTTCGGCAGATGCGCCAGATCCGCATCAGGCGTAGATCCCGTGCGTCAACTGAAGGAGCACCTGCTCCACCTTGCGTTCACCAATCTCGGTGTCGATGAAGGCAAGGGGCACGGCTCCGCCGAGTGCTCGATTCGAGCGCTGGAGCCAAACGCGTGCCTTGTCGACAGCGCCGAGAGTCGATGCGGCCAGGTGAAGGATGTACGCGATTCGGTAGAGGCGATCGGACTCGATCGGCGAGAGCTGCTTCTCATGCTTGCGTCGCGCCAGAGTTCGCGGGGCGATCCCGACGACGTCTCCGACAGCACCAAGGTCTGTTTGCAAGGCGGCGGAGAGCGCCTCAAGCGACGCGTAGGGCAAACCATGCCGCACGGCGTCGACGAAATCTGCCGCGCCAGAGATTCCACCGAGGACTTTCCGTCCACCGAGGAAAGCGGCGACCTGAGCTTCTGCTGTCTTTGCCATATGGCACAAACATAGAGCCACCTGGCAGCGGCAGCAAGAACGACAAGGCTACCTGGTGCCGACACCAGGTGTGCGGATACCCGAATGCTCGAATGAGGACGCGAGATCGGAGGAGATAGCTCACAAAGTGAGAGCGCTGGGTATCGCGGCTCCTACTGCAATGCCTGCTCGAGCATGATCGCAAGTCCGCGCTCCGCGTCATGGTAGGTGCCAACGACATCGAAGCCCGCACGGATGTTGAGTAGCAGCATGTCCCTAAAATTGTTCGTGGTATCAGTGCGCACCCGTCGATACCCCTGGCTTCGACACCACTCGTGCTGGCGGTGCAGCAGCTCCCGCGCAATGCCCCGCTGGCGGTGCTCCAGCGAAACGCCTCCGAGCCAGCTGTAGAACACTTCAGGATTGCGACGATAGCCGAGCTTGAAGCCGACGACCTCACTATCGACGAGCGCAAACTGCAGCATGCCCCCGGTCCGGTCGTTCACTCTCGAAACGAAATCATCGGGCGGTGCTTCTCCGAAGCACTCAACATAAACAGGACGGATCCGCTCAATAAGCTCGGCTTCGAGCGGGGCAACGTACAACTGGTAGACGATGCTTTCGGACATGAGAGGGGAACCTTCCTGCGCTCCCACACAGC